>CAZONU010000068.1:0-16145 GCA_964581145.1 uncultured Planctomycetia bacterium
AGCCATGGAGCGGAAGTTTCTGCCGCCCGGAAGACGCTAAGTGACGCGATTTCAAAGCGATTTTTCCGGAGATTTTCCGCGGGTGACTAACAAGGTTTCACGAGGGTCTGGGGTTCAGGGTTCAGGGTTCAGGGATGAAGAGAGGCGGCCGGCTCCGCGGCCCAAACCCGAAACCCTAAACCCGAGACCCTGATTGTGGTCTTTATTGGCCCGATGGAACCGCGGAACGCCCGACCGCGCCAAACGGGAACCCCGGACCTTCACCGTCGCCGGCGGGCGCCCTGGCCCCACCGGAGACGCGAATTACTCCGGTCATTTCCTGCCTTAATCAGTCAGGAATTTCGGGAAGGGGGACAGTGAATACATCGAGCACTACCACACAGAGCGAAACCACCAGGGCCTGGACAATCGCCTGATCAGGCCGCCTGTGGAAGAGCAACCTGCCCACGGACCGGTCGAGTGCAAGAAACGCCTGGGCGGGTTATTGAAGTTCTACTGCCGGAGGGCGTCATGATGGGTGCGGATGAGTTTTGGGATAGTACGCGGTCGAATGTCGAAAACGGCTGGGCGGGTTATTGAAGTTCTATTGCAGGAGGGCGTCGTGATGTGTGCGGATGAGTTTTGGGATAGTACGCCATTGCTCTAGACACCATTGCCTATATAATATCCATCCACATCCAGGTTCGGGCACATGCGGAGGGCCAACCTGTGACCATTCCGACTTCTCCAAACCCCGGTCCTCCCGCCAGACCCCACTCTAAGCGAATGCGGGCCTTCTGTGTCGCCACAGGCGTGGCTCTCTCGCTATTCGCGCTGTTCTACTTCGCCTGGACGCCAGTGAGGGTGCGCTACAGTGCGTGGCGGGTTGACAGAAACACTCCCTTCGTCAGGCCGAAACGCGCCACGACGCCCGCCGAAGAACGAGATTACCTCAGGAAGGGGCTGTTGGCCTTCAGGGCTGATCCCGAGGCGTTCTTTCGGGACTGCCCGGAGGCAAAGCACATCATCTATCTCATGGAGGCCGGGCCTGCGGCGCGCAGCACCTGGCGCCGGTTCCTGCGCTCGTCAAGGCTCGGTAACACGGCAATGCTTGCGCTGGCTGCTGGAGAATCGACTTGGGCCATGCCAATGCTCATTGAACTCGCCCAAGACGACGACAAGGAGACTGCCTGGCACGCGCTGATCACGGCAGACCTCCTGGTGGGCAACGACCGCATATTGGGGCCCACGGTTAAAGACCAGCCGGAGGAGTCGCGGGTCGCCTGTCGCCGACGGCTCCTTGAATGGTGGCAGCGCGAGGGCAAGGCGAAGTACGGGAGAGAGGCGGAATAACTGAGCCGCCCGGAAAACATCCCCCCATTCCCCCAGCGACTAACGTTCGTATCTCCTGAGCGAAGTATGGGCTGGCTAGACACTTCTCTGAGGGAGCCGGGCTCAGACCTCCCGGGCGAGTGTTCCCAGCCTACTTGCTGCCAAGGTGCTTAATCGCCTGCTTGGCTTGGTCTACGAGGTGTTCCGGGCAGTTCTTGGTCTTAACCAAGGCTTCATACTCCTTGCGGGCCTCGGCTTTCCTGCCTTCCTTCGCCAATAGCATGGCCTTCTCCAAGCGGAACTGGCAGGCATCGTTGAGTGCTTCTGCGTTCTTAATGGCTTCGTCGTACTCATTAAGCGCCAAGTCAGTCTTCTTGGCCCGCATATAGAGCTTGATAACCCGTCTATACGTAACGACAGACGGGCTCTTGAGGACCTTCACCCACTTGACTGCTTCTTTGTCTTTGCCCTCCTTCAGGTACTGGCGTACCAGCACCTCTGCATACTTCTTGCGGTTCTCACCGGGAATAGCTGCAAGCGACTCAAGCAGAGGTAGCGCTTCCTTCATCTTGCCTTGCTTCACCAGGTGCGCGGCCAGTTCCCGCGAAGCCATCTCGTCGTGGGGATTCCGCTTCACGATCTCGCGGTTGATTGCGACGATCTTAGCGGAGTCTCCTTTGGCTTCATAGACCGCCTTGAGCATAAGGAGCTTCTTGACGTCAGGCTCTTTGCCCTTCGGAGTAGCGCACTCCTTTTTGTACCCCCCACGAAATGATTGAGGCTTTTCCGGCGGAAACCGGTGAAGTAATTCACCATGGCCCGGCCTCCCTTTCCATTCCCCGCTCCACTCGCATTATACCGCCCCAACCCCGGCGGGGGCAAGGGGCTCGTATCCGAGCCCCGAGCCCCGAACCCCGAACCCCCGAGGTAAGCCTTGACTCCGCCGGGGAGCGGGAGGTATGCTCAGGGGTTGACCGGGGACGGTGGACGGGGTATCCTATTGTCGAGAGGGAGGCGCCATGACTCATCACGGCATCGATTTCCCGGAGGAGGGCATCGCCGGGTTCTGCCGGCGCAACCGCATCGCGCGATTGAGCCTGTTCGGCTCGATCCTCCGCGAGGACTTCCGGCCCGACAGCGACGTGGACGTGCTGGTGGAGTTCGAGCCGGGGCACACCGTGGGCATGCTGCGCATGGCCGCCCTGGAGCGCGAGCTCTCGGAGATGCTCGGCCACAAGGTGGACCTGCGCACGGCGGCGGAGCTCAGCCGCTACTTCCGCGACGAGGCGGTCAGGGGCAGCGAGGTGCAGTATGCCCGAGCCTGACCGCGTGCGCATGCGGCACATGCTGGACGCGGCCGGGGAGGCCGCGGGCTTCATCCGGGGCAAGGGCCGCGCGGACCTGGACGGCGACCGCCTGCTGGTCCTGGGGCTGGTCAAGTGCGTGGAGATTCTCGGCGAGGCCGCCTCGCGGGTCAGCGCGGAGGCCAGGGACCGGCACCCGCGGATCCCCTGGCGGGACATCGTGGGGATGAGGAACCGGCTGATCCACGCCTATTTCGACGTGGACCTCGACCAGGTATGGAACACGGTGACCGGGGACCTGCCGCCGCTGGCGGCCGGGCTGAAGAAGATTCTGGCCGCGGAGCCGGAGTAGCCGGTCGCCCGCCGCCCGGAAGAAGCCGAACCGACGCGGTTTCAGCGGGAAGATTTTCCGGATTTTCCGGCGGATGGCTGAGAGCATTTTGCAGGGGTCTCGGGTATGGGGTCTAGGGTTTAGGGATGAAGAGCGGCGGCCGGCTCCGCGGCCAAAACCCCAAACCCGAAACCCGAAACCCCGAGGTAAGCCTTGACTCCGGGGGTGAGCCGGAGGTATGCTGTATCCAGAGGAGTATCCGGTGATTGACGCGCCGCCAGCCGACAAAAAACGCCGCAGCATCCTGCCGTTCTGCCTGGGCACGGTCGCCGCCGTGGCGCTGGTCATGATCATCGCCTGGGTCTGGACGCCCCTGCGGGTGCGGTACTCGGCATGGCGGATTGAGCGCGGGCTTCCCCACGGCAGGACGAAAGGCATCCCGCCGGCCGCCGAGCGGCGCGACGAGATCGAAGCCGAGGCCGTCAAGTTGACGGCCAATCCTGCCGCTTACCTTCGGGGCTGTCCGGAACTGGCGCAGGCCGTCCGGCTCGCGGACCTCGGACCGCCGGCGCTTCCCGCCTTCCGCCGCCTGCTGCGCTCAAGGAATGAGGCGGCTCGCTGCGTGGCCGCGCTGGCCCTCAGGTCCAAGAACGCGACCTGGGCCCTGCCCCTGCTGGTCGAGCTGGCCCAGGACAACGATCCGGCGGTCGCCTGGCAGGCGTTCGTAGCCGCGGACCTGCTGACCGAAGAGCCCCTGATAGCCAAGTCCACCGGGATGCCCCCGCCCAAGCTGGAGCTGGTCGAAGCCCGACGCCGCCTCCTCGACTGGTGGGAGCGCGAGGGCCGGGCCAGGTACGGGAGCGGCGCGGAGTGAGCGACGAGCAGCCGCCCGAAGCCAAGAAGTCCGGCCCGTCGAGGCGCGCGATCATCGGCTGGACCGTCGCCATGCTGGCGGTCCTGGGACTGGCCTGGTTCGCCGGCGCGGTGGCCTGGCCGCTGGTGGATACGCACCGGGCGCTCCGGGAATGGGAGCCCTTAGGGCAGACCCTTTTCAGGAAGCTCCCCAGCGGCCCGCCCCCCGAGAAATCCAGCGACCCCACCTACTGGTACGACCCCTGCCATCGGGCGACTCACCCCGGGTCGGTGGTGATGCTCGGTGACAGGCGCCCGCCCTCCCTCCTCCAGAGGCTGGGCGGTCCCCGGCTGGCCGCGGCGCGGCTGGAGCGTTATCTGCGACTTCCCGAGGCGCTGGTGCCCGGGAAGAAGCTGAAGGCCGGAGCGGTCTACGCGCTGGAGTCCTGCGGCGAGCCCGGCAGCCGCGCCCTGGTCCGCGCGCTGGGGAACCCCGACTGGGAAATCCGGGCGCGGGCGGCAATGGCCCTGGGGGAGACCTCGCCGCCGGTCCCCGAAGCCGTGCCCGAGCTGGAAAGGCTCTGCAGCGACAACCACGAAGTGGTCTGCTGGAGCGCCGCCGCGGCACTGAAGAAGATCAAGGCCGCAGAGAAGATGAGAGCCGCCGAGAAGAAAGAGGGCGTTCCCAAGTGACCGGCACAAAGCGTTTCCGACCCCGCATCGCCGCCGTTCTCGACGCCGCGCGAGAGTCCGACCCCGCGGAGTTCGTGGGGGCCCCTTGACCGCCGCGCGCCGGGCCGTTAGGCTCGTGCCCGGAAGGGGGAGCCCTCCGTGATCGCCGCGAAGAAACCCGAGAAGAAACCCGCGAAGAAGGCCAGGAAGCCGGCCAGGAAGAAGCCCGCCGGAAAGAAGAAGCCGGCGAAGAAGGCGGCGGTGCCGCTCGCGGTCATCGTCCCCGCGCCCGAGTACCCCATCGTCCTGGTGGAGCCCGCGGCGCAGAAGGGTTTTTACAGGAAGCTGCGCGTCCGGATGCGCAGGTGGATCAAGAGCAGGAGCGGCCGGGCCCACAAGTGGGCCAAGGTGCTCATGCTCGCGCCGGACCTTTTTCATCTGCTCTGCCGGCTGATGGTCGAGAAAGACGTGCCCGTCGCCGAGAAGGTCCGGCTGGGCATGGTCATCGCCTACTTTGTTTCTCCGCTGGACCTCCTGCCCGAGGCCATCTTCGGCCCGGTGGCCTTCGTCGACGACATCGCCCTCTCCGCCTGGGTGCTGCACCGCATGCTCAACGTGGTCGACCCGGAAGTGATCAGGCGCAACTGGGCCGGCGACGGCGACGTGCTCGAGGTCATCCGGGAAACAGTCCAGGCCGCCGACAAGATGATGGCCGGCGGCCTGTGGAAGCGCCTCAAGAGCATATTCAAGTAGCCGCCGGGGGGCGGCCCCTTGACCCCGCCGCCGGGGCGCTCCATTTTTCAACGGCCTGCTAGGCGAGGAGTCAGCCCGTGTCCGCCGAGGACCCCTACCCCCGGAAGCCGCCGCGGCGCTGGTGGCTGTCGATGGCCCTGGCCAGCGGGCTGCTGGTCGCGGCGCTCCTGGCCCTGGCCTTGCTGGCGCCGGTGGCCGCCCGCTTCTACAAAGAGTGGCGCCGGCGGCAGAGGCCCAACCTTCCCCCGGTCTCGGTCGCGCCCGTCAGCCCGGCGGCCCCGCCCAACTCCCCGCAGCCGCCCGCGCCGCCGCCGCCCAGACTCCTCGCGCCCACCGGCTCCTTCGGCCCCACGGTGAAGGAGCTCCCCGGCCTTTCCACCCCCGAAGAGATTCTGGAGCTCTTCAGGACCGGGGCGGGCCGGGACTACTCCGAGAAGACCAGGAAGCTGCGCATGGCCGTGGGCCCGCTGCGCGCCGCCGTCTGGAAGGCGGTGATCGCCGGCTTGCAGGACGGGACCGAGCGCACCCGGGCGCGCGCCGCCTGGATGGCCGGCAGCCTGACCGGCAAGCCCGACGGCCGGGACCTCGGCCCGGTGGACACCGCGGCGATCCCCCTGCTGATGGCCTGCCTGGACTCGAAGAACCCCAAGCTGGTGGAGTCGGCGCTCCACGGGCTGGGCGGCCTTCACCGGCACGACCGCAGCCAGGGGGTGAGCAACATGGTCCGCGGGGACCTCGAGCGCCTGCTGGCCTCGGAGGACCCGGAGATGGCCCGGGCCGCGCTCTGCGCCGTGCCCAGCCTGGGCGACGCCGAGCTGGCCCCCGACGTGATCGCCGCCTGGGAGCAGCACGCCGGGTCCGGGACCTTCACGCCCAACGCCGTCTGGGTGCTGGGCAGCCTGGCCACCGTGCGCATCAAGAACGACGAGCAGACCGCCTACCCCATGGCCGCGAAGATCGAGCACTGGCGCGTCGCCAAGACGGAGGTCAAGCGCCTCAAGAAGGAGTTCGGCGAGGACCCCGCCAAGTGGAAGGCCTGGTGGAAGGACCAGCTGGAGTTGATCGGCGGGCGCTGAGGGGCATCAGCCGGCGGGGGCGGTCATGGCTTCTCCGGCCTCTTCTCTCCCAAGGCCCACTCGTCAAAGCGCTGCGGAAGAAGTCGCCGCAACCACAGGCCCAGGAGTCCGAAGAACGCTGCCTGCCCGACGGTGACCGATAGAATCAGCGTGCGCGGGAATCTACATAATATGGTGCCGCGGAAGCACATCTGCTGAATGGTCTCGAAAGAAACGAAGGTCAGCACGACGACCACCCCAGAAGCGGCGAAACCCCAGATCAGCGAGCGGAGGCGATCCCGCGCGCGCAGAGAAATCGCTGCAACAATCCACATCAGCGCCCAGGTCTGCACCAGCAGGCCGGCCCAGGCCGCGGCGCCAGAGAAGGCTGTCTTCCAAGAGGGGCCCAGTACCTCAGGGAACTTCCAGTACACCATCGCCGCAATCCTGGAAAACATCATGCCGCCAGGACACGCCCTTGCCAACGGGGCGAGCGAGTACGTGGACCGTGGCAGGAACATGACCAGCGGCAGCGTGGCAATGACGTAGCACAGGACGGGGCGCCATGCCGTGTTCACGCGCCCACGGACGAGTGTCCGGCGGGACAATGGCGTCAAGCACAGCGCTTCGACGGTGCCGCGTTCTTTCTCGCTCGCGAAGACCGGTGCGAGCAGCAGTGGAGTCAAGATGAAAGGTAGAGCCGCCGCGAACCGGACGATCCAGTGACCCCATATGGCGCACTCGCTCAGAGAGGCCCATGAGTCCCGAGCGGGCCACTGCCAACGCGCAAGCGCCACCAAGTATGCTGCAGCTGCAGCAAGACCTGCTATGGCCCACACAATACGACGAAACTTGAGAAGCGTGGGCGGGTCCAGGTCCCCCTGTGGCAACTCAGACTCCCGTGGTGAAGAGGCGGGGGCGGTCATGGCTGCTTGGCTTCCTTCTCTTTCGCCTCGCTCTTCTCTCGAATCTTTTTCAAAGCTTCAGCGGCAGCCTTTCGAACGTCTTCTTCCTTGTCCACTAGTGCGACCTCAAGCGGCTTCACAGCTCTAGTGTCGCGGCTGCCTCCCAGTCCTTCAGCAGCGGACTGACGAACATAGCGGTCCTCGTCTGCCAGCGCCGCTATCAGGGCCTGTACGGCATGCTGCCCACCTATCTTCCCCAGTGCTTCTGCCAGGGCGCAACGGTCGGGTCTGGTCCGGTCCTGGAGTGCTGTGATCAAGGGACCGACTGCGCGTCTGTCGCCGATTCGACCCAAAGCCTCTATCGCATGCCAGCACAGCGGACGCTTCCCACCACTGGTCAGCAGCGGCAGAAGGTGCTCCACAGCTCTCGCATCTCCAATGCGTCCCAATGCCACGACCGCAGCCGAGCGCATGCCTCGGTCGTTGTCCTCCAGGAAGGAGATGATCAGTGGTACTAGCGGCGAAGCATCATCGCCGCAGGCGCCGGCCAGCACCAGGGCTAGCGCCTTGTCAGGAGCGAGGCTCTCAGGAGCACGCAGGTAGAGCGAGACAGCTCTGGCAGCCTGTTCCGGGCCCCCCAAGGGTATCACGCCCTCCTTCGAAACGATTTCCCAACGCGTTTCATCCTTGGCGAGTACCCAGTAGTCAGCCGGCCATGGTCTCTTGGACCAATTTCGGGTGGCCTCGTTTGTCACCGACTTCAGGCGGCGCACTGCCGTACGCACCTCCGTCACCGGCACCACCACCAGCCAGCACACCAGGCCGACTGTGACCAGCAACGTGAGCGCGATTCCCCAATAGATGTAGATGCGCCTAGAGCGCTTAACCAGTCCGGAAGGGGCGGGGGCGGTCATGCGTTACTTGTCCTTCTGCTGAGGGGCACGGATCTGCTTCAGAGCGTATTCCGCTGCGGTCTTCAGGCCAGGATGTCCCCTTGCTGCCGCCTTCTGTAGAGCGGGGATGGCCTCCTTTGCAGTCGGCCCGATTTCGCCCAGGGCCAACGCAGCAGTGGGCGCAACGCCTGGCACGTATCCCCCCGCATTTTCGCCAACCTTCACTCTCGTGTTGTGGGGGACATCGTCAAGAGCGGCCATAAGCGGCCTGACAGCTCGGGCGTCGCCGAGTTGCCCCAGACTGTCCGCTGCCACGTATCTGATCCACGGACTCTTGTCCTTGAGTGTGTCGATGAGCGGTTCAACGGCGCGGTCATCTCCAAGGCTCCCCAAGCATGCAATTGCTGAAATGCGCACATCATCCGTTTCCCCGCTCTTCAGCAGCTTGATCAGGCTGGGCACGGCCTCTATACCGCAAGAACCCAGCATTCTCACAGCCATTGGATTCAGGGGAACCCACCGCCTCGGCAGCATGAGGTAGATCGCGAATCTGCGGGCAGTGCAACTTGGCCCACCCAACGCCTGGACCTCTTGACGACACAGAGCGCTGACGTCATCATCGGCATTGAGCTTGGCGATCTGGCAACGTTCAACAGCTAGCTTCACTCTCCACACCGGCACTACCACCATCCACGAGAAGAGCCCCACTGTGACCAGAAGCGCCAGCGCCATACCCCAATACACGTACAGGCGCTTCGAGCGCTTGGGTTTCTCGGGCCCTTCGACCTCGCCCATATTCATGGGGCCTCCCCAAGTATTATACCCCTTCACGCTGGAAAGGGGCAAGAGGGATGTCTTGGGAACTCCGGCGGCAGGAGCCTACTTCTCCCCGAACAGCGCCGCCGCGGCCTCCGGCGACATGCCGGAGCTGCTGTGGGCCACGCCGGGCACCTCGCGGAGCTCCCAGCCGAGCTTGCTCTTGTGTTCGGCCGCCAGCTTGCGCGCGGCCTTCACGAAGTTCCGGGCGCGCTCCAGGCGGTTCCTGCCCTGCTTCATGGCCTCGTCCGAGACGGGCAGGTCGTCCCGGAGTGGGTAGGTGCTCACGATGACCGAATCATCGTAATCCAATCGCTGAATCTCTCTCGGATCAGTGACTCCTGAATAGGCAGAGGGGTCCGCGCCTTCGTAACTGTACCAATCTGGAATCCCTTTGACCTCACCCGCTCTTGCAGCCGCCACTATGCCCATTCCCGCCGTCTTCTTGTCGCTGCTACATACTCGCTCCATCAACAGGGGCAGCATCCACGTAATGTCGTTCTCATGATAGCCCAGCGTGTCCAGCGTCTTGTAGCACATCTTCTTGTCCCGCGGATCCAGCAGCCCCTCGATGGCGGGAAGCGCGTCGGGACCGAGTGCGGTGAGTTTGTGCATGGCGAAGTGTCTCTTCTTCCACGTGTCAGCGGAACAAAACTCCTTTGCCCAGTACTGCCTCTTCAGCGGGACCCAGGAGAAGTAGAAGCCCACCAGAAGAGCTAGAACCACCCCTGTGGTTATGTAGAAGCCGCCTAAGCTGCGCTTCGTATCCACAGTGGCGGCCCCCTGTGGCGACTCAGACTCCCGTGGGCAAGGGGCGGGGGTGGTCACTCCGATTAGCCTCTCTGCGTGGTCGTTTTCATCTTCTTGAGGGCGTCGGCGGCTGCCCGGCGGACGGTCCTAACGTACTCGCGGTGCTCCGCCTCTGTCAGCGTGTTCTCCGGAACGAATCTAGAAACAGAGTGCAGTCGGTCGTCTTCGTCGAAGCCCAACAGGGCAGCGAAGCCCAAACCCTCCACGTACACCGTTTGGCGGCGAAGCGTTGGTGTCCCGGAGCCCCCTACCCAATCGGTTTCAGTAAAGCCGGCGGGTGCCAGTATGGCACGGACCTCCTCCACGGGCATACCCTTGCGGATGTGGCCTGCAAGCGCCATCTTGAGCCCCTCGGTTCGCCTGGTAAAGTCCTTGCTGCTCATCAACTGCTTGCAGTAGGCCAGGTGGAACACCTTCCAGTTCACGCCTGCCAAGGCCGCGAGTAGGAGCACTGCGGGAGCAACCACCAGCCAGACGATCATCCCCTTCGACCGCTTCGTTTCCACAGTGCCGCGCCCCTGTGGAGATTGCTCGGGGAGTGAGGATACTGAGGAAGGGGCGGGGGCGGTCATCTCAGTACTCATCCTTCTTCCTTGCCACCTGGACCATTACAGGGGGTGGGGGTGGTCATCTCTGACTAGTTCTCCGACTTCTTGGCTTTGGCTTTCTTCTTCGCTTCCGCTAACTCCTTGATGACGACTTGGCACTTGGGATTCTTGAAGTACTTGCCCCTGATCGCAGAGACGTAAGCGTCGTAGTGGTACCCCTTGGGCGTGGTCAGCCGGAACTTGTGAAACGGGTGGACAAATTCCGCGGGGGTCTCGTTGATCCAATACACGATTCCGACGAACTTGGCCTGTGACCCAACGCACTGTTTGGGGAGCGGCTGTGCATGACCCCGGTTGAGAGCTTCGAACGCTTCATGAATAGACCTGCACTCAAGCTCCCTGAAGCGCTCTGTTTCCGCCCAGCGCAGCTCAGCTAGGTACACCGAACCGGTCACAACTGTCTTTATCCGATAGAACAGGCCGGGGCCGTCTACCAGCCTTCCCTCGATCCGCCCGCGGTACTCCGCCGTGAGGTACGAAACATAGCTTTCGCCGCCCCACGACGTCAACGTCGGCCCACATGCGACTGGCTCTGGGTCTATTCCCTTTGGCCACCAACCCATTGCCCGCATCTCGGCCTCGCCCTTGTCTCTCACCTGACGCATGGTGGTTTTCTTGGCGGCGTCTCTGACGAGCCCCTCTGCGGGCGAATTGGTGTCGCCATAGGTTATCAGGCGCATGCCCTCGCCAAATACCGTAATGCCACGACTGCCGCTTTCGAACGACCATTGGCCATCGTTGTCCTGCATTCTTCCCTTTATGCCTGCTCCTCTGGCCCATCGTTTCCAGCTGGCACGGTCCGTGAGGTCAGGAATCCTCTGCGTGACCTTGTGAACCCAGAGCTCCTTCGGTAGAGGCTCGACAACGGCCTCACGCTCAAGCGTCAGCCCGTACGTCTTCCCCGGGTCGAGCACTCGCCAATAGGCGACGCGGTCGAGCAGCACTGCTTCAAACGGCTCCGGAGGCTTGGCGAACACCTTCTTCTCTCGAATCTTCTTCAGTGCTTCTGCGGCGGCCTTGGAGACAGCAGGTTCATCATCCTGCACAGCTCTCCTGAGCGCATCAACGGCTGGTTCACCAATCTCCTGAAGCGCTTCCACTACATACAGGCGCGAAGGGCAGGTTTCGTCACTGGTTCCGACCATGTCTGCTAGCGGCTTGAGCGCCCTTTCGTCACCTAATCTGCCCAAAGCTATCGCAGCCCACCAGCGCACGACTTTGTTATTGTCTCCTAGTGCGACGACCAATACCTCGCTGGCACGGCGGTCGCGAATCTCAGCCAGGGCATCCGCAGCTCTCCAACGTACAACCCAACTGTCATCCCATTGCAGCAACCGCATGAGTTCCGGAGTCGCTCGCTTGCCGCACACACCCAGCATCAGGGCAACGATTGGTCGATGAGGAGTCAGCCTACCTGGAAAGCGAAGGTAAATCGCCAACTTACTGACGGCAGCCTCCTCGCCCCCAAGCTTCTCCACACCGGTTCGAACCGACCTGAGCGAGACCAGAGCGTGATGCGGGGTGGCAGCCACTCCCGTAAGGTCACCAGGATGTGACACACAATGCAGCACTGCGCTGCGCGCCTGCAAGTACGGCATCACCACCAGCCAAGAGAAGAGACCGACAGCAATGAGTAGAGTCAGCGCCACACCCCAATACACATACAGGCGCTTCGAGCGCTTGGGTTTCTCGGGCCCTTCGACCTCGCCCATATTCATGGGGCCTCCCCAAGTATTATACCCCTTCACGCTGGAAAGGGGCAAGAGGGATGTCTTGGGAACTCCGGCGGCAGGAGCCTACTTCTCCCCGAACAGCGCCGCCGCGGCCTCCGGCGACATGCCGGAGCTGCTGTGGGCCACGCCGGGCACCTCGCGGAGCTCCCAGCCGAGCTTGCTCTTGTGTTCGGCCGCCAGCTTGCGCGCGGCCTTCACGAAGTTCCGGGCGCGCTCCAGGCGGTTCCTGCCCTGCTTCATGGCCTCGTCCGAGACGGGCAGGTCGGGGTCCTTTTTTTCGCTCTCTTCGGTGTCCCTGGTGCCGACGAGTACGAACAGCCTGCGCGAGAGCGTCCTGCCCAACGCGCGCCGCCCGACGCCCGGCGCGCCGCCCAGGCCGTAGGGGAACGAGACGTCGAAGTCCGGCCAGAGGTACTTGCCGGCGTTGGCCGCCGCGGCGCGCTCCGCGCGGCACTCCGGGACCAATATCAGCAGGCGGTGGACGAACTGCGCGCCGGCGGAGTGCCCGTAGATGACGTAGCCCTTGCGACGGCTGCCGGTTTTCTTCACGACGTGATCAAAAAGACGCTCGACGGCGAGGTAGGTCCACCTGGCGCGCTCGTTGCGGCCGCGCCGGGGAGGCCTGAAGCACCCCGGCAGCGCGGCATCTACGAGCGCGCGGTTCAGACGCCGCAGCCGGCTCCCGGTGAGGCCCTTGTCCTTTGACTTCTTCTTTTTCTTCCCGGCGGCCTGCTTGCGCCTTTCCTCGTCCTTGAGGATGTCCCGCGCGGCGCGCGGGGGGTCGGGGAAGCTCGCTTTCGCGTAAAAGTCCCCGTCGTCGATTATCCCGTTTACGGTCTTGAGCAGCGCCAGCTTGTGCGCGTCGGAGAGCGTCTTCGCGGCCAGCGCCGCCTTGAAAGCGGCGAGCTGCTCGGCGGGGACGCGCCCGGCAATACGTTTCAGCGGTCCGGGCTTCTTCTTCGCGAGCGCGCTGCGCAATAGCGCGCGCAGCCTGGCCCAGTCGCGGACTTCCAGCGCGCTGATGAGGGCCGAGCGGCGCAGGTTGCCCATCTGGTACCACTTGCTGCCCGGGTAGTAGAGCTCGGAGAACTCCGGGGCCAGCAGCAGCGCGCGGCCCCGGCGGGCGTGGCGGGTCCAGCTGTCCCGGTAGCCCTCCGCGTTGCGGCCGGTGCCGTGCATCACGAAAAGTATCGGCGTCTGGGCGCCGAAGCCCGGCGGCTTCCAGGTCCAGACCCTGACCGGGCGGTCGGCGCTGCCTTTCTTGTCGACGAAGACGAAGCTGCCCGCGCCCTCGGGGATGGGCGGCGCGCCGGCGCGGGCGGCGGCGGCAAAGAGCAAGATCGCGAGTGTCGAAAGTCCGATTCTCTTCGCAGAGGAGGGCGTCACGAGCTGGCTACTTCTTTTCCTTCTTCTTCTCGGGCTTCTTGGGCCCGGCGTCCAGCTCGGCGAGCATGGCGTCGGCCTTCCTGGCCCACTCGGTGCCGGGGTGCTTCTCCTTGATTTTGGCGAGGTACTCGCGGGCCTGGGCGGGCATCTTGTTGGCCGCGAAGTTGCGGGCCATGCTCAGCCAGGAGCGGCACTGCTTCCCGGCGGCCTTCTCGGCCTCCCGCTGGGCCTTGGCCTCGGGGGTGTCCTCCCCGCCGCGCTCGAGCTCCTCGTCGAGCTCCTCGAGATCCTTCTTCAGCGCGGCGGCGGCCTGCTTCTCCTTCTTCTCGGCCTCGTGGACCTTGGCAATGGCGGCCACCAGGGCGTCGCCGCGCAGGCCCATGACCAGGGCGGCGACCTTGTTGACGTCGGTGTTCTTGTGAACCAGCGCGCGGCCCAGCGCGCGGTTCGAGGCCGGGCGCATCTTGCCCAGCTGCCGGACCGCGGTGCGGCGCACGTCGGGGTTGGCGTGGTCGAAGAGGTCCTCCAGGGCGGGCACCGCCGCGCGGCCGATCCTGCTCAGCGCGCCCAGCGCGGCGTCGCGCACCCCCTTCTGGCGGTCCTCCACGGCGCGGGCCAGGGCATCGGCGGCGTCCACCGCCTTGGGGCCGATGTCCCCCAGCGCCTGGGCCGCGGCCTGGCGCACCTTCCAGGCGTCCTTGCCGCTGGTCTGGGCCAGCGCGCCGCGCAGCGCGGCGACGATCGCGGGGCCCGCCGGCCTGATGCAGCCCAGGGCCCGCGCGGCCCGGCAGCGCACGGAGGTGCTGGCGTCGCCCAGCGCGGCGATCAGCGCGGCGGTGGCGCCCGCGGCTTTGGCGCCCAGCAGGCCCAGGCCCTTGGCGGCGTTGCCGCGCACCGCCGGGCGCGAGTCGCCCAGGCAGGCCCGCAGCGCGCGGAGCGCCTCCTCGTCGTCGGGGGCTATCTGGGCCAGGGCCAGGGCGGCGGCGGCGGCCACGCCCTCGTTCTTGTCGCGGGTGACCTTGAGCATCTCGGGCAGCGCGCCGCGGGCGCGCTTGCCGCCCCTGCCGAGCTTGAGCACGGTGTTGCGGCGCACCCGGGGGTCCTGGTGGGTGAGCAGCTTGAGGAGCGGGGCGACGCGCTTGCGCTCGGCCGGGGTGATCTTGGCGCCGGCGCGCGCGGCGGAGGCGCCCAGCGCCAGCGCCGCCAGCAGCAGGCCTGCTGTCAGGCTCTTCATAAGCCCTCCATAGATATTATGCGCGGAGCGGGCCCCGGAAGCAAGGCTTTTCGGGAGGGCCCCTTGCCTCAAGGCCCCCGCGGCGGTATGCTGGATATGGAGGGAGGACCTATGGCCGAGGAGCCGATACCCCCGAAGCTGGGCCCGTCCGGAAAGGCCGTCATCGGCTGGACGGTGGGGATGCTCGGCACCCTGATTGCTTTGGGCGGCTGCGGGATTCACTGTCACCGTGCGCTTCACAGATCGACTCATCCGGGCTGGTCCTGCAAGAGCAACCTCCGCCAGGTCGGCCTGGCATGTCATATGTACGCCGACGACAACGACGGACAGATGCCCACCGACCTCGGCCGGTTGATGCCGCGATACTCCGAATCCATGAGGATATTCGAGTGCCCGGGAGGAGTAGCCTACGACTACTACGGCACCAAGAAGTACGGGAACACCTTTCGCGCAGACAGGTGCGACTACACTCTGGAGCCGGGCCTGCACGCCGACATGCCTGAGGACTACGTTCTGGCCTACGACAAGACCCTTGAGAAGCACGGAGGCAAAGGGAGCTACCTGTTGTTCGTTGATGCCCACGTCGAATGGTCCCTCGCATCCTGCGAGGCCGAGTTCCAGGAGAAGCTCGCCGCCCAGCGCGAAGCCGTGAGGAAGTGGCGCGCGGCGGGCGCGAAGAAGGAGGACATGGACAGGTTCTTCGGGAAGGTCGGGGAGAAGAAACAGAAGTGAGCAACGAGCAGCCCGCCGAAAAGAAGCGCAACTCCCCGGACTGGGCCGTCATTGTGGCCCTGGTGATCGTGCTGGGCGGGGTGGCCTACGTTCTGTTCTACGACCTGCGCTGGGGCCGCGGCGGGAGCAAGGAGGCAACGGAGCATGCCCAGACCTACATGTTGGTTCTGGAAACGAGCCTGGCCTGCCGTAACTTCAAGCTGGAGTTCGAGAAGTATCCCTGGGATACGAAAGACGGCGCAATCGACCCGGAGCAGGTCTACGCCGAGCTCTGCGGACGGGGAACGATCAACCGGCGAATCGATTACACCAAGAAGCTGTCGGCCTCAGTGGAGAACGGGAAGATCGTGGACATCTGGGGCAACGCGCTCCGGTTCCGGATCGCCCCCGAGACAAAGGAACTCGTGGTCTGGTCCTGCGGACCGGACGGCAAGGCCCACACCGCCGACGACGTCAGCAACCGGCGGGGCAAGACCCCCGCGTCCTTTACGGAATGGGAGAAGCAAATAGAGCGCTCGCAGGAAAAGGGAGGCACGAAGGTCAAGTGAGCGAGGAAAAGCCCGCCTCCGACCGCGTCGTGCCCCTGACCAGCTTCATGAACTACGGCGAGGCCCATCTGGCCCGCGTGGCTCTGGAACTCGCGGGGATCGACTGCATGCTGGCCGACGAGAACAGCCTCACCATGTATCCGCTGTACGCCCAGGCCGTCGGCGGGATCAAGCTCATGGTCCGCGAGTCGGACCTGGAAGC
>CAZONU010000069.1:0-16080 GCA_964581145.1 uncultured Planctomycetia bacterium
GTCGGCTCGGCGGGAGCCGACCATGCTCCAGGGCCGCGTCGAGATGTCGGAGTAAACCAATGAAGGTACCGCGCTTCGTCAGGAGCCTCGTCTTCAAGATCAGCTTCGCCATCCTCGTGATGGAGACGGCGGTCTTTGTGATGCTGGGCTACTACTACATCAATCGCTACAGCAGAGAGATAGACAAGCGGATCCACTCGAACATGCAGATCCCCGGCGTGCTGATGGCTGACCAGGCGCTCAACTACGATGCCGTGCGAGACCGGGATGCTATCGAGCGACTCGTGGGCGAACGCGTGATACGGGCCTTCATTGTGCGTGCCGACAAGGGCATCTTCTATGCCTCCGACTCAAGCCTCGAGGGCCGGTCCGTCGCGACCATCCTTGGTGAAGAGGTCGCCCGCGAGTTCGACCCTCGCATGGGCGACAGCCGGATCCGGCAGGTCACCCATAATGGATCGGCCGACGTCTGCATCGTCACCCCGCTTCGACCCGGCGACAAGCTCATTGGCTACGTCTATATCGAAGTGGACATGATGCGCGCAGCAGCCGAAAAGCGGGCGACGGCTGTCGGGTTCTTCCTTAGCTCGGCGCTGTGCATCCTGCTGACGACACTGACCGAGGTGTTCCTGGTCCACACGCTTACCGGCCCGCGGATCAGCAAGACGGTACGCTGCCTGCGCCAAGTCGAGGCAGGCAATCTTAGGGCTCGCCTCACGTCGAAGGCGTGGTCGGACGAACTGGGCGAACTCCAGCAGAGCGTCAACGCGATGATCGCCCAGGTGGAACGGCGCACCGAGGAGCGGCGGGCGGCCGAGGCGGCGCTGCGCACGAGCGAGCGCCGCTTCCGCGAGATGTTCGAGACGATGACGGAGGCTGTGGCGCTCTTCGAGATCATCTATGATGAGCAGGGCACGGCGATCGACTACGTCGTGCTCAACGTCAACCCGGCGCACGAACGGATCGAGGGCGTGGCGCGCACGGCCGTCGTGGGCAGGCGGGCGAGCGAGCTGTGCGGCCGGACGCCGCCGGATCTGGAACTGTATGCGCGCGTGGCGGCGACGGGCCAGCCGCACGAGTTCGAGCGGCACGACGAGCAGCAGAACCGCGACTTCGCCGTGTCGGTGTTCTCGCCCGGCGAGGGGCGGTTTACGACCGTCGCTCAGGACATCACCGAGCGCAGGAGGGCCGAACGGCTCGAGCGCGCCAAACGCGAGGCCGACGCGGCCAGCGCCGAGCTGGTGGGCTCCCCCCTGCCACTGATGCGCGCCCTGGAGAAGCTGGCGGCGGCCTCCGGGAGCCCGCGCAGCACGCGCTACTGGCGGCACTACAGCGTGGCCGAGCGGGTGGCTTACCTGGCCCGCTTCGGCTTCGACAAGGAGGCCCTCAAGGAGTACCACAGCTACGTGCGCCTGGTCAAAGGTGTCGCGGTGGTGATCGTCCTGCTCCTGGCCGTCTCGCTGGGACGGAAGGACGAGCTTTGGTTCTCCCAGGGCCTGGAGGCCAAAGAGAGAGAGCTGATCGAGCACCTGGAGGAAAACCCGCACGAGCACGAGAAGTGGGCGCAGCTGGGGCAGGTGCAGATGAATTTGGGGAAGTATCCCCAGGCCTGGGAGTCCTTCGAGAAGGCCAAGAAGACCCACGGCCGTTTCTACCCCGACGGTTACCTGGGCCTGGCGGAGATCAGCATGAGGAGCGACAGCGGGGAGTACTTCAGCTACAAGAAGGCGGTGGAGTTCGCTGAGGAGGCCGTCCAACGCTGCGAGCGGCCCGAGCACCGCAAGAAGCTGATCTACGCCCTCACGTTGCTTGCCAAGGCCGCCCGTCACGCCGAGAATCACGACCTGGCGGTGCGCTCGCTGCGCAAGGCCCTGGAGCGCGATCCGAACAACAAGGAGCTGGCCGAACGCCTCAAGGTCGCCCGCGCCGCCGCCAAGCGCGGCGGCAAGGAGGCCAAGCCGCCGAAAGGTAGTCCCCAGAGTGAAACCTCCTCCGACTGACCGGCCGCTGAGCCTGCTGCACGTCTGCCACTCCTGCTTCCTGCTGGCCAGCGCCGGCGGGACCCGCATCCTCATGGACCCCTACTTCGGCGGCCCCTTCCGCTGGAAGGCGCACGACGAGAGGCACGTCTCGCCGGAGCCGGCGGTGCGCCCCGAGGAGGTCGAGGGCCTCAACGCCATCGTGGTCACCCACGACCACCCCGACCACTGCCAGCCCGACGCGCTCTACTCGATAATGAGCCGCAACCGCTGCGGGCTGTGGGGGCCCTCGGGCATCTACCGCCGGGCGGTGGAGGTGGGCATCGACAACCGCCGGGTGACCAAGGTGGAGGCCTTCGGGCGCTTCACCGTCGGGGACGTCGAGGTGCTGGCCCTGCCCAACAAGGGCAGCGAGGACAGCAAGCCCTGCCAGCGGATGAGCTACCTCTTCCGCTCGGGAGACGTCACCGTCTTCCACGGGGGCGACAGCCACGGGCCCAGCCCCGCCTGGACGGGCCACGTCGAGAGCCCCAGCCTGGCGCTGCTCTGGCCCAACCACGTGGAGCGCGCGGTCTCCTTCGTCAAGCCGGAGTCCGTGGTCCTGACCCACTGCGACCGCTTCGAACCCGGCGACTTCCTCTGCGGCTACGACGCCGAGGATATCCGCGCGCGGCTCAGGAAGCGCTCGCGGGGCGAGCGCGTGCTCGCCCCCGCCCTCGGAGAGTGGTTCTGGCCGGAGCGCCTGCCCGAGGAGGAGCTGCGCCGGCTGCGCGAGAAGCCCCGCGGCCGCCGCCGCGGCAAGGGCCGCCGGGAACGACGGGGCGAAGAAAAGCGCGCCGCTTCTCCGGGGACCGGGCCCGCGGAGGGCGGGAGAGCCAAACCGCAGCCGGCCTCGCCGCCTTCGTCCGAGGCCGGACTTCCGCCCGAGCCCCCCGCCCCTGCAAAAGAGGAGAACGCTCCATGAGCCTGCCGGTGCCCCCCTACCCCGCCGCGGCCCTCCGCGCCGAGAGCCGCGAGGTGGCCCCCGGAGAGTTCGGCCCCGAGCTCGAAGAGCTCGTCGCCGAGATGATCGAGACCATGTACGAGAACGAGGGCGTCGGCCTGGCCGCCCCCCAGGTGGGCAGGAACCTCCGGGTCATCGTCTACGACGTCTCCGCCGAGCGGAACGACCCCGGCTCGCTGGTCAACCCGCGCATCATCGAGAAGACCGGCGGCGAAGTCTCCGAGGAGGGTTGCCTGTCGGTGCCCGGCCTGCGCGGCAAGGTGCGCCGGGCGGCCCGGGTGGTGGTCGAGAGCCAGGACCTGGAAGGCCGGCCGGTGCGCCTGGAGGCCGAGGGCCTGGCCGCGCGCATGTTCCAGCACGAGTGCGACCACCTCGACGGGGTGCTCTTCTGCGACCGGCTGAGCGCCGCCAAGCGGCTCCTGGTCCGGCGGCACCTCAGGAAGCTGGAAGAAGAGGCCCTCGAGGGCCAGTAGCTCCTGCACCCATGCGCATCGTCTTCTTCGGAACGCCCGAGTACGCCCTGGCCAGCCTCCGGCGCATGGCCGCCGAGCACGAGGTTGCGGGCGTCGTCGCCCAGCCCGACCGTCCCGCCGGCCGGCGCGGGAAGCCGGGGCGGCCGCCGACCGCCCGGTTCGCCCGCGAGCGGGGCCTGCGGCTGCTTCAACCCGAGAGACCCGACCGGAAGGCGTTCGCCGCCGAGCTCTGTGAACTCGGCGCCGAGCTGGGCGTCTGCGTGGCCTACGGGCACATCCTCACCGAACGGGTCCTAAATCTTCCCCCCCACGGCACGCTCAATGCCCACGGGTCGCTGCTGCCTCGCTATCGCGGCGCGGCGCCGGTGCAGCGCGCGGTGCTCGCCGGCGAGACCGAGACCGGGGTCACCGTCCAGAAGATGGTCCCGGCCATGGACGCCGGCCCGGTGCTGCTCGCCGAGAAGGTCCCCATCGGCCCGGAGGAGACTTCCGGCGAGCTTCTTGAGCGACTGTCGGAGCTTTCCGCCGAGTGCCTTTCCCGCGCGGTGAAGCTCGTCGAGACCGGGGCGGCCGAATACGCCGAGCAGGACGAGTCGGAGGCCACGCCCGCGCCCAAGCTGGTCAAAGAGGAAGGCCGCGCCGACTGGACCAAGGGCGCCGACTACCTGGCCCGCGCGGCCCGGGCTTTCAGTCCCTGGCCGACCTTGTACACGAATCTGCCCGGCGGCAAGCTGCTCAAGCTCCTGGCCGCCCGGGCGAAGGGCGGGTCAGGCCGGCCCGGCGCGGTACTGGCCGCCTCGGGCGACGAGTTTGTGGTCGCCTGCGGTGAAGGCACGCTGCGCCTCGTGCGCGTTCAGGCCGAGGGCAAGCGGCCCATGGCCGCCGCCGAGTTCCTGCGCGGGGCGCGGCTGGCCGCCGGCGACCGGCTGGGCTGAGCGCGGTTACAAACAAGGCTGCTTATTGTAATTGACCCCCCCCGCGGCCCGGGGTAGCATATAGTCGTGAGAGTCGGAGGGAGCCCCTCATGATGGACTCGGCCGAAGCCCTGCGCATGGCGGTGAAGGACGTGGGCGTCAAGCGGGTGGCCGCGGCGCTGGGGGTGTCCACCTCGCTGGTCTACAAGTGGTGCGAGCGCCGCGAGAACGTGGACGGCACGCCCGGCAGCGGCGCGGAGAACCCCCTGGACCGCCTGGCCACGCTGGTCGAGATCACCGGCGAAGACCGCCCGGTCAGGTGGCTGGCCCAGGCCGCGGGGGGCTTCTACACCCGCAATCCCTCGACGCGGCCGGCCGCCGGTCTGGGCCTCCTGCGCCAGACCCGGGTGATCATCCGCGAGTTCGCCGACGTCCTGGAGAGCGTGGAGGAGTCGCTGGCCGACGGCGTCATCGAGACCGTGGAGGCCGAGCAGGTCCGCAAGGAGTGGGAGGACTTGAAGAGCGCCGGGGAGATGCTGGTGGCCACCTGCGAGAGCCGCGCCGGCATCGAGCGCCCCCGGGAGCTGGACGAGCCCGAGAAGGTCGCGCCCCGCAAGCGCGCCCGGGGACGCAAGAAGGCCAAGGCGCGCAGGAAGAAGGGGCGCTAGTTCCGCCGGCGGGCGGAACGGGGCAGGTTCGGGAGGACATCCATGCAGAGCGGCCCGGATCCGGAAGTCATCACGGGGATAATCGCGGCCTACGCG
This sequence comes from uncultured Planctomycetia bacterium, assembly GCA_964581145.1. Classification (GTDB taxonomy): domain Bacteria; phylum Planctomycetota; class SZUA-567; order JAKLDR01; family JAKLDR01; genus CAZONU01. The sequence continues at coordinate 5,134 of CAZONU010000069.1, forward strand.
GTGGTGATCCTGATTGCCATGCTGGTGGGGCTGTTCGTGGTGGCCCTGCAGATATTCTGCTGGTGGCGGATCTTCACCAGGACCGGCTCCCACGGGGCGCTGTCCCTGCTGCTGCTGGTGCCCTTCGGCAAGGTGATCGTCCTGTTAATTGCCGCCTTCGGAAACTGGCCGGTGCTCGACGAGCTTCAGGCCCTCCGCTATCGCGGTTCGCCGGGCCCGCCGCCTCGGGCCCTGAACCCCCCGGGGGCCGGTTGATGCTTCCGCGAATAATCGCCCGCGGGGCCCGTCAGGAAACGGGGGCCGCCGGCCTTTTGGGCTTAATGCCCGGCCGGGCCGCGGCGTATAAGGGGGGCTGGGATCCGTTTTGTCTCTTGAGGTCAAGGGGGAGTGCAAATGATTAGCAGCAAGCTGTTTGCGGTTGGATTCGCGGTGCTGGCCTGCCTGGCGGGGAGCCCCGCGAGGGCCGGCGAGACCGACCCGAAGCCCGTGCGCCCCGCGGGCGTGCCTGCGGGGGCCGAGGCCTGGCTGGTGCTGCCCGCGCCCAAGGCGAGCATCGAGCGCGCCAAGAGCGTGGTCGAGGCGGTGGCGCCGGGCATGGGCGCGGGCGCGGTGATGTGGTTCGAGAAGGCCCTGTCCAAGTTCGGCGGCGAGGCCCTGGACCCGGCCAAGCCGCTGGTGGCCGTCTTCTCCCTGGGGGAGAAGGCCAAGAGGGCCGTGGGGGTGAGCCTCAAGGCCGATGGCGACGCGCTCCGCGCCATGGAGGTCCTCTTCGGCAAGCCCACCAAGACCGCCGAGGGGATATCCACCTACCTGGAGGTCCAGAAGGGCGCGCTGCCGGACAAGGAGGTCTACGCGGCGGTCAAGGGCGGGCGGCTGGTCATCGGTGACGACCTGGAGCTGGTCAAGCTGCTGGCCGCGACCGCGGCGCCCGCCGCCGGGGCCTACGCCAAGGACCTCGACGCCGTCGCCGGGCTCGACTTCAAGGCCGTTGCGGCCAATCACAAGAAGGACATCGACGAGCTCCTCAAGAAGCTGGAGGCCGGCGGCGAGGGCGCCGAGGTCGAAGCGGACGCCAAAGCCATAGTCGGCGCCACCTACGCGGGCATGATCCGCAGCGGGCTCAAGGAGGTCCGCCAGGCGGGCGCCGAGCTGCGCATCGGGGCGGAGGAGGTCTCGCTGGCCTATGGCGTCGAGGCCGTGCCCGGCGGGGAGTTGGCCAAGGTGCTGGCCAAGCTGGGCAAGGCCAAGCTGCCCTCGGTCAAGGCGCTGCCCAAAAACGCGATATACACCGTGGCCTCTGCGACCGATCCGGAGGCGGTGACCAAATACGTGGATATCTTCCAGAAGACCTGGACCGCGGGCCTGGCCGGGGGCGACGAGAAGCTCAACAAGGAGCTGAAGGGGCTGCTCGCGCACGCGACGGCGATGTCCAAACACGGTGACGGCACGACCGCCGCCGCGCTGGTCCGGCGCGGCAACGGGCTCTGCGCCGTGGCCATCAGCGGCTTCAAGGACCCCACGGCCGCCCGGGCCGAGTCGCTCAAGGCCATCAAGGTCCTCCGGGGCGGGGCCATCGCCGGGAAGCTCAAGGAGGTGGGCCTGACTCTCTCCCTGGAGGAAAAGCACCGCAAGTCCGGGGAGCTGGAGGTCGACCGGCTGAGCGCCGCGTTCAAGCCGCCGGCTGGCGACGACGCCCCTGCCGACCAGCAGGAGACGATCAGCAAGCTGCTGGAGGGCATCTGCGGGCTGCCCGTCGTCTACGAGCAGGCCTTCTCGAAGAAGGCCGCCTTCATCGCCGCCGGCAAGGAGGCTCCCAAGCTGCTCGACGAGGTGGCCGCGCGCGTCGCCGCGGGCAAGGGCGACAACGACGCGCTGGCCGCCACGCTCAAGCGCGCCCCGGAGGGCGCCTTCTCGGTCGGGGAGTTCTCGATAATCGAGTACTCCTACTTCTGGATCGACATGGTCGGGCGCATGGCCCCGGTCGGCGCGATGCCCGAGGTGGACCTCGGCAAGGGTCCCGACAAGAAGCCGGTCACCTTCTGGATGGTCGCGGAGGACGGGAAGGTCGCCGTCCGCTACAACGTCCCGGTGGAGCCGATCAAGAAGATAGCCGCCGCCTGGCGGAAGGCCCGGGAGGACATGATGAAGGGGGTCCAGCCGCCGGTCGCGCCCGGTCCCCTGCCCGGCGGCGCCCCCGGCGTCGAGCAGTTCTAGGCGGGGGGAAGCGGTGAACCTGTGCCCTCTGCGGCTGGCGCTGCCGGCCGCCCTGGTCTTGACACTGGCCGCTGCCGGCGCGCGCGGCGGGGAGCGCTTCGACCCCGCGGTCCGCGACATGCTGCTCCGGGCCAGCTCCGGCGAGGAGCCCACCGCCGGGGACCGGCGCACGGCGCGCCGCGCCCTGCGGGACTGGGAGCTCTCCGAGCGCTACGCCGCGCCGGGCGACCGGCGCGTCGGCCGGTTCCTGCGGGACATCGCCGACGGCCGCGCGCCCGACCCCCGGTTCCAGGCGCTGGCCGGCGGGCTTCACCGCCGCTACCTGACCCCCGAGGGCCGGGGGCGCCGCCTGCGCGAGGGCTTCGGCGCCGGCGGGGTGCGGCACCCGGCGCCGCGCGCCGCGGAGGCGCCCGAGGCCGACCCGGCCCAGACCGCGCAGTACTGGTTCCTGTTCGCGACCTGCCTGGCCATCCTGGTCGGCGGGCTGGTGGTCTGGGCCCTGGGCCGCAAGCTCCGCCAGCCCGACCAGCGCATCTACTACTCGTGAAGCGCATCGAGGCCGGGGAGCTGGTCTGGTTCGAGTCCGAGAAGCTGGCCGCGGCCGGCGCCCGCGCGGCCTTCTCGACGCGCCGCGGGGGCTACAGCCCCGCGCCCTACTCCTTCCTGAACCTGGGCCTGCACGTCGGTGACGACGAGATCGCGGTCCTGAATAACCGCCTGGACTACTGGCGCGCGCTGGGTATCGACCCCGAGGGCGCCGTGGGCGCCCGGCAGGTCCACGGCACCAGGGTCACCGCCGCCACCGCCGCGGACCGCGGGAAGGGCGCGGCCAGCTGGTCGCACGCCTTTCCCGCGTCCGACGGCCTGGTCACCCTGGACGCCGGCGTGCCGCTTTTCACGTTGGCGGCGGACTGTTATCTCGTGGCGCTGGCCGCGCCGGAGGGCAAGGGCGTCGCCGCGCTCCACGCCGGCTGGCGCGGGCTGGTCGGCGGCATCGTCGAGCGCGGCGCGGGGCTCCTGGCCGGGCTCGCGGGGAGGAAGCCCGAGGAGCTGGTGGCCTTCGTCGGCGCCGGGCTCGGCGAGGAGTGCTTCGAGGTCCGCGAGGACTTCGCGGGAGAGCTTTCGCGCGCGTGGGGGCCGGAAGCAGTTGGCGAGTTCGTGAAGCGCGAGGGTGAGAAGAGCTTCTTCCGATATGAGGCGGCGCTGTTGCGCGCCTTCGAGAAGGCCGGCCTGAAACGTGAAAACATCGAGATGGTCGGCGGCTGCACCGCGTGCCGGCCCGAGCTTTACTACTCCCACCGCGCCTCCGGCGGCCGCGCCGGGCGCATGGCCATGACCGCCTGGGTTCCGTAGGGGCTGAGTCCCTCACGGGTTCCCACGGATTTTCCTCAGGGCTTCAGCGGCGGCTTGGCGAACATCTTTACTCTTGTCTTTGAGCCTTTCCTTGAGCGCGGGCACCGCAGGTGCAGCCGCTTCCCCGATGGCCCCCAACGCTCCAGCCGCACTCCTGCGCACCACGTAATTCGCGTGGCTCAGGTTCTCGATCAACGCCGGCAGGGCCGGAGCTGAGGCCGGTCCAATTCTGTTCAGCGCGTAGGCAGCACCACAGCGCACGCTGAAGTCGACGTCTCCCAATGCGTTGGTGAGCGCCGGGACTGCCTGTGCTGCTCTCCGGTCATATCTGGCAATTGTGTGGGCAGCAGCGGTGCGAACGTTGTTCATCTCGTCGTCAAGGGCCTTGATTAGCGCAGGGAGAGCTACCTCCGCTTTGGGCCTGAGCGCCCCCAGAGCTCGGGCAGCGCCCGCGCGCGTATTGCAATCAGGATGGCCGAGAGCATCGATCAACACGGCTGCGGGGGCCTGGTTATCACGCACCCATCCACCTAACTCCTGAAGAGCCGCCAAGCGCAGCTCCCAGTCTGCGCCCCTGGCAACTTTCGCCAGCGGGGACAAGACAGCGCCGCAGATCAAGAGCCGGAGCCTCTCGTCGTCTTCGCGGCGAGCCTGGTTCTTGAGGCTCGCGAACGCCTTGAAGGCGAAAGCGCGCACCAGGCGGTTCTCTGCCTCCAGCGCCTTCTCGAGCACTGGCACGGCTTCCTTGAGGTTACTGGCGGGACTGATCCTGCAAAGGGAATACGCTGCGGCCACCCGGAGAAAGGGGTCCTGGCCCTTCATGGCTTTGCGCAGGTCTCCAGCAGTCTCCGAGGCAGCAGGGCCCATGGCCCCCAAGGACCAAGCGGCCTCGACCCGCTTTTCCGGGGCTCGGCCGCTGAGTTCCTTGCGGAAAACGTCAGCGAGTCTTCCCGCCGCCCCTGGAACCTTTGCCAATGCGCGGGCCGTGCCGTTATACGGCAGGGGCCACCTTCCCCCTTCCTGCATCAAGCGGGTACTTGAGCAACGGAACGCTCTCAGGAACGCGGGCGTGACCTCGCTGGCTGTCGGATCGATGCGGTATAGCGCCGCGGCAGCCTGAATGTGAACTGGGGCTGGGTGGTCGCCGCAGAATCTGAAGCGTTTCAGCCCTATTTCCGCCAGAAGTTTCTTGAGCTCGGGAATGGCCGGCTTGGCCGCCGGGCCGATATCGCCCAGGGCGCTGGCGGCACTGCGGCACAGGATCTCGCGCTCGCTGTTCAGGGCCTTGATGAGCAGGGGCACCGCCTCTGCAGCGTCCGGTCCCAGCCCGCCAATGGCACCGATAACCAGGGCTCTGAAGTAGCAATCCTTGTCGTGGGCCGCTCGAATCAGGACGGGGAGAGCAGGCTTAGCGGCCCTGCCCATCTTGCCCAGAGCGATTGCGGCGGCTCCGCGCAGTTGGCGGTCCTTGCTCTTATCAAGGACCCCAGCAAGAGCAGTGAGGACTTCTTCACTCGCCACCCCGATGTTGCCCAGAGCTTCGGCGGCGGGGCACTGAACCTCAGGGTCCCTCAACGCCTTGAGAAGCAGGGGAACCGCTCCCTGGGCCCTGCGCCCCATGCTGCACAGGCCCCAAGCCGCTGAGCGGCGCACATAGGCGCTATCATCTGATTCGAGGGCCGTTGTCAATGTGGGCAGCACCCGCTTGTCCGCGGGGTCGATGTTGGCCAGCGCCCACAGCGCAGCCCCGCGGAGAGCATGGTCCTTGCCCCGCGAGGCCCTCAGCAAGTCGGGTACAGCGCTCTTGGCTGCCGGTCCCAGCTTCCGCAGTTCACGAGCTGCCTGGATACGTGTCTTCGTGTCAGGGTCGGACAGCCGCCCGACCAGTTCCGCCGTCGAAGTGGACCGGGGTTCACTTGAGCAGGCTGGTGTTAGAAGGGAGGTCAGGCAGGCCGCCGTCATGGGGACCCATAGCCCCAGCCGAGCGATGCGGCTCGTTTTAGACCGTCTCACGAATCCCTCCTGATATCGACCTGAGCTGTTCCACTCATGGCAGCAAGTCCTCCCCTACCATTTCTAGGAGCAGGAAGTCGTTGCTTTCGTTCATTCGCCGCAACTTCAGGATGCCCGGGTCGGAAGCGGGTGCGGCGAGGGGAAATCAGCCCCGCCTGACCGCCAGCGCCGCGGCGATCTGGGCCTTGGCGCTCTTGCACGCAGAGAGGATCGCCTCCTCGAAGCGCTCGGGGGAGAGATCCTGGTGCTCGGGCTGCTGGTAGGCGAGGATGATCCCCCGCGAGGAGTTGACGATGGCCCCCCGGCCCCTTTCGTCAAAGGCCAGGACCACGTCGTCGGCGCTGCCCCCCTGGGCCCCGAAGCCGGGCACCAGGAAGATGGCCCCGGGCATCTCCGCGCGCAGGCCGGGAAGATCCCCCGGGTAGGTGGCCCCCACCACCGCGCCCACCGCCGAGTAGCCGCAGGCGCCCATGTGCCGCCGGGCCCAGTCCCAGACCCGGTCGGCGACCTCCTCGTAGACCTTGCGCGAGCCGGAGCCGAGGTCCTGGACCTCCACCCCCGAGGGGTTCGAGGTCTTGACCAGCACGAAGACCCCCCGGCCGCGCCGGACCGCCTCCCGGATGAAGGGCTCCACGCCGTCGGAGCCGAAGTAGGGGTTGACGGTCATGGCGTCGGCGCCGATCGACTCCACCTCCGCGCCGCCGACCGAGAGCGCCCCCAGGTGGGCGGTCGCGTAGGCCGCGGAGCTGGCGCCGATGTCCCCGCGCTTGGCGTCGCTGATGGCGATGAGGCCCAGGTTTCTTGCACGCTGTATCAGCCGGGCGAACGCGTCCAGGCCCGGCGGGCCGGCCAGCTCAAAGAAGGCGTTCTGGAGCTTGACCACCGCGACCTCGCCGGCCACGGCCTCGAGCACCCGCGAGCCGAACTCGTAGAGGGCCTCGCCGGCGGCGCGCAGGGGGTCGCCGGGGTGGGCTCCGACGTGTTTGGAAAGCAGCCCCGCGGGCAGCTGGTCGAGCCGGGGATCCAGGCCCACGCAGAGCGGACTTCCGGCCCGCTCCACGGCGGCGGTCAGGCGGTCGGCGAAGTGCTCGATGGCCACTGCTCAGCGGCGCGCGCCGCGCCGCCGGTTCTGGACGCCGTAGGTCCGGTTGAACCAGTTCCGCCAGCGGGCCTGGGCCGCGGCCCGGTCGGCGGGCAGGGCGTCGGGGCGGTAGTTGAAGTCCTGGTCGGTCAGGCCGCAGAGGTTGACGCCGGCCTCCACGCGCACCAGGCGGGACTCGTCGGTCAGCAGCGCGATCATCTTGGGCAGCGCCGCGAGGTCCTTGAAGCGGTAGGCCAGCCGGCAGGCCGCCGCGCGGGCCTCGGGGCTGGCCGAGTCAAGCATGACCCGCACCTGGGGGGCGACGTCCTCGCCCCACTCGGCCAGGGCCTCCTCGGCGCGCCAGGCCAGGACCATGTCGCCGCTGGCCAGGTCGGCCAGCAGCTTGGCCACGCCGCCCTCGCCGCCCGGGGCCCGGCCCTTCTGGAGCACGTCGAAGCGGCCCTCCAGATACTGGCGCCGGACCTGCCTGTCGGGGCGGTTCCCGGCCGTCTTGCCGGGGCCCTTGCCGCACCCGGCGGCGCCCAGAGCGGCGACGGCCAGGACTGCCAGGCCCAGTGCGATTGTTTTCGGCTTGTTCATCTTCGGCCTCCTGTCAGTGGAAGGCGGCGTGCGCTCAGTCCGGCTTGGCCTCTTCTGCCTTCGTCTCTTCCTTCTCGTCCTCTTTCTTGGGGGGTTCCTTCTTGATCTCCTTCTCGGGGTCGAGGCCCACCTTGCGGCAGAGATCCTCGAAGAGCCCCTTGAAGTAATCCTGGTCCTGGGGCTCGGCCTTCTTGGCCAGCTCCTTGGAGAGCTCCATGGCCTCTACCACCAAGGGCCGGGCCTTGGGGTGCTGCTTGCCCAGCTTGTAGGCTTTCTCGACCAGGTGGGAGATGTGCCCCAGGACCGCGGCGTCCTCCTTTTTCCTGGCCATCCAGCCTTGCCATATGTCCGGCTTGGCGCCCAGCCTGCGGCCGGCCAGGTTCTTCATGGCCTTGAAAGCCTGCGGCCCGACCTTTTCGCCGAAGGAGCCGCAGCCCTCCACCAGGACCTCCAGCGCCCCCCAGCGGATGTCGGGCTTCTCGATGGCCGCGGCCAGGTGCGAGGCGCGCTCTTCCTCGCCGTACTTGCCGACCTGCCGCCGGAACTTGTGCCTGATGCCCACGACGATCAGGGCCTCCGCGGCGGCCAGGCGGACGCTCTCGTGCTGCTTCGCCTCGACCAGGCACCTGGCCAGGGGCGCGGCCGACTCCAGCCGGTGGATTCTGCCCAGGGCCTCCGCCGCGGCCAGCTTCACCGGCAGTTTCTCGGCGTCGTCCAGGATCATCTTCTCCAGCTTCTCGGCGGCCTTGGTCCAGCGGCGCATTCCGGCCGCGCCGGCCGCCGCGGCGCGGACCACCTCGGACTCGTCGGCCAGGGCCTTGGGGACCATCTCCTCGAAGAGCCCCCCGCCCTTGAGCGCCAGGAAGTCCATGGCCCCGGCGCGGACCGCGGCCTTCTTCGACTCGAGCAGCTTGCGGAGCTCGGCGTCGGCCGGCCAGTAGCTCTCGTCCAGGGTCATGAGCGCCAGGGCGCACTTCTCGCGCATCTCGGCGGTGGGCGAGCCCAGCCCGGCGGCCAGCTGGTCCTTGGCCTCCTTGCAGGCCGCGCCGAGCACCGACTCCAGCGCCACGCTGCGGACCTCCTTCTGGGCCTCGGCCTGGCCCACCAGGGCGGCCACCGAGTCCGGCGACTTGATCAGCCCCAGGGCCCGGGCGGCCTCGATGCGCACCGCGTTCTCGCCGTCGCCGGCCACCAGCTTGGTCAGCGCCGGCACCGCCGCGGGGCTGCGGGTCAGCCCCAGGCCGAAGGCCGCCGCGGCGCGGGCCTCGGCGCTCTTGCTGGCCGCGGCGGTGGTGAGCTTCTCGATGCCGGCCTCGCCGCACCGGGAGAGGGCCAGCGCGGCCGCGCCGGCGGAGCCCTCGAACTTGCCGGTTTCCAGCTTGGTCGAGAGCTCGCCGAGCGCCGAGCTGCTTCCTCCCAGGTTGTGGGCGGCGTGCTCGCGGGTGAAGGGCACCGAGCTCTCCAGCCGGTCGAGGTGGCTCCCGCGTATCCAGCCGGGGATCATGAAGCCGACGACGCCCAGGAGGATCAGGCCCAGGAGCACGCCCAGGGGGATGAGCTTGCGGACCTTGCGGCGGGCCCAGGCCCGCTTCTCGCGCTTGCTGCGCCCCGCGCCCGAGGCGGTCTCGCGCTCGCTGTCCCGCCGGCTGCCCTGCTCGGAGACCGCCCCGCGCCCGCTCCGCCGCCGGCCGCCCTCGTGCAGGCCGATGCTGTCGAGATCGTCGCCGTTCTCGTGCTCGGGCGGCTCGGAGAAGAGCTCGTGGCGCTCCCGGGAGCTGATTCCCCGGCGCTCCGAGCCGCGGCGCCGGGAGCTGCCCCGCCGGGGCTGATCTTCGCCCTCCGGCCGGCCGCGATAGGGTCTTCTCCTGGAAGAGGGCACGGGGACCTCCTTCGGCGGCGTATTCTAGGTCTCCGCCGGGAGGTGTCAAGCCGCCGGGGGCGGTCGCCGGCCGGGGGGGGGATTTCCGGCCCGGCTATTGCCCCCGCTCGCCGTGGGGGTTAGAATTGTCAGGGGGAGAGGGGGGGAGAGCGCGGAGGACTGCCATGCTCGCCAGACCCGACAGGTTCACGCCGCTCCTCGGCGCGCTGGTTTTCCTGCTGGTCGCGGCCGCGGCCGGCTGCCGGGGCGGAGGCGCGGAGCCGCCCCCCCATCCCGGAAAGAACGGCGAAGCGCCCGCCGGGAAGCCCCCCAAGCCCCCCGCCCAGCGCCCCAGGTTCCTGGTCTACGAGACGAAAGTCCGCCAGGTGGTCACCGAGGCCCTGGGCCGGACCCGCGAGCGCAAGTTCCGGCGAAGGATATACGCGAGCGCCCAGGCCCTGCGCACCGAGGACCCCGCCGGCGGGCCCACGGTGATCGTGCGCCTGGACCGCAAGGTGATGTGGCAGCTCGACGCCGCCAAGCGCACCTACAGCCAGGCCACGTTTGACCAGTACGCCGAGCGCTTCGACAACGACCGCAAGCTGCTCTCGCTGCAGCTCAAGGACAAGAAGATGCCCGCGGCCAAGCGCCGCGCGCTGGAGGTGATCCTGGGCATCAGGCGGCTGGAGGTGGTCGTCAAGGCGGAGCCGGAGCCGGTCGCGCTGCTGGGCCGCCGGTGCCGGCGGGTCCGCTACTACGAGGGCGGCGCGTTGCGGGTCGAGGCCTGGGCCGCCGAGGGGCTGGTCTCGCCCTGCAACCTCAACGCGGTCCTGGCGCTGACCGGGGACTTCTCGCCGGAGCTGCTGAAGAAGCTGCGGGGCCGGCCGGGCTTCGGCCTCAAGACCCGGATCATCGGCCGGCTGCCCACCCTGCCGCGCATCACCGAGACCGAGGTCACCAAGCTGACGCTCCCCGAGAAGCTCTCCCCCGCCCTCTTCGAGATTCCCGCCGGCTACCGCAAGTACGTCCCGCCCCCGCGCCGGCCGGGCGGGCGGCGCTGAGGACGGAGGTCCGGGGCCTTGCGGAGCCCTGCCCCCCGGCTAGAATCCCGCGCAGGAATCGGGACGCGCAGCGCGCGCGCTTCGACTGAGGAGAACATGATTCCATGAACGCGACTCCCGGCACCAGGATCGGCTACGAGAACGGCGGGCTGGTGGTGCCCGACGACCCGATCATCCCGACCATCGCCGGCGACGGCGTGGGCCCGGAGGTCGCCGCGGCCATGCGGCGCATCGTCGACGCGGCGATGGCGGAGGTCTACGGCGGCAAGAGGAAGATCAACTGGATGGAGGTCCAGGCCGGCGAGGCCGCCGCGGCCGCGGGGAAGGACCCTCTGCCCGCCGAGACCCTGGACGCCATCCGCGAGCACCGCGTGGCCATCAAGGGCCCGCTGACCACCCCGGTGGGCGGCGGCTACCGCTCGCTCAACGTGGCCATCCGCCAGAAGCTGGACCTCTACGCCTGCGTCCGGCCGGTGGAGTGGTTCGAGGGCCTGCCCAGCCCGGTGTGCCGTCCCGACCTCATGAACGTGGTGGTATTCCGCGAGAACACCGAGGACCTCTACGCGGGGATAGAGTGGGCCGCGGACACCCCCGAGTGCGAGAAGCTCCGCAGGTTCCTCGCCGACGAGATGGGCGCGACGGTGCGCGAGCACTCCGGCATCGGCATCAAGCCCATCAGCCTGCTGTGCACCGAGCGCCTGGTGCGCATGGCCCTCAGGTACGCGATCAAGAACAAGCGCGGCTCGGTGACCCTGGTGCACAAGGGC
>CAZONU010000070.1:0-991 GCA_964581145.1 uncultured Planctomycetia bacterium
GAATTGGACCGTGCTTACCAAGCGGATAATCCCGTGTCTCGACGTCAGGGGCGGCCGGGTGGTCAAGGGCGTCAACTTCGCCGACCTGCGCGACGCCGGCGACCCCGCGGAGTGCGCCGCGCGCTACGACCTCGAGGCCCTGCGCCGCGCCGGCGGGGCGGTGGGGGTTCCCGTCGTCGCCTCCGGGGGCGCGGGAACTCTCGAACACCTCCGCGAGGCGCTGGTCGAGGTCCGGGCCGACGCGGCCCTGGCCGCCAGCATCTTCCACTACGGCCAGCACACCGTCCGGGAGGCCAAGGAGTTCCTCGCGGCGCGGGGGGTGCCCGTGCGCCTGGAAGGCTCTGCCAATTAGGAGAACACCGCGATGGCGATGAGCACGCAGCAGCAGCCCGAGCCGGCCCCGCGCATGAAGAAGCTGCTGGAGATGATGGCCAAGCACAACGCCACCGACCTGCACCTCAAGGCCTACAGCCCGCCGATCTTCCGGGTGGCCGGCCTGCCCCGCAGGATGGACGCGCCGGCGGTCAGCCCCGACGAGATCGAGGAGCTGGCGCGCAGCACCATGACCGAGGACCAGCAGAAGCGCTTCGACCGCCAGGGCACCCTGGACTTCGCGGTGGGCCTGCCCGGCGTGGGCCGCTACCGCATCAACATCTACCGCCAGCGGGGCTCGACCTCGGTGGCGGTCCGGCGGGTGCGCTTCGACATCCCCACGGTCGAGGAGTTGCACCTGCCCCCCGGGATCAAGCGGCTGACCGGCATCCGCATGGGCCTGTGCTTGTGTGCGGGCATCACCGGAAGCGGCAAGAGCACCACGCTGGCGTCCATCCTCAACCTGATAAACCACGAGCGCCGCTGCCACATCCTCACCCTGGAGGATCCCATCGAGTACCTCTACCGCGACGACAAGGCCTTCGTCAACCAGCGCGAGGTGGGCATCGACGTGGACAGCTTCGCCACCGCGCTGAAGTACATGGTCCGCGAGGACCCC
>CAZONU010000070.1:1001-15975 GCA_964581145.1 uncultured Planctomycetia bacterium
GCGACGCCGAAACCCTGGAGACCGCGCTGGTCAGCGCGGAGACCGGCCACCTGGTCTTCGGCACGGTGCACTCCGGCTCGGCGGCCCAGACCATCGGCCGGGTGCTGGACTTCTTCCCCACCCACCGCCACGACCAGGTCCGCCAGCTGCTCTTCTTCACGCTCAAGGCGGTGATGGTCCAGCAGCTCCTGCGCGGCCGCCGCAAGGACATCCCCATGGTCCCCGCCCTGGAGCTGATGATCGTCAACCCCGCCATCCGCAAGCTGATCCGCGAGGGCGACGACGAGAAGATCATGGACGTGATCCGCTCCGGCCAGAACGAGGGCATGCAGGACATGAACCAGTCGCTGGTCACCCTCGTGAAGCAGAAGCTGATCACCGAGGAGACCGCCATGGAGGTAAGCCCCAACCCCGAGGCGCTGGCCATGAACCTCAAGGGCATCTACCTGGGGCAGGACAAGGGCACTATCATCGGCTGACGCCGATATGGCTGATGGCTGATGGCTGATGAACGGAAGGCCGGTCCGGACCGGCGCCCCGCGCTGAGACCCGGCCGCGAAGGCAACAGCCGTGAACCATCAACCATCGGCCATGCCGCGGAGCGGCCCCGCCGCCGCGCCCTCGAGCTGGCCCTCACCGCCGGCTTCGTGGTCTTCGCGCTGCTGGCCCTCTGCGCCTGGTTCTACGCCCCGAACCGGGCCAGCGTCCTGATTGTCTTCGGCTTCTACAAGACGGAAATGATCGCCGGCGCGGGGCTGGTCGTCCTGGCCGGCGCGGCCCTGGCGGTCCTGGCCCGGCGGCAGCCCCGGTGGGGCAGGCTCTGCCTGCTGGCCGGGGCCGGGTGGCTGCTCCTGGTCGCGCTCGGCGGGCTCTTCCTCTCCGGGGTCAGGCCGCGGGTGATAACCCTGTTCATGGCCGCCGGGCTGTTCCTCTCGGCCATGAGCCTGGGGGCCTTCCTGCTCAGGAAGCTCGGCTTCCGCCCCGCCGGCGGCGCCGAGGGCCTGGCCCTGGCCGGGGCGCTGGGGCTCGCCGCGCTCTCCTTCGTCTTCGTCCTGCTGGGGCAGGTGGGGCTCTTCCGCGGCTGGGTCCTGGCCGCCGCCGCGCTGGCCGCCGGCGCGCCCGGCGCCCGCGAGCTGATGCGCCTGGCCGAGCGGTTCATCGCCGAGGCGCGCCGGGCGCTGCGGGGCGCGGGGCTGGTCGGCTCGACGCTCCTGGTGCTGATCGGCCTGGTCTACGCCTACCGCCTGCTCTACTGCTTCTCGCCGCCGACCTTCTCTCATCACGACTACGACGGCCTGAGCTACCACCTGGCCGCTCCGCTGGAGTGGCTGGAGTCCGGCTTCGTCTCCTTCCTGGCGCACAACGCCTACGCGAACATGCCCGCCGCGGCCGAGGTGCTCTACGCGCCGGGGCTGGCCCTGGCCCCGGGGAGCTGGGCGGGGCTGCACTTCGCGCGGCTGGTGGGCCTGGGCTGCTCGGAGCTGGCCATGCTGGCGGTCTACGCCGGCGCGCGGCGGCTGGCCGGGCGGCGCGCGGCGCTGGCCGCCGCGGCGCTCTTCTTCCTGGGCGCCTGGCTGTCCGACCTGGTCGTCAACCCCTACGTCGAGCCGCTGCTGCTGCTGTTGGCCACCACCGCCTGGACCGCCTTCGCCGCCGCAGTCGCGCGCGGGCAGTTTGACGTGAGAAGGCTGGCCGTCGCCGGGCTCCTGGCCGGGGGCGCGTGCGCGACCAAGTACCCCGCGCTGGTCTTCGTGGCCGCGCCGCTGGCGCCGGCGGCGCTGGCCGCCGGCCTCATTCGCCGCAAGGGCGTCAGGCGCGCGCTGGCCGGCGGGGCCCTGGCCGGCGCGCTGGCCCTGGCCGTCGCCGCTCCGTGGTACGTTCGGAACTGGATCGCCGGCGGCAACCCGGTCTACCCGCTGGCCGCGGAGGTCTTCGGCTCGCCGGCCTGGCCCGAGTGGCGCAAGGCCAGCTGGAAGCGGGCCCACAGCCCGCCGACGGTGGGCAGGGGGGAAGACGGAAAGCCCCGCCCGGCCTGGCGCGCGCTGGGCGTGCTGGCCGCCGGCCGCAGGGGCGCGGGGCTGGAGAACCTGCGCACCGGCCCGCTGCTGGCCGTCTTCCTGCCGCTGGCGCTGTGGGGCCTGTGGAGGAGGCGCCGGCGGGCCGCCCCCTGGCTGGGGCTCTTCGTCCTGATCTTCGTCGCCGGATGGGCGGGCCTGACGCACCAGGTCGAGCGATTCCTCTTTCCGGCCTACGGGGGGCTGGCGATCCTCGCCGCGCTGGGCGTCGCCGAGCTGCCGCGCCGCTCGGCGATGGCCCTGGCCTCCGGGATAGTCCTGGTCTCCACGCTGGCGGCCGCGCCCGCCCACCGGGCCTACGTGCAGCTCTGCCGCGGCGAGCCCCCGGTGGGGGTGACCCTGGGCCTCGACGCCGGGGAGAAGTGGCTGGCCGGGCCCTTGTGGCAGGCGGTCCGCGCGGCCAACGGCCTGCCGGCCGGCTCCAAGGTGCTGCTGGTCGGCGAGGTCCGCCGGGCGCTCTTCCGCGTGCCGGTGGTCTACTCCACGGTGTGGGACCGCCACCCCTTCGAGGACGCCCTGGGAGAAGCCGATGCCGAGGAGGCCGCCCGCCGGCTGCGCGAGGCGGGCGTCACCCACGTTCTCTGCAACAACCAGGAAGCCTGCAGGCTGCTGGGGTCCTACGGATACCTTCGCCTCACCGATGCAGAGAAGCGAACCTTCGCGGAACTGGAGCTGCGGCATCTGAAATGCCTGGGGCGCGGCGGCGGCCGGGTCACCGCCCGCCGCGCGGGAAAGACAGTCGTCGTGCCCCGGAGCCCCTGGACCGGCCGCCCCTGGCTGCGTTACGAGCTCTGGGGACTGACGCCGCGCGCGGAGAGAAGCTCTCCTTGACGCGGCAGGCGGCCGCCGGGCCCGGGCCACCGCTTCCGCTTGACTGCCGGGCCGGAGGGGTATAGACTGTTTCTGCGGGGGGAGGGCCCCCGAGGGCTCTTGTTTCCAGTGGCCGCGGGAGCGATCGGCGTGCAGTTGAATATCAGTCATCACGGCGACGTGACGGTCATCGATATCGAGACCCAGCCCAAGAGCGAGGACCTGGACACCCTGGTCAAGCGCGTCACCAACTTCTGCAAGGGCGGCCGCAAGAAGTACATCCTCAACCTCCGCGGCCTGGAACGCCTCTCCAGCACGGACATCGCCGCCCTGGTCAACATCAACGACACCTGCAAGGAGCACGGCGCCAACCTGGTGCTCTGCCAGATGCAGTCCAAGATCAACTACGTGCTGGAGATCACCAATCTGCGCCCCTTCTTCCAGATCGCCGAGAGCTTCAGCGCGGCGGTGTCCCTGCTGGGCGGGGCCGGGGTGGCCCAGGCGGCGGTGGACCGGGCCAACCCGGTGGCCGCCCGCGAGGCCGAGCGCCGGGCCCAGGCCATGGCCGAGAAGTTCATCGACCGCGCCGCCAAGACCCGCCTGCACCTCCGCGTGCTGCAGATTCTGGAGTCCAGGCGCCTGGAGATCATCGGCCCGGCCAGCCTGGGCCAGGCCACCGGCGAGGAGGAGGAGAGGATCAACCCGATAATCGCCGCCTTCGTCAAGCTGGGCATCCTCCGCGAGGTGGGCACCCGCGCCTACAACTACACCCCCAACGCCGAGCGCGCCCGGGAGATCCGCCAGTTCCTGGACATGTGGAACTCCCCGCGCTACCACAGCCAGATCCTCTCCAATCTCCTGGCCCGCGAGGGCAAGAAGCGCTAGCAGAAGTCCCCGGCGCCGCCGGCCGGGAACCGGACCAATGGCACTGGCGGGCCGGGCCGCGGCTGAATACAATGGCTCCTCGCGCGTCATCTCAGATGGGAGGGAAGCAGCCATGACCAACTCCAGCATCGGAAGCATAGCCCTGGGGCTCCTGCTGGTGGCCGGGGTCCTTACCGTCGGCGGCTGGGGCCGCGCCCGCGCCGGCGAGATCAGCATGAGCGCCGAGGACCTCAACGCCGGCTTCGAGGTCCGCAGGATGATCCTCGACGAGAAGGGCGGGAAGCTGGGGCTCGACGCCCGCGCCTTCCGCTACGGCAAGACGGTCAAGGGCATCGTCACCACCGACGTCCTGGACATGGGCCCGGCCAGGGGCGTCGTCGGCCTGCCCGCCGACGTCAAGTCCGTCGGGGTCGAGGTCAAGGGCGACCTGCCCGCGGGCACCAGCGCGACGGTGGAGACCCGCAGCGGCGCCAGCTTCTTCGACCAGAAGGGCTGGTCGCCGTGGAAGAAGTTCACCGAGCTCAAGGTCAAGGCCCTGGCCCTCAAGGGCCGCTACTTCCAGGTGCGCATTACTCTCACGTCGAAAGACAAGACCAAGCTGCCCGCGCTGACCGGGATGACCCTCAAGCCCCAGGCGGTCGCCGCGCCGGGCACCTCGCCGGACCCCGCGGTGGTCAAGGAGAATATCCAGAAGATCGTGAAGAGCCCGGTGGTCTTCCACTACGAGCGTCCCGATTACGAGAAGCTGGTGAAGTTCCGCAAGGAGGCGCGGCTGGACGAGGTGATCAGCGGCAAGCTCACCGAGAACTACGCGGGCAAGCCCTTCTGCGGCTCGAAGCAGGCCGCCCTGGACAGGAAAATCGCCGAGGCCGCCGGCGCGGGCGAGGACTTTCTCCAGTTGATCCGCCTGATGGACTGGACCGGCTCCTGCTTCAACGACCGCGACAAGGCGATGCAGCGCAAGACCTACCTGAAGCCCGGCTACTACGACTGGAACATCGAGAACGTCTGGAAGCTGGTCGAGGTCGAGGAGGGCGGAAAGAAGATCAAGCGCCCCACCATCTACGGCCACTGCATGAGCTACTCCGAGGTCATGACCATCGCGGCCACGGTCATGGGCTTCAAGGCCCGCCACCTGGCGGTAGTGGGCGTCAGAGAGCGCAGCCACGAGGTCTGCGAGGCCTGGGTGCCCAGCCTGGGCAAGTGGGTCTACTTCGACCCCTCGCTGAGCAACTACTACTACGACAAGAAGACCAAGGTGCCCATGTGCATCATCGAGATGCACAAGGTCATCACCGAAAACTTCATCCCCGAGGGCAAGACCGTGAGCTGGTTCATGTCCCGCGGCAAGTACAGCGGCGAGGTGAAGAAGTACGTGGCCGGCAAGGGCGGCGGCAAGAAGCCCATCGGCTCGCGCCTGGGCCTCTGGCGGTACGGCGCGCCCATGCCCGCGAACTACGACTGGGGCTGGCGCCACGGCTACATGGTCTCAGGTTTCGTGCAGATAACCGCGCGCAACGACTTCCACGCCAACCCCAAGAAGCACCCGCGCCGCTTCGGGAGCTACCCCGGCTACGCCGGCTACCCGTCATGGGTCGACAAGAAAACCCCCTACCGCCGCCGCAGCACTCCGGTGACGCGCATGCGCGACTTCTACTGGACGCTGGACCAGGCCGCGGTGAAGCTGGTCGGCAAGCCCGGAACGGCGAACGAGATCGCCGTCGAGCTGGGCAACTCCATGCTCTTCTTCAAGGAGTACGTCGTGGAGATAGACGGCAAGAAGGTCGCGGCGGAGGGCAGCGCGCTGACCTGGAAGCTCAAGGCCGGCGAGAACACGCTTAAGGTCACGCCCGTCGACGAGTTCGGCGCCAAGGGCCTGCCCAGCAGCGTGACGCTGAAACTGGGGAAGTAGAGGCCGAAGAAGCGAATCGCCCCTCAGCAGGCGCCCCCGGAGGCTTCCGGGGGCGCTTCACTTGCCGCCTCCTCGGCCGGAAGCTGCCGCGCCTTCCGGAAGATGCGGATGAAGTGCAGGCTCCCGTACAGCGCGACTATGAAGCCGTAGAGCATCACCCCCAGGCCGAACCAGTGGCCCCAGTCGGCGTCGGGGTCCGGGGACAGGTACCAGAGCACCAGCCCGGCCAGGACCACGAAGCCGCCCGAGGCCGCCACCCCGGCGAGCGCGTGAGAGAGCCGGCTCTTGCGGGCCAGGCGGAGAACCAGCGCGGCGTACTCGGCCTCGCCGTAGGCCCGCAGGAACCAGATCTTGCCGGCGTTGGCCGCGGAGACCAGCAGGAAGGGCGCCAGGGCCAGGACCGCCAGGCGGACGTCGTAGTAGGGCAAGAGGCAGGCCAGCACGGTCAGCACGGCGAACGGCCAGCCCAGCCTCCTGACGATGGGGTTGGCCTCCAGCCTGAGCTTGGGCGTGGCCAGCCGCGTGGTGATTATGTCCCCCAGCCGGGAGATCAGCAGCAGCCCGCAGAGCACGTGCTTGAGGTTGCCGGCGATGAACTCGCGCATGAGCGGGCCTCCTACTTCCCGGTGAGCTTCCCGTAGAGCTCCGGCCGGCGCAGCTTCCTGAACGAGTCCCAGAGAAAACCCTCCGGGCGGCGCTCGCGCAGGTCGAGGTCCACGGCGGCCGCGCAGACCCCCGGCTCCCTGCCCACCTCGGCGAGGATCACGCCGTAGGGGTCCACCACGAAAGAGCGGGCCATCCAGCCCTGGTAGTCGAAGGGCGGGGCCGCGCAGAAGGAGCTGGCCACCAGCCAGCAGACGTTCTCCGCCGCGCGGGCGATGCACAGCGACTCGAAGGCCCTCTCGGTGGGCGCGTTGTTGATCCGCGTGGGGTGGAAGATGACCTC
The DNA here is from genome assembly GCA_964581145.1 of uncultured Planctomycetia bacterium. Lineage (GTDB taxonomy): Bacteria > Planctomycetota > SZUA-567 > JAKLDR01 > JAKLDR01 > CAZONU01. The sequence goes on from CAZONU010000070.1 coordinate 7,630, forward strand.
CGCGCCGTTCATGGCCAATACCCGCGCGGCCTCCGGATAGTAGAGGTCGTAGCAGATCAGCGCGCCGACCCTGCCGAAGTCCATCTCGACCACGGTAAGCTCGGTGCCCTGGTCACGCCCATTCTCGCGCTCGCCGAGGGTCAGGTGACACTTGACGTAACGACCGACCTCCTTTCCCTTGCGGTCGAGGAAGAAGGCGACGTTGCGGTTCTCCCAGGGCAGGCCCAGCACCAGGCACGAGTCGCGCGCCGCGGCCTTCTTGCCCAGCACTTCCAGGAAGCGCGGGGTGTGCGCCGAGTTCTCCTGGTGGGGCCGCTCCTTCTCGCGCTCGATGCAGGCCACCGAGAAGGTCTCCGGGAAGCAGATCACGTCGGCGCCCGCCGGGGCGCGCTCGATGAGCAGGGCGGCCTGATTGAGGTTCTCCTCGACGGTCATGGGCGCCTCGTCGAGTTTTCTGCGCAGCGGCTGGGCGGCGGCGAGGGTGACGAGTCTGGCCATGGCCGGCTCCTTTCGGCGCGCAATCATACGCCGCCGGCCCGCCGCTTGCAAAGCTCCGGGGGAATGCTATGCTGTGGCCCGGAGGTCGAAGTGCCCGCCGGGAAGAAATCCGCAAGGAAGAAGTTCACCCTGGCCACCTGGAACGTCAACTCGGTGCGCTCGCGCCTGGGCAGCGTGATCCCCTGGCTGGAGCACCACCGCCCGGACGTCCTCTGCATGCAGGAGATCAAGGTCGAGACCGGGAAGTTCCCCGCCGAGCCCTTCGAGAAGGCCGGCTATCAGGTAGCCGTCTTCGGCCAGAAGTCCTACAACGGGGTGGCGGTCGCCAGCCGCGAAGCGATGAAGGAAGTCCGCCGCGGGCTGGCCGACGGCGAGCGAGACGAGCCCGCCCGCCTGATTCGCGCCAAAGTGCGCGGCGTCAACGTCGTCAACACCTACGTGCCCCAGGGCCGTGAGCCGGGGGGCGACAAATTCCGCTACAAGCTGAAGTGGCTGGCGCGGCTGCGCAGGTTCTTCGAGAGGAACTACACGCCGCGGCGGAAAGTCCTCTGGTGCGGGGACATGAACGTGGCCCCGGCGGACATCGACATCTACGACCCCAAGGGGCTGCTGGGCCACGTGGGCTTCTGCCCGCAGGTCTGGAAGGCGCTGGGGGACGTGACCTCCTGGGGCTTCGTTGACGTCTTCCGCAAGCACCGCCCGGAGCCCGGCTGGTACAGCTACTACGACTACCGCGCCAGGGACCCCGTCAGGAACAAGACCGGCTGGCGAGTAGACCACATCTACTGCACCAAGTCGCTGGCCGCGAAATCCACCGACGCCTGGATCGACGCGGGCCCGCGCATCGGCGAGAAGCCCAGCGACCACTGCCCGGTGCTGGCCGAGTTCGAGCTGTAGGCAGGAGGGGAACGGAACGTGAACGGTCGCGAGCGGGTCCTGGCCGCCTTCCGCGGGGAGAAGCCCGACCGGGTGCCCTGCTTCGAGCAGAGCATCGCCTCCACCTTCTGCTCCAAGATCCTGGGCCGCAAGGCCCACACCGGCCTGGGCGAGCTGCACCGCGCGGAGGTCGAGAGCTGGCTCTCCGGCGGCGAGGCCGGCCACGAGGAGTTCGTGGCCGGCATCTACCGCGACCTCGTCGACCTGGTCCGCGCGCTCTCACTCGACGCGGTCCGCCCCCCCTGGCGCTTCGCGCGGCGGCCCTCGCGCAAGCTCGACGAATACAACTACGAGTTCGGCGAGCCCGGCGAACCGGGACGCGCGATAATGCGCTACTCCCCGGGCTCGGGGACCTTCTCGCCGGTGGAAGAGGGTTCCGCCGACCCCGGAGACATGGAGGTCCTGGAAAGGCAGGTCGAGCGCCGCAAGGCCGAGTGGGAGGCGGTGAAGGACTCGCCTCCCGACGAGTCCGCATTTCAATGGGTCCGCTGGCTGCGCGAGAAGTGCCCCGACCTGGCCCTGGCCACCTCCCACGGCTTCATCAGCATCCCGCCCCACCAGGACTGGCTGATGGCCACCGTCCTGCGGCCGGACCTGGTGGAGGCCCACCTGGACCTGGCGGTCGAGGAGTTCCTCCGGGACCTGCCCGCCCTGAGGGAGATCGGCGTGGACTTCCTCCAGGCCGGCGGAGACATGGCCTCCAACCAAGGCCCCCTGTACTCGCCGCAGGTCTTCCACGAGATGCTGCTGCCGCGCCTCAAGAAGATAGTGGCCGCCGCGCACGAGGCCGGCATCTACTATGTCTTCCGCACCGACGGCGTGCTCTGGCCGGTGGCCGAGGACCTGTTCGTCGCCAGCGGGGCCGACGGCTACGGGGAGATCGACGTGGCCGCGGGCATGGGGCTGCTGGAGGTCCGCGAGAAGTACCCGCAGCTGACCCTGGTCGGCGGGGTGGAGTGCGGCGAGCTCCTGACCAACGGGACCCCCGAGGCGGTCTACGCCGAGGCCCGGCGGGTGGTCGAGGGCCTGAAGCCCGGCGGGCGGCACATCCTGGGCAGCAGCAACTCGGTGAACTTCATGGTCCCCCCGGAGAACTACCGGGCGGTGCTCCGGGCCGGGCGGGAGTTCGGCACTTACTAAGGAAAGATCTCGATGAGCGAATACGTCCCGATAAAAGTCGCCGACCGGCCCAACCCCGGCGAGTACACCCCCCGCGAGCGCCTGCTGCGCCTCCTGCGCGGCGAGAAGGTCGACCGCCTGCCCATCGCGCCGGTGGGCATGACCCCCTTCACCTGGCACCCCGACTTCCCGGACTACCACCCGGTGCTGCGCGTGGCCGAGAAGCACTGCGAGTTCATGGCCAGCTTCGGGGTCAGGCACGGCCCGGGCCTGTGCGACCCGGCGGCGCTGGAGATGAAGACCGAGACCGTCGAGGAGGGCGAGCGCAAGACCGCCACCACCGTGCTCCAGACCCCCAAGGGCCCGCTCACCGGCGTGCGCGTCCACGATCGCTCGGTGGGCAGCTGGGGCGTGGCCAAGGCCATGGTAGAGAACGAGGAAGACCTCGCCAGGCGCGAGAGCCTGCCCTACGCGCCCATGCCGGTGGACCTCGAAGGGCTCGAGGAACACCGCGAGAAGGTCGGCGACGCCGGGCTGGTCTACTTCAACGGCATCCAGAACGCCCTGCTCACCGCCTGCTGGGGGATGGGCGAGGAGTTCCGCACGGTCTTCTGCTTCAGCGAGCAGGAGCGCCTGCGCAGCATGGTCGAAAGGGCCCAGGAGCGCCTGCTGGATTTCACCGAACGCCTGCTGGAGGCCGGCGCCGGCCCGGTCTTCCGCTGGTACGCCATCGAGGACTTCGTCGAGCCGATCATGCCGCCCAGCTTCGTGGACGAGTTCATCGTGCCTTTCGACCGCGAGGTCGTGAAGCTCATCCACGAGGCCGGCCGTCACGCGGTCATGCACTGCCACGGGCGCCTGGGCGCGCAGATCGAGCGCATGGTGGCCATCGGCGTGGACGGCTCGGACTGCTCGGAGAGCCCGCCGCAGAACGACATCGACCTGGCCGGCATGATCGAGAAGGCCGACGGGCGCATGTTCATCTGGGGCTACATCCAGTTCGAGGCCCTGGCCCGGGCCAGCAGGGAAGAGGTCTACGAGATGGTCCGCCAGGCGGTGGTGATGGGCGGAACCGAGGGCAGGTACGTCCTCAGCCAGGCGGCCAGCCCCTGGATGGCCGAGCTGCCCGAGCGCACCGGCGAGAACCTGATCCACATGATCGAGGCCGGCGTCAAGTACGGAGGACACTGAATTGTCGAAGCGGCCCAACGTCCTCATCATCATCTCCGACCAGCACCAGGCGGCGGCCACCGGCTGCTATGGCCATGAGACCGTCAAGACCCCCAACATCGACCGGCTGGCCGCGCGCGGGGTCCGCTTCACGGGCGCCTACTGCCAGTCGCCGCTCTGCGCGCCCTCGCGGCCCAGCCTGCTGACCGGGACGCACGTTCACACCTGCGCGGCCTGGTCCGGCCGCGCCAGGCGGCCGATTCGTGAGTTGCCTACCTTGGGGAACGTCTTCCGGGACGCGGGCTGCGCCACCGGCGCCATCGGCAAGGTCCACGTGATCGGCGAGACCAAAGAAGGCCGCGACCTGGGCTTCTCCGAGCGCGCGCTGCGCTACTACACCTACGCCCGGCAGGACTACATCGACGCCGTGGGCGAGGCGAACGCCACCAAGTACGCCCCTGCCGGGTCCGGCGACCCGCTGCGGGCCGATTACATGAACCGCGGGAACGTCCCGGTGGACATGGACGGGTCGCTGATGTTCGACTCGCTGGTGGTCGACCGCTCGGCCGAGTTCATAGAGAAGCACAGGGACGAGCCCTTTCTCTTGTGGGTCGGACTGGAGAAGCCCCATCCCGACTGGTACGCGCCCAAGCGGTTCCACGACCTCTACGACCCCGCCGAGGTCCGGCTTCCCGAGACCCCGCACCGCGAGCCCCAGGGTTTCCCCGAAATAAGCTGGAAGAAGCTGCGCGAGACCCACGAGTACAGCGACGAGGAAGTCCGCAACTGCATCGCCGCCTACTACGCCAACGTCAGCTGCGCGGACCACAGCGCCGGCCGGGTCCTCGACGCGCTGGAGCGCCTGGGCCTCAGTGAGGACACGGTCGTCATCTACACCGCCGACCACGGGGAGCTGCTCTTCGAGCACGGCATGACCCAGAAGCACTGCTTCTTCGATCCGGCGGTGCGCGTGCCCCTGGTGATGGCCGGCCCCGGTCTGCCGGAGGGCGCGGTCCGCGAGCACATTGTGAGCCTGCTGGACCTCTTTCCCACTCTCACGGAAATGTGCGGCCTGGAAAACCCTGAAGGCCTGGAGGGCGAACCGCTGGGCGCGGTCATCGACGGTAGCGCGTCGGCCGAGGGTCGCGCGGCCTTCTCGGAGTTCTACTCGTTCGGCTACGCCGAGCGGATGATCCGCACGCCGGAGTGGAAGTACATCCGCTCCGAGACCTACAGCCCCCAGCTTTACAATGTGGAGAAAGACCCCCTGGAGGTCACCAACCTGGCCGCCGGCCCGGAGCACGTGGAAATCTGCCGCGAGCTCGAGCAGCGCGTCCTCGCCGGATGGGAGAAGCCCGCGCCGGAGGTAATCGCCCGGCCGGACCTGGAGAGCTTAAGGAGCGAGAAGTGAAACTGAGTCACGTCGCCATCGGCTGCGCGGACATCGGGAAGATGGCCGCTTTTTACACGAAGACACTGGGCCTCAAGGAGGCCTTCCGCATGGACCGCGAGGACGGCACGCCGGGCATCGTCTACCTGGACGCCGGCCCGGACTGCTTCATTGAACTGCTCAACCGCGGCGGGGAACCCAGCCCGCTGCCGCCCACCGGCCTTTCCCACGTCTGTCTCGAAGTCGAGGACATGGAAGCCGAACTGGCCCGCCTCGCTGAACTGGGAATTACCCCCGAGACCCCGCCCAAGCGCGCTACTGACGGTAATTTGCAGGCCTGGATACGCGACCCGGAGGGCGGCCGCGTCGAGCTGATGGAATTGTCGCCGGAGGGCAAGCAGCTTACCTATCGGCGTGCGTGAAACCGCCTGAATCGTTGGGCGGGCGGACCTAGTAGCAGGTGGAAACAAAGACGTAGCCGCCGCGCACCTCGTAATCCAGACCGGCCAGCCTAAGAGTCCAGTCCAGCGCCAGCTTCAGTGGCGCCCGGGTCATCCTGAGGGTTATGGGCCGCGCCCACCTGTCGACTGCGCGAGGGTCCGGGATGATCCTGACCTTGCCGCGGTACTCGAAGTACTCCAGCGCATCGTCGAAGGGAACTTCGACGAACTCGAAGTCCACCCTGCGCTCCAGCTTCTCGGCGGCGCTCCCGGCCCGGCTCACCTCTCGGTTCCCGGAGAACTTGAGTGCCCGCGCGGCGGCAGTCCGCACCAGCAAGTTGCTGTCCCCTGCGGCCTTCCGCAATGCGGCCTCCGCCGGCCGGGCGCGCTCTCCCATCCCGGCAAGCACGTCGACGAGTTCCAGGACTTCAACCAGATTGCCGCCGGCCAGCTCCGCGTGGGGACGTTTCAGCGCGGCGGTCAGCGCCGCGGCCAGGGCTCCCGCCGTCCCCACATCTTCCGGCCAATACTCTGCGAGGCCCCGAACGGCGGCGCGACGCTCATTTCGATTCACACTCTCCAGAGATGACACCAACTTACGCAACACGACTGGATTGCCCCGTCCCAACGCGCCCAGTGCCCGCAGCGCCTCGCAGCGGGTCAGCTCGTCGGCGTCGCCCGCCGCCGCCAGGAGCGCGTCCACCGCCCGGGGATCATCAGTTCTCATATTGAACAGCGCCATGATCAGGTTGAAGCGCGCGGCGTCCTTTGATCCGGGCAGGGCGGCGATCACTTCGTCGGCCGCTTCCTCGGCATCCGGTCCGAGGCGCTCCAGGTGATAGCTGGCCGGCCCGTCCATGTCCTCGTCCTCCAGCAGCCGGCCCAGAGGCCGCGCCGCCGGCCGACCACAGCCGCCCAAGAGGCGCACGGCTGCCCACTTGTGTGGAGCTCTCTCGTCAGAGAGGCGCAGGTAGATGTCCAGCCGCCGCGCGGCGCGCCCGGGCCCACCGAGCTTCCCGATGTACTCCGGAATAGACTTGGGGGCCGGGTGATAGGGCGAGGCCCAGTCCTGCACCAACTTCTGAGTGCCGCGGACCTCCGCCCAGGCCAGCGCGCAGAAAACGGCCAGGCCCAGGACCATCAGGCTGCCCGCGCCCCAGCCGATGATGGCCCGGCCCGAGGGTCCGGTCTTCCTGACGTGTTCCTGTTCTTCACCCATACTCATGAGACGCCCGCCGGCGCCGGGCGTTCCGGCCTCCCCAAGAAAAACCCGGCGGAGCGCCGCTCCGCCGGGTTCAGCGTCTACTGGCCTGTCGAGCTTACTTCTTCACGAAGCCGTCCACGGCGATGACCGTGCCCTGGCCGCGGTCGAAGGCCTTACCGAGTTGGGCGATGTACAGCTTGCCGTCCGGCCCGAAGACGCAGGAGACCGGGCCCTCCAGGCCCGTGGCGATTACCTTCACCTCCGCCGGGGCCCTGCCGGGCACCAGCTTCACGCGGGCGAGCTTGCCGGGGTTGACCTTGTCGGGCGCCCAGTTGTTATCGACCACCGCGAGCTCGTTCTCAGTCCCGGGGATCAGGGCCATGCCCATGGGGTCGACCAGCCCGGGCAGCTTCCACCTGTTCGCCGGCTTGCCGGTGGCCAGGTCCCACTCGACGATCAGCCCGTCGGCCTTCCCGCCCTCGCCGGAGTAGAGCACCAGCAGCCAGCCCGGCTTGCGGTAGAGGCACTGCATCGGGCTGTTGACCTTGATGCCGGCCGCGTCCGCGGAGAGCAGGGGTTTGAGCTTGCGGCTCTCCACGTCGCAGCTCAGGACCCAGGTCCCGGCGTCCGCGCCCTGGCCGCAGACGTAGAGCATGCCCTTATCGGCAGACAAGCACATCCCGGTGAGGTTGCCCTCGCCCCTGTCGGCCTTCTCCTTCGTCGTGGGGCCGACGGGGTTCGACCGCCGGCACTCACTGGCGGTCAGGGGAGCAAGCCGGCGGCCGGAGCGCTTCACTGCGTAGAAGTTGACCGTCTCCTTCCCGTCGGGTTTGCCGCCGTCGGTGACCGCCAGCGTGGTCTCGTCGATCCACACCGCCGAGAGCGGGCCCAGCTTGAAGCGCTTGGCGCCCGTTTTCTTGTCGACCTTCCAATGCTCGGTGTCGAAGCCGGTTATCGCCGGAAGGGGACACTTCGGATTGCTCCCGTCCCGGACGAAGACCGCCCCGTTGCCGCTGTCCACCACGGTCAGCTCTCCGCGGGGGCTGAAAGTGACGCAGCTGGGGTTGTTGAGGTCGGTCTGAACCAGCCGCGCGCTGTAGCCTTCGGCCAGGCCGACGTCAATCGGCGGCCTGGTCCCCGTCACCGGCTTGCACCCCGAGGCCAGAACCAGCGCCGCGCCGACCAAGAACAGCTTTCTCATTCCGATCCCTCCCAAAGAGCGCGCCGCCCCTAGAAACCGTCGAGGGACAGGATCGATTCCAGCGGTTTCTTGGGGACCAGCACCTTGCCGGACTCGTCGCGGGTTACCTTGGTGTCTTCCGACTCACTCACTCCGGCCTCCTCGGCGGGATAACCCAGCGCGATGACCGCGAATATCTGCCATTCGGCGGGGACGCCCAGCACCTCGGCGAGTTTTTCGCGCTTGACCGACCCGAACCAGCAGGAACCGATGCCCTTGTCCCGGGCGGCCAGCACCATGTTCTGCGCGGCGGCGGCGCAGTCGGACAGAATGCTCGTCGAGGCGTCGGCCGGCGCCAGGATCACCACATGCGCGACAGGCCCCTGGCCCTCGCCCGGCTCCCAGCCGT
>CAZONU010000071.1:0-10075 GCA_964581145.1 uncultured Planctomycetia bacterium
CGCCGAGGACCTGGCCCGCCTGCTGGCCGCCGACCGCGAGATGTTCGCCAAGCTGGAGGCGGTCGAGGCCGCCGGCGGCGCGCTGGCCGAGGCCGGGCCCGAGAAGCTGGAGGCCGCCCTGGGTGCCTAGGAGGGCCAGTTCGACGAGCGCAAGAAGGCGCTGGTCGCCGCCGCCGAGAGCGGCGAGAAGGAGGAATAACCCATGGCCGCTTTCATCGACAGGGTCAAGTTCGAGGGCACGCCTCGCGACCTGGTCTGGAAGTTCCCCAAGGACAACCTGGCCACCGCCACCCAGCTCATAGTCAACGAGACCCAGGAGGCGGTGATCTTCCGGGAGGGGCGGGGTCTGGACGTCTTCGGGCCTGGGCGGCACACGCTCTCCACCGCCAACCTGCCCGGCCTGCGCACGCTGATCAACCTGCCCTTCGGCGGCGAGACCCCCTTCAGCGCCGAGGTCTACTTCGTCAGCAAGGCCACCGTGCCCGACCTCAAGTTCGGCACCCGCGCGCCCATCCAGGTGATGGACCCCCGCTTCAACGTGCTCGTTCCCGTGCGCTGCTTCGGCATCTTCGGGCTGCGCGTTTCGGACTCCAAGACCTTCGTGACCGTGATCTGCGGACAGAACCGCCTGTACACCACCGACGACATCAGCACCTACCTCAGGGGCGCGATCACCACCCGCGTCAAGGACTACATCGCCGAGGTGATCATCAAGCAGAAAGTATCCGTGGTCGAGATCGCCGCCTATCTCGAAGAGGTCTCCACCGTCGGCAGGGCCCGCACCTCGGAGGACTTCAGGAAGTACGGGCTGGAGGTCACCGACTTCCTGATGGAGTCCATCGACGTGCCCGAGAGCGACCCTACCGTGCAGAAGCTCAAGACCTCGCTCTCGACGCGCGCGGACATCGACATCATGGGCCAGGACAACTACCGCATGAAGCGCACTTTCGACACCCTGGAGAAGGCCGCCGACAGCGAGGGCGGGGGCGGCGCCGCCGGCCAGATGATGGGCGCGGGCATGGGCCTGGGCCTGGGCTTCGGCGTGGGCCACATGATGCCGGGGATGGTGGGCTATATGGGCGGACAGCTGGGCGCGGCCCAGGCCACCGGCGTGGCCGTGTGCCCGGCTTGCGGGCACCAGAACGCCGCGGCCGCCAAGTTCTGCGCGGGCTGCGGCAAGCCTCTGGGCGGCGAGGCGGTGGCCAAGTGCCCCAAGTGCCAGGCGGAAATCGACCCCAACAGCAAGTTCTGCTCGGGCTGCGGCGCCAGGATCGGCCCGGAGGTCTGCCCGGCCTGCCAGGCGATCAGCCCGCCGGGCTCCAAGTTCTGCGCCAACTGCGGGCAGAACCTCGAAGCCCCCCCGGCCGCTGAGCCGCCCGCGGCCCCGGCCGAGCCCGGGAAGAAGGAGTAGCCCTCAGGGGCCGCCACGATGAAGAAGGTCATAGGTTACGGCTTCGCGGGACTGCTGATCCTGCTGGGGCTGGTCTGGTGCGCGGCCGCAGCGACCAGCGGCATCTGGCAGCGGTGGATTCTCGGCGGCATCCTGCTGGGCGGCGGGTTGGCCCTGGTCTACTTCCTGCGCATGAAGCTGCCCGACCAGAAAGTCGAGGTCACCCAGAAGATCGACATCTCCGGCGACGTGTCGCTCGAAGAGATGAAGTGCAAGAACTGCGGGGCGACGCTCGACGCCAAGAGCGTCTCGGTGCAGGCCGGCGCGGTCTTCGTGAACTGCCCCTACTGCGAGTCCAGCTACCAGATCGAGGAGGCGCCCAAGTGGTAGGCTTTCGCGAGAAGTTTCGCAGGCTCTTCGCCGGCGCGGAGGGGGTCAGGCCGGGCATCTACCACTACCGCCGGGAGCTGGGCGACCGCCAGATGCGCCTGCACCTGCGGGTGGACCCCGACGGGCAGGGCCTCTTGACCGTGAACGCCGCGGGCGTGCTGCACCTCAACGCGACTGCGGCGGAACTCATGAAGCACGTCCTGGACGGAGAGATTAAGGAGCAGGCCGTCGCCGCGGTCCGCAAGGTCTACCGGGCCAAGCCCGGCGAGGTCGAGGCCGACTACGACAAGATAGACAAGGTCATCCGGCACCTGGAGACCACCGAGGACGCCTGCCCGATAATGAACGTGGACGCGCCCACCGTGCGGCCCTTCGGCCGCAAGGTCAGCGCACCCTACCGCGCGGACCTGGCCCTGACCTACGAGTGCAACAACAAGTGCGGGCACTGCTACGTGGCCCGCAAGCCGGGGGAGCTGAAGCCGCTGGATCTCGCGGACTGGAAGCGCGTCCTCGAAGAGCTCTGGGCCGTGGGCGTGCCTCATGTCTGCTTCACGGGCGGCGAGGCCACGCTGAGTCCGCATTTGGTGGAGTTGGTCGAGAAGGCCGAGGACATCGGGATCATCACCGGCCTCTTGACCAACGGCCGCAAGCTGGCCGACCGGGAGTACGTCCGAAAGCTCTGCGCCGCCGGGCTGGACCACGTGCAGATTACGCTCGAAAGCCACGACGAGAAGGTCCACGACGAGATGGTCGGCGTGCCCGGCGCCTGGAAGGAGACCGTCCAGGGCATCAGGAACGCCATCGACGACGACATCTACCTCGTGACCAACACCACGCTTTGCGGCCTGAACGTCGGGGGGGCGGAAAAGACCATAGAATTCCTGAAGGATTTGGGCGTCCGCCAGTTCGCCATGAACTCGATCATATACACCGGCAAGGCTCCCGAGAGCGGCCTGGGCATCGAAGAGACCGAGCTGGAGCCGGTCTTAGGCTTAGTAACTGCCAAGGCCCGCGAGTTGGGCATGCGCTTCATCTGGTACTCGCCGACCCACTACTGCAAGCTCAACCCCACCATGCACGGGGTGGGCTACAAGCGCTGCACCGCCGCGGAGTACAACGTCTGTATCGAGCCCGACGGGATGGTGATTCCCTGCCAGAGCTACTACCAGCCGGCCGGGCACATCCTCCGCGACGAGTGGCAGAAGATATGGGAGAGCCCGCTCTTCAGGGAAATCCGCAACCGCGATGCGGTGCCCGACGACTGCCGCCAGTGCCCGGACTTCGAGGTCTGCGGATCGGGCTGCCCGCTGAGCTCCGGGGACCGCTTCCTGTGCACCGATTCGAGCTCGGAGGGCTAGGGCCGTGAAGAGAATCGCGCTGGCGTTGCTCCTGGCTCTGGGCCTGGCGACCACGGGGCGGGCCCTGGCCGCCGACTACAGCTTCGAGGTGCGCGAGGCCAGGGTCACGGTCACGGTCGAGAAGGCCGGCTCGGCGCTGATCCACTACTGGATAAAGTTCTACTGCCGGCCGGGCGCCCGGGCCATCGACGTGGTGGACATCGGCATGCCCACCAGGCGCCACCAGGCCTTGGGCGCGGCCATCGAGCGGTCTCGCATTTCCATGAGCCGCATCGGTCGTTCCAAGTACGTCGACAACGCCTACGAGATACATCTGGATGGGGGGAGCATCCAGCCGGGCCGGGAGGGCGTCTTCGAGTTCACCGGTCGCAGCCACGACATGGTCTACGAGGACTCCACCGATCCGGAGCGGCAGGCCTCGTTCGAGTTCACGCCCACGTGGTTCGACAAAAATCTGCTGGTCGGCAGCACCAAGCTGACCCTGATGTACATCCTGCCCGTCCCGGCGGAGGAACTTCCGCAGGTGGCCGACAGGATCGTGTGGCACAAGAAGTCGGACGCGGGCTGGAAGAAGGGCCTGTCCGCCGACGGGAAGTTCGCTGCCGTGGTCTGGATGCGCACCGTGCGCCTGGACCGCGAGAACGAGTTCGGCGTCTCTTTTCCCAAGAAGTACGTGGACAAGGCCATTCCCTGGACCGCCTGGGATGCCTTCTACAGTTGGTGGACGGGCAGCCCCGGGGTCCAGCTGGTCAGCGCCATCATCATCCTGATAGCCTTCGGGATCATCTTCTTCACGACCACGCGCGGCACGGGCTGGTCGCTGTTCATCATCCTGACGGTCGGCCTGTGCGTCGCCATGTGGAAGAGCCCCGGGCTGCACCTGGCGCTCTACCCAGTCCTGCTGGTGCTGGGCGTCCTCTGCTACCTTTTCCGCAAACGGCGCAAGAAGCACTACTTCCCCGCGGAGCTCTGCCGGGAGGGCGGGGGCATCAAGCGGGGGCTCACCGCCGTGGAGGCCGCGGTGCTCCTGGAGGTGCCGCTCCACAAGATTCTCACCATGATCATCTTCGCCCTAGCCAGGAAGGGCATCCTGACCGTCCGCCGCAAGGACCCCTTGAACGTCGAGGTCAGCGGCGAGGAGAAGAGCCCGGGAATGTGGCTGCTCGCCGGCGACGCGCCGGTCAAGCTCTGGGCCTACGAGCCGGGCTTCATCAAGGCCTTCAAGGCCCAGCAGCACAAGCCGGTCGATAAGATGAACCTCTCAGCGCCGATGGACCAGCTGGTCAAGCAGGTGGTCGGGGCCATGGACGGCTTTAGTCTCGTGAAGACCCGCGAGTACTACAAGTACGTCGTGAGCCGGGCCTGGAAGCAGCTCAAGGCCGAGAGCGACTACGAGGCGCGCTTCAAGAAGGCCGACGAGGCTCTGGACTGGCTGATGCTCGACGACGACTGGTCCGACGGGATGCGCGGCCTGGGCGGCCGGGGCTATCACTATCATCCCTGGTGGTGGTACGGCCGCCCCTACGGGACCTACAGCTATGGCGGGGGCGGCAGGGCCTTCGACGGCGGCGGCGCCGGGCCCACCCCGGAGTTCACCGGCCCGCAGACCTCCTTCGGCGACGTGGTCAACTCCATGACCGGGCGCATGGAGACCATGAGCGGCGACCTGGCCGGCAGCCTCGATTCTCTGAGCACCACCAAGGGGGGGGGGCTGGACCTCTCCGGCTTCGACAAGTTCACCAGCGAGACGCTGCAGTCCATGGCCGAGAGCAGCGGCGGGGGCGCCGGCGGCGGCTTCGGCGGATGCGCCTGCGCGGGCTGCGCCTGCGCCTGCGCCTGCGCCGGCGGCGGCCGGTAGGCGAGGGGCTATGAAACCCGAAGAGCTGCAGGGGGTTTACCGCCGTCAGGCGGAATGGTTCGCGGGGCAGCGCGGCCGGCTGCTGCGCGGCGCGCGCATGGCTGCCAAAAAGCGCGTCCTGGACCTCGGCGCGGGCAGCTGCGAAACGCTCGCGGAGCTCGACCGCCAGGCGTCGGGTTTTGCGGTGGGGCTGGACTGCGACATGGATATCCTGCGCTTGGGGAGCGGCCGGCGGGTCGCCGCCCGGGCTGAGGTGCTGCCTTTTCCCGACGGCGCTTTCGATCTGGTCTTCGCGCAGATGTTCTTCATGTGGGCGGGGCCGCTGGAGGTCGTGCTGGGCGAGGTCCGGCGCGTGCTGGCCGCCGACGGGTACGTGGTGGCCTGCGCCGAGCCGGACTACGGGGGGGCGGTGGAGCACCCCGCCGGGTGCGGGGGCCTGGCGGAGCTGGCCGGGCGCCTGGCCGCCGAGGGCGCGGACGCGCACGTCGGCCGCAAGCTGGGCGGGGCCCTGGCGCGCGCCGGTTTCAAGGTGGCCTGCGGTCTTCACCCCGCGCGGCCCCTGGAGGCCGCCCTCCCGGACTCGGAGTTCGCCGCGCCGGAGCTGGTCGGGAGCGCCGAGGGCCTGGAGTTCCTCTTCCTGCCGTACTTCTGGTTCCTGGCCCGCAGGGCCTGACCGCTACTTGATTATTCCGGCCGGCACGCTATTCATGAAGAAGTGATTCACCGCATGTGAAAGGAGAGGGGCGAGTGTCGAAGAAGGCGAAAGTCGGGATGATCGGGCTGCGCGGCTACGGCAACATCGTGCGCCGCGGGCTGACCAAGTGCAGCAAGCTCGAGCTGGCCGCTATCTGGAGCCGCAGCCAGGAGAGCATCGAGCGCTCCCAGCGGGAGCTGCCCAGCAAGCTCTGCGCCAGCTACGAGGAGCTGCTGGCCGAGCCCATCGACGGCGTGCTGGTCATCAACCCCAACTACCTGCACGTGGAGTACGGCCTGCCCGCCGCCGAGGCCGGCAAGTCCATCCTGGTCGAGAAGCCCATGACCAACACGGTGGCCGAGGCCCGGCAGCTCATCAAGGCTTTCAAGGACAAGGGCCTGCTCCTGGCCGTCAAGCACCTGCACCGCTTCGGGCCGGTCAGCCGCAGGATCCGCGACATGGTCAGGGGCGGGGAGCTGGGCCAGGTGCTCAGCGTCGAGATGTACATGTCCCACTCCACCAGCAAGACCTTCCCTCCGGACCGCTGGAAGCGCGACCCCGAGCGCTGCCCGGCCGCGCCCCTGACCCAGTTGGGCGTGCACCACATCGACACCTGCATGAGCTGGCTGGGCGACCCCCTGTGGGTCGAGTCCCACCACCGCAACGTGCTGGGCCTTTCCGACAACGTCGACTGCACGGTGACCACCATCGGCTTCGGCGAGGTGGCGGTCACCGTGCACGCCCACTACGTGGTGCCCAGCTACACCCGCGTGGCCGTCTACGGCACCGAGGGCGTCCTTCTGCACGACAACCTGATTCTGTCCGAGAGCGGAGGCCTGCACTTCAAGAGGGAGGGCTCCAAGGAGTTCGAGACTGTGCCGGTGCCCGATGTCGGCCAGGACGACGCGCTGGTGGATATACTCGACGCCTACGGGGAGTCGCTCTTGACCGGGGCGCCCTTCGAGACCGACGGGGACGAGTCGGTCAAGGTCGTCGCCGTCGCCGAGGCGGCCATCAGGAGCTCCGCCGAAGACGGCCGCAAGGTCCAGCTCTCGGAGCTGCTCGACGACTGAGCGTCACTGAGCGCAAGAGAAAGCGCCGCGGATCTTCCAGGCCCGCGGTGCTTTTCCATGTGCGCAGGGGCTAGGTGTTGACCCCCGCCTCGGCCAGCACCCGCTTCAGCGCGGCCACGGTGATCTCGCTCTTTTCGAGGCGGGGCTTGAGGTGGGTCTCGGCGGAGACGTAGCCCTTGTAGCCATCCTTGACCAGCGCGGCGATCTTGGGCGCCCAGCCCAGGTCTTTCCCCGGCTCGGCGCCGCCGAACTCGGGGGCGTTGACCCCGTGGTAGTGCATGTGGCGGACGTGTTTCTTCACACGCTCAAAACCCTGGTCCCAGGGGTCCTCAGTGACGTCCGGGTTCCAGCGCTGGAAGTTGACGCCCAGCGCCTTCGAGCCCACGGCCTTGACCAGCTCGGCCGCGGCCGTGCCCGAGTCCGCGTAGCTGCCGTTCTCGATCTCCACCGCCAGGGTGAAGCCGTTCTTCCCGGCGCGCTCCGCGACGGCACCCAGTGTATCAATGGCCTTCTGCGGGGCTTTCTCCTCGCGCGGCTTCCCCTTGGGTCGCTCGAATCCGAAGAGGATTACCATCCGGCAGCCGACCAGCTCGGCCAACTGGAAGGAGGCGTCGGCCTTGAGGCCGGCTTCGTGAGCGACCGCCCAGTGCCCCACCGGCAGCTTGAAGAGCCCCGGGCTCACCGCGACGAAATTGATGCCCTCGTAGTTCCTGCGCAGGCTGGGCAGCAGTTCGTAGAAGGTTTCGGCGAAGTAGGGCGCCCGGTTCAGGTAGCAGCGGCGCAGCTCGAAGTTGCGTATGCCCCACCTCCAGCCGATGGAAACGGCGGTTTCGAGGTCGTAGGAGACTTCGTCGCTGACCAGGGAAAGCATGAAGGGTCCCCTTTCTGTGATCCGGGTTGTCTGGCGCTCAGGCTAGCGCGCCGCGCGCGGGTGTCAAGCAGAGGAGGATGGGGGGCGGCGCTCGATCATCCCGGCCAGCCGGATCGCCTCGGCGCACATGCCCACGTTGTGATAATCGACCTTGAAGGGGCCGCCCTTGGCCAGCCCCTCGGGGTCGAGACCGGGTCCGGCCTCCGGGTACCACCCGCCGTGCTCGGGGTCCAGGAAGCGCTCGCGCAGCAATTTCACCGTTTGCAGGAGCGGTTCCCAGAGGTTTTCCCGGCCGCGCAAAACGGCGAAGTGCATAAGCGCGCGGACCAGCTCGCACTGCTCCCACCAGCCTTTCCGGCTGGCGGTCACTTGGCCCTCCGGTGTCGCTGGCGAGAATATCCCGCCCTCGTCCGGGTCGTAACCCAGCCGCAGGCCGGTGTCCAGGAGCTTCTCCGCAATCGCCAGCCATTCCGCCGGCAGGCCGCGCTCAACCGCCGAGGACAAGAGATACGCCCACTCGAACTGGTGGCCCACGTCGATGCGACCGCCGCTCTCCGCGGACAACGCGCGCCACTCCGCGTCGTAAACTTCCGGGAGAATCCCGTCCGATTTCCGGAGCAGGCGGTCGAGCACGAAGCCGGCGAGTTTTTCGGCGTCTTTGTGCGCGCGCTCCCGGCCGGGCACGTCGCCCAGGGCCAGCAGCGCCTCGAAGAGGTGCATGATGGGGTTCTGGCTGCGGGGCTCGTCGCGGGGGGTGAAGTCGCGGTTCATGTGCCGGTAGATGCCCCCGCGGCCGTCGGCGAAGCGGTCTTGGATGACCTCCCAGACCTCGCGCGCGGCCTCGGCGGGAGCCGCGTCCTCCAGACAGCGCGCCGCGCCGGCCAGTCCGAAGATCATGAAGGCATGCCCGTAGCTGTCCTTCATGTCGTCGGTGACGCGACCCTCTCCGTCCACCGCCCAGAACCAGCCGCCTTCTTCCCTGTCCCTGAACTTCTCGATCAGGAAGTGTGCGCCGCCTTCGACGGCCTGCCTGTAACGCTCCTCGCCGGTCAGCTCCCAGCCCACTGAGAAGTTGTAGAGCAGTCGCGACTGGGAGACCAGCGTGCCGTAAGTATCTCCCCTGGAGCGCCAGCGCCGGTCGAAGTGCGGCAGGAAGAGCCCGCTATCGGTGGGCGCCTTTTCAATCCAGAGGGGCAGAAGCTCGTCCAGGAGGTGGCTTCGGAACCAGCCGAAATCGAAGCTCGCACCGCCGGTCTTCCCGGTCATGGCGCCTCTAACCCAGGAGCGCGGCGACCTGCCGGGCGCGGCGGCGGACCAGCGCGCGCTCGTCCTCCAGATAACGCTCGACGACGTCCCGCCGGGGGGCGCCCATCCGGGCCAGCGCCTCGGCGGCGGTCAGGTCGATCTGCCAGCGGGCGTCGAGCGGCGGCGACTTGAGGCCCCCGGAGCTCGATTGCAGGTTTCGCGTTGCCTTGAGGTCCTTGCGCGCCAGGAGCTTCTCAAGCGCCGGGGCGGCATCCTTGCTGCCTATCCGCCCGAGCGACCTGACTGCGGCGAGCAGCGCGTCGAAGGGCGTTGCCGGGTCGCTGAGCACGTTGGTCAGCACCGGCACGGCTTCCTCGGCGCCCAGGCGGCCCAGCAGGACCACCGCAGGCAGCCAGGGCGGGTCGGGCAGCTTGATCGCGCGGCAGCCGGGCTCCGGGACCGGCGCGCGCCTTTCTTTCACGGCTTGGAGCAGCTCCGGGACGGCGGCCGGGTCGCGGCGCATGGCCAGCGCGGCCGACGCGCGGAAGCGCAGCGCGGGCTTGTCGCTCCCGGCGGCCTTCCTGAGTTCGGGAAGCAGCTCCTCGGGGCCGCCGGCCAGGGCCAGCAGCGCCTCGGAGGCGCGCGGACCTTCCAACTCGGCGACCAGTTCGGCGGCTTGGTCCGGCGCGGGCAGGGCCTTGATTTCGCCGAGCGCCTCCTCGCGCATCTCCAGGAAGCGCGGCATCGCCCCCGGCGGGCGCAGCGCGCCGGAGGCGATGAGTTCCGCGCGGAGCGCTTCCACGTCCAGGGCTCGCGGAGTCGTATCGCTTTCGACCGCCAGGGAGGCGGCGATTCCCGCGGCCTCGCCCAGGCGCTGCATGTCGTTCTGCATGCGCAGCATCATGTGCGCGTCGTAGGTGAGCCCCAGCGCGCGGCAAGCGATCAGCAGCCCCTCGACGCCGCGCGGCAACAGACAGCGGTAGGGAATCTCGCAGCCCAGCCGGCGGCTCCAGTGGCCCAGAACCCAGACCCAGAACATGGCCTGGTCGGAATCGAACTCGTAGTCCCAGCCGTGATTGTCGTAGTGGCCGAAGCTCTCGGCCACAGCGTCTTCGAAGCGCCGCCCGGTGATCTGGTCGGAGAACTGCAGCTGGTAGTCGCAGAGCACCTGGCGAGAACTGCGCAGCCCGGTAAGC
>CAZONU010000071.1:10085-15934 GCA_964581145.1 uncultured Planctomycetia bacterium
GGCCAGCGCCGCGCGCCGCGCGCGGGTCAGGTCCTCGCTGTCGGTGGGGTCGACGTAGCCGGCGTCGAAGTTGACGATGCCCATCTTCTCCCCGGCGATCCTGCCGGAGGACAGGCTGTAGGCATGGGGCAGGCCGTCGGCCTCCCGCCCGAAGAGGCTCTCGGCCCCGGCCCAGACGGCCAGGTCCCCGTCGCCGGTGGAGTCAATGAAGACCCGCGCCGACCACGACGTGCTGCCCTCCGAAGAGGCGGCGACGGCTTCCTTGAGTCGCGCCGCCGGCTGGCTGTCCGCGGCGGCCAGGCCCGGCTGCTGATCGGCCAGCGCGCCGACCAGCACGGTCCCGTAGCGCACTTCCACGTTGGCTTCGGCCAGCAATGCCTCCAGAGCGACCTTCTTGGCCTCGGGGTGGAAACCCCTCACGCCGTCGGGCGGGGCGAACAGCGGGGCGAGCTCCTCGACGCGCGCGTCGACCTCGTCCTGCAAGCCCCCGCGGATGCCGCAGTAATACATGTGGATGCCGCCGGAGGTGCCGATGCCCCCCAGCGAGCTGCCCGCCTCGATGAGCGTCACCGCGCGCCCGCGGCGCCCGGCGGCCAGCGCGGCCAGCGCTCCGGCGGTGCCCCCGCCGGCGACCAGCACCTCGCACTCGTGACGGGGCGGGGCCACCTGGGCGGGGACCGGCGCGGAGGGCGGTTCGGCTTGACTCGGCGCCAGCCGCGCGGCGGCTGCACCAGCGCCGGCGCCGGCGCTCATCAGCTGTCCGGCGATGGCGTCAGGACCGCATTCGTCGAGCAGCCATGCTCCCGCGCCGAAGAGGTTCCTGACATGCGAATGCGCCTCACCGGCCCGGCCCGAGAGGCGCGCGCAGCTCAGGGGCAGAAGCTCCGGCGCGCTGTGGGTGACGATGGCCTCGGCGGGCAGGGACTCGCGCGCGGCGCCCAGGACCCCGGGCAATGCCAGCCGGGCGTCGGTTATCGACGGGCTTTCCAGTGTGAAAGAAAGCTCCAGGGCGCTTTCCCAGACGCCGGGGGTCAAGGTGAGGCCCTTCGCAGCACCGACTTCGCCCAGCTCGGCGGCATGCTTCTTTGCTTCCGGGACCCAGAAGTAGAGCGAGAAGCGCGAGCGCGCCGCCCGGGATTCTCGAGGGGCGGCTCCGCACTGCTGCCAGAGCAGACCCTTCTCGGTGGCGTCGATGAAGGTCCGCGCCCGGTAGACGCGCTGCCCTCCCTTGGTGGCGGCGACCGCGGCGAGAGCACAACCATCTTCAAGGGCCAGGCGGACCGGTTGGGCATAGTAGAGAATCCTGACGCCGGCATCGCCGGCGATACCGTCGAGGACGACTTCGGCGATGGCCGGGTCGGCGCGGCGTCCGGCGAGCGCCCCGGCGGATTCGAGCCGGGCGGTGAGTTCTTCCGAGAGCGTTCCGCTGCCGCCGGCCATCCCCGGCGCGTGGGCCCAGCAGAGTTCCCAGCCTAAGAGCGGCCGGCGCTCGATAAGCAGGGTTTCCCTCCCTGCGCGGGCGGCTTCGGCCGCGGCTGCGGTGCCGGCCAGACCTCCGCCGAGCACCAGCACGTCCCACAGTTCTTCGTGCAGGCGCATCTTCCCCTCCGGGCTTGAGGGCACTCTATCGCGCGCTACAATAAATGCAACCATGACGCGCGCGATTCTCCACGTGGACATGGACGCGTTCTACGCGTCCGTCGAGGTGCTGGACGCTCCCTCGCTTCGAGGCCGGCCGGTTATCGTGGGCGGCACGCCGGAGGGCCGCGGGGTGGTCTCGGCGGCCAGCTACGAGGCCCGCGTCTTCGGGGTGCACAGCGCGATGAGCGCCGCGCGGGCCCGCAGGCTCTGCCCGCAGGGGGTCTTTCTGCCCGTCAGGATGAGCCGCTACGCGGAAGTGTCCCGGCAGGTGTTCGCGATATTCCACGCATTCACCGACCTCGTGGAGGGGCTTTCAATCGACGAGGCCTTTATGGACGTGACCGGCTCGGAACGGCTCTTCGGCAGCGGCGAGGAGATCGCCCGAAAGATCAAGCGCCGGGTGCGCGAGGAGCTGGGGCTCGGCTGCTCGGTGGGCGAGGCTCCCAACAGGTTCGTGGCCAAGGTGGCCTCGGGCCTGGAGAAGCCCGACGGGCTGGTGGTGGTGCGGTCGGGCGAGGAAGCCCCGTTCCTGGCGCCGCTGGATGTCTCGCGCATCTGGGGGGTGGGGAAAGTCGCCCGGGAAAAGCTGGCCGGCTTGGGCATCGAGAAGGTCGGCGACCTTTTCAAGTATCCGCCCGAGACGCTGGAACACCTGTTAGGTTCTTACGCGGGGAACCTCCTGGAGCTGGCCCGGGGAATTGACGGCCGCCCGGTGGAGCCCGGGGGCGAGGCCAAGTCCATCGGGGCGGAGACCACTTTTCCAAATGACATCGGCGACGCCGGGGAGCTGCGCCGGCAGCTCGGCCGGCTGGTCGAGCGCGTGGCCGGCGAGCTCCGCGAGGAGGGCTGCCGGGCGCGCACGGTGAACATCAAGGCGCGCTACCCGGACTTCACTACGGTTACCCGCGCGCAGACGCTGCCGGAGGCTGTGGCCTCCACGCGGCGCATCCGCGAGGTGGCCTGCGAGCTCTTGGAGAAGCGGCTCGACCGCCGCGGCCGGCCGTTGCGGCTGCTGGGCGTGTCGCTCTCGAACCTCGAAAGGGAAGGGCAGGGCGCCCGGCAGGCGGAGCTTTTCGAAGACAAAGATGAGAAGCGCGCCGAGAATCTCGACCGGGCCATCGACCAGATCAAGGAGCAGTTCGGCCGGGACTCGGTGCTGCCGGGTTCACAACTGGAGGAACCGGAGCCTTAGGCTTCCGGGGCTTGAGGCGCTTATTCTGCAGGCGCTGCTTGACCTGGTAGGCCTTGAGCTTGGCGGGGTCCACGATGAAGACTACGTCCGGATCGTCACTGCAGCCGCCGCCGTAGTAGGGGTTGGGCGCGCCGTTGTCCGCGCGGTCCCAGCCGCCCACGCTGTAGACCACGAAGCCGGTCGCCGTCTTCTTGTAGAGCATGGGCTTGCCGCTGAAGGGGTCGATGGGGATGCTCTTGAACAGCTTCGGGAGGCTGGCGGTCAGGTCGGCCAGCTTCGCGGGGTGCGCGCCGAACTTCTTCTTGTATAGCTGGCAGCCGACCGCCAGGCGGGCGGCGCGCAGCACGGCCAACAGATTAGCGTCGCTGCGGGCCGTGGCAGCCCAGGAGATGGCCGCGTAGGAGTAGGGCGAGGGCAGCCTCTCCAGCCTGGCCGTGAGTTCCGGGTCGTTGCTTATGGCCAGGAGTTCGTCGTAAGCTCGGGGATAGGGCTTGGCCGCGGCGGCCTCGACCCTGTCCCAGGAATCATTGACGATCCGGGCGCCCCGGAACATTCCCCCGGTGATGCGGTGCCACTGGAACTTCAGCCGGCCGCTGAACTCGCCGCTGGCCGGGTGGGCGGATTCGCCCGCCACTATTTCAGCTGCGGTGAGCATGCCCAGAGCTCGTTCCACCCGGAAGGTTTCGCGGAGCGGAACGCGCTTTTTCAGGTGAAGGTCGAGGTGCCGCAGCGCGGCCCGCAGCGAGGCCTCGTCGGGCTCCGTTTGGATGAGGATATCCCGCAGGGCGGTCAGGGCGATGTCCTCGCCGGCCACTGCTAACATGTGGCAGATGAGCATCCGCATCTCGCCGATGCCCCGCGACAGGTGGAGGGCCTGCTCGATGCGGCTCGTGGCCTCTGGAAAGCGTCCCTCGTGCGCGGCGCGCCGCGCGGAGAGCGCCAGCAGATAGACCGCTTCCCGGAAGGCCAGCAGCGAAGGGAGGGGAGCATGGAACCCCTTCTGGTAGTCAGTGGGGAAGACGCAGTGCGGCTTCCGGGCCGCCTGGGCGAGCTGAGCCAGCACGGGTTGGTTCTTCTTGAGGAGGGCTTCCACTTCCTTCGAGCCGATCTCCAGCTCGCAGCGCTCCAGGCGGCCTGAGATTCGGCTGAACGTGCGGGGGCCGGCGGCTCTGACGGCCGCGAGTGTCTGTATATAGATATGCGCGGCGTTGTCCTCATCGGGTACCTGCCTGATCTCTATCTCGTCAACCAGGAGCCGCGCATCGGCGAGGAGTTTCTCCGCCTCCCCGTCCAGGTGGTGGCTCCAGCAGGCCAGCGCCAGCACCAGGACGGCCAATAGGCCCACCGTGCCGCACACGCCCTTCATCAGGCAGCCGACCTTCTTGCGCTCCGGCTGGCCTTCCGTCTCTTGCCTGTTCTGGATATCCTCAGCCAACTCGCTCTCCCAACAGGCTCAGCGCCGTGGCGCCGGTTATCTTCACATCCACGATATTCCCTGCCTCCGTCTCGTCAATGGGGAAGCTGGCAATTCGCCAGGTGCGGGTGCGGCCGGTGAGGCGCGCGGGGTCGCGGAGGCTGGGCCCCTCCACCAGAACAGCGAGCGTCTCGCCGACCAGCGACTCATTGAGCCGCTTGCCAATTTCCGTCTGGACGGCGAACAAGCGATTGAGGCGCGCCTTCTTGGCGTTAAGGGAAGCGTCGTTCTCCATGTGCTCGGCGGCCCAGGTGCCCGGCCGCGGCGAGTATTTGAAAGCGAATATGCGTTGAAACCGCATGTCCTTCACGAGCTCAATGGTCGCCTCGAAGTCCTCCTCGGTTTCGCCCGGGAAGCCGACGATGAAGTCCGAGGCGATCTCGACAGCGGGGACGATCTCTCGCGCCGCGGCGACAATTTCTATGTATCGTTGTGAATCGTAGCCCCGGCGCATGGCCTTGAGAATTCCGTCCGAACCCGACTGCGCGGGCATGTGCAGGAAGGGGCAGACGACCGGCGTCTCGGCCATCGCCCGGAGCAGAGCGTCGTTTATGTCCCGCGGGTGGCTGGTGACGAAGCGCAGCCGTCTCAATCCCGCCGATTCCAGCTTGCCAACCTCGCGGACCAGCTCGGCGAGCGTCTGTTGCGGAATAAGGTCCTTGCCATAGGCGTCGACGTTCTGGCCCAGCAGCGTGATTTCGGCGGCGCCCTGTTCGACGAGCTTCTCCGCCTCCTGGACTATTTCCGGCGCCGGCCGGCTCTGCTCCGGCCCGCGGACGCGGGGGACAACGCAGTAGGAGCACGCGTTGGAACAGCCGCGGCTCACCGCCAGGTAGGCGCTCCAGGGGTGCGCGCGGCGGTCGGCGCCGGCCGAGGGCAGGTCGATCTCGCGGTCGTGGCCGGAGAGCACCGGAGCATCGGCAGCCCGTTCCGCGAGCAATCCGGGTATCTCGTCGAGGCGCCCGGGACCGACGACGAAGTCCACGCACGGCGCGCGCCGGAGAACCTCGCCGCGCTCCTTCTCGGCCATGCAGCCGATTACGCCGACGACGAGGTCGGGGTGGCGCTCCTTGCGCTGGGCCAGCCGGCCCAGCAGCGACCAGACCTTGTCCTCGGCGTGCTGGCGCACCGAGCAGGTCTCAATCAGGACAACGTCGGCGCCGGTCTGTTCGCCGGCCGGCTGCATGCCGGAGCGCTCCAGCATCCCGGCCAGCGCCTCGGCGTCGTGGACGTTCATCTGGCAGCCGAAAGTGCGGATGTGGAAGCTGCGCGGCATAGGGGCGGGTCCCTTACCTCGAAGGAGGCGGGCTGTCCCTCACGCGCCGGCCACGGCCTTCTCGAAGTCCGCGCGCAGCCGGATCTCCCGGCGCTCCAGGGGGCGCACGGCGGCATCCACGCGGTCCCAGAGCTCCTTGTCGGGCTCCGGGCCGCCTTCGACGCAGGGCCCCATGGCGCGGTGCAGCTTCTGGACCGCCTCCCAGAGTTCCCACTCCATCTCGGAAACCAGGCGGTCGCCGAGGGCCGTGAGTTGCTGGGCGCGCG
>CAZONU010000072.1:0-13105 GCA_964581145.1 uncultured Planctomycetia bacterium
TTCGAGTGGCTGTGCAAGCCCTGCCCCCTGGACTGGAACGCCGCCAAGGGCAGGGTCCAGGTCACCGCCGCCAGCAGGGGCCGGCAGGCGGCACCCTGGACCTACGACGTGGCCGCGCTGGCCATTCCGCGCCAGGAAGAGCTCAAAGGCCTCAAGAATCTCAAGAAGATCACCGGGCGCGCCGGCAAGCTGGCCGCCGAGTTCCTGGCCGCGGTCCGCGGCGCCGCCGGCGCGAAGCAGCCCGAGGACTGCTTCTGGCTCTCGCCCGGCCACGTCGTCGTATTCGGCGACGCCGCCGCGCACGCCGGGGTCAGGAAGCTGCTCGACGAGCTGAAGAAGGGCGCCGGGGAGCACGGCGACGTGGGCAAGAAGGCCGCTGCCCGCTATAAGGCTCGCAAGAAGGCCGTCGAGAAGGGCCGCGCCGCCCGCCGGAAGGGCGAGGTCTACGGCGCGCTCTACTGGTCGAGCTGGCAGCTGCTGGCCGCCGCGGCCGCGGGGGAGACCGACCCGGAGGCCCTCACCCGGCTGCAGATCGCCTGGCGGCATCCCTTCGCGGACAAGCTGGCCGCCAGCGAAACACCAGTCACCGCCATGCGCGGCGCCTGGGCCGTCACCGAAAGCGCCCTGGCCTTGCCCAAAGAGAAAGAGCTCGCCGCGCTGGCCGCCAAGGCGCTCGCCAGGGTCGAGAAGGGCGCGGGGGAGGCGCTCGCGGCCCTTGAGAAGAGCGCCGCCAAGAAGGAGGAGAACGCCGGCGCATACCTGGCCACCCTCTACGCTGCGCTGGCCCTGCGCAACGGGAACGCCCTGGGCCTGGTGAGCAAGGCGCGCCTGGCCAGCTTCAACGCGCGGGCGGTCAAGCTGCTGGCGGCCAAGGCCGAGAAGAGCCCCCTGGCCGGCCTGCGGCTCATCGCCCGGGCGCTGCTCCTCGGCACCGGGAAGGTCGACGGCAAGGAAATGACCAAGCTGTTCGACGCGGGCATGGCCGGCGACGACCTCAACGCCCTGGCGGCACTGGCCGCCCGCAAGGCCGGCGGCGAGCTGTGGCTGGCCTTCCGGGCCTCCGCCCGGGAGAACTTCGCCAAGAGCGGGGCCTCCGGCGCAGTGGTGCTGCTGGCCAACCGGCTGGCCCGGCCCCGGCTTCCGTCCGCAAAGTAGCCGAAAGCAGAGACTTACGACGCCGAAGGGGGAGCCCGCCAGCGGGCGGGCTTCCCCCTTCCCTGCATAATGCCCTTGCAACAAAGCAGTTAAGGGATACAATCCCGCGCGCAAAATCGTCACGCATCGAGAGGCCCCCCGGAGGCACCGGGAAGGAGCGACCTTGGGCAGCCTGGCCATCGGCTCTGTGCTATTTTCGCTATCTAAGCGCTTGCCTGTCCGCAGCTTAGCTGTCACCGCCGGACGCCTCTCCAGGGCCTCGGTGGGAGGCTGACTGGTAATGAATTCGGTGCTCAGGGAGCTCCTGAGGCTCATAGCCGGCAAGGATGCCCAGCTCGGCGCGGCGGCGGCGCGGGTGGTGGGCTGGGTGGGGCGCGGCGACGCGGAGGCCACCGCGGCGCTGGCTGAGAGCCTGGCCAAGGCCAACCCCGCGCTGCATCCCTACATTCTCGAGTCGCTTTCGGCGCGAGGCGGGGAGAGCGCCGCGGCCACGCTGGTCAAGTTCCTGGGCGAGCCGGGCAAGACCGGCGAGTTTGCGGCCCGCGCGGTGGCCTCGGCGGGGGACAAGGCCCCCAAGCTGCTGGCCAGGGTAATTGACAAGGGCAACTCGGCGCAGTTCCGGGCGGCGGTCGAGGTGCTGGTCACCATGAAGAGCAAGGCCGCGCTGGACCTGCTGGCCAAGGCCCTCTTCGGCACCAAGGAGATGGACACCGCCAGCTTCGCCGCGGCGACGGTCCGCAGCCACCTGGAGGAGCTGGACGCCTCCACCCGCGAGACGCTGGCCAAGCGGGCCGCGGCGGTGCTGGAGCGGCACGCCCGCAAGAAGGGCGGCGAGCAGGCCCCGGCGGCCAACGCGCTCAAGTACCTGGGCGGGCTGAAGCGGGGCTCCTGCGCCAAGACCCTCCTGCGCTTCAGCCGCAAGGGCCAGCCCGCCGAGGTCCGCCGCGCGGCGCTCAGCGGCGTGGCCCAACTCAAGCCCGGCACGGTCTCGGCCCGGGAGCTCGGCAAGGTGCTGCTGCCCATGCTGGGCGAGAACGACTTCACCAACGTGGTCAAGCCCGCGCTGGACGTCCTCTGGCAGAACCCGCTGCCCGGGGAGTCCCGCCCCAAGCTGGCCGCCTTCCTGGGCAGCCCCTACGAGCCGGTCAAGCGCTACGCGGTGCGCGAGCTGGGCCGCTCGGGCAGCGCCCGGGAGGTCAAGGACCTGCTGGCCTGCCTGGACTCCGGCGACCGCGAGCTCACCGAGCGGGCCAGCGGGGAGCTGCGGCGCATGGCCAGCGCGCTGGTGCCACTCACCAAGAAGCTGGACGGGGCCCGCGATTTCGACTCCGCCCGGCGCTACGCCAACATCCTGCTCAGCCACAAGGAGCGCCTGGCCGGCGCGCGGGTCCGCAAGCTGGCCGGGCGCATGCTCGATCTGATGGCCAGGGGCGACGAGCGCGGCCGGGCCTACCTCTGGCTGGTGCGGGCCACCGAGCCGCGCCTGGCGGTGGAGCGGCTCATCGAGGCGGCCCGCTCGGCGCGCCGGCGCCGCAAGTTCGACCTGGCCGAGCGCTACCTGCGGCTGCTGCTGGCCGGGGAGGAGGCCCCGCCCACCGCGCGCTACGAGCTGGCCGTGACCCTGCTCAAGCGCGGCAAGCGGGTCATGCAGAAGAGCGCCCGCGAGAAGGACGACGCCCTGGCCGAGCTGGTCAAGCTGGTCGCCGGCCACGAGCTGGACCTCAGCCGCATGATCGCCGGCGAGCGCGACCTGGGCGACGCGGAGCGCTTCTACATCGGCTTCCACTTCGCCGAGCGCATCGGCGCCGAGCGGGCCTTCGGGGGCGAGGTGCTGCGCACCCTGGCCGGCGGGCGCAGCAAGATCGCCAAGAGCGCGCGCGACAAGCTGGCCATCGAGGGCCTGATCGAGGGCCGCACCGCCAGGCGGCTGGGGCCGGCCGCGACCCCCAAGAAGAAGCCCTCGCCCAAGAAAAGGCCCCCCAAGAAAAAGCCTCCCAAGAAGAAGAAGCCCGCCAGGAAAAAGCCTGCCAGGCGCAAGCCCGCCAAGAAGAAATCCCGCAAGAAGAAGCCCCTCCGCAAGAAGAAGTAGGGGCGCCTCCCCGTGAGCGAAAGCGGCGCAGCGCGGCTCCACCGCACGGTCGGCCGGGTGGTGGAGGTCCACCGCGGCCGGGCCATCCTCGAGCTGGAGGTCCGGCCCGAGGAGGTCGGCAGGAAGCCGGAGTGCGGCGGCTGCGGGCTGTGCAGCGCGGACCGTGCCGGCCGGGTGGAGCTGCGCGCCTACGTGGCCGAGGGCCTGCGCCTGGCCACCGGCGACCGCGTGGAGGCCGAGATCCGCCTGGTGACGCCGACCAGGGCGGCCTTGCTGCTCTACGGCCTGCCGCTTCTGGCCTTCGTGGGCACGGCGACGATCGTATGGTTCGCCACCGGGGGCAGCGAGAACGCCAGCGCGGTCAGCGGCTTCAGCGCATTGGCGGCCTCCTTTCTGCTGCTCTTCCTGATCGAGCGCGGCCGGGGCCCCAGCGCCCGGGTGGTCCGCAAGCTCTAGGGCCCGTCGCGCGCCCGGGGCAAGGACCTTTTCACCGCGGAGGACACGGAGGACACAGAGGCGGAGGGACGCACCGTTCCGCAGGAGCGGGCCGGCCCGGAGCGGCGAGCGACCGAGCCGTCGCCACCGACGGCGACTGAGACCTGAGTCACGGAGGACGGATATGTCGAACCCCAGTGCATATGCCTGCGGTGAACGAGCAAGGTCCGCGCCGCGCGGGCGGCGAGCTTGGCGTCAGGCCCGGCGGCGAGGTCCAGCAGCCTGTTAATGGCC
This sequence comes from uncultured Planctomycetia bacterium, assembly GCA_964581145.1. Classification (GTDB taxonomy): domain Bacteria; phylum Planctomycetota; class SZUA-567; order JAKLDR01; family JAKLDR01; genus CAZONU01. The sequence continues at coordinate 3,974 of CAZONU010000072.1, forward strand.
AGCGCGGCGCCGAATTGCGCGGCGGCCAGCCTCGCTTGTGGATAAACCCGGTCCCAGGTCTTGGGATAAACGAACGCCCAGCGGGCTACGGCTTCGGCGTCGTGCCCGGTCTCGCGGGCAATGGGCGCGTAGGCCTCGCCGTGGGCCACCCGGTTGGCGGTGTAGATTATTGGGCGGTGGAGCTCCTCCGGTGCGGGATCCTCCGCGAACCAGCGCTCCTGGTCGTGCGTCGCAGTCGGGGGACACGTACCGCTTCCGCCTTCGGCGGACTTCCGGTACATGTCCCCCCTGCTTCGTTCTATGTGGCGGCGGTGGATGAGGAGTTCGCGCGCGGCCTTCTCGGCGGCCTGTTCATCTTCGCCTTTGAGCAGCGTGGTGAGGTGCGCAAGTCCCTCGCCGTCGGCCTCTTGAAGGCGCAGCTTCTCGGCGCGGGCATACAGCGGTCCCCAGATCTCGGGCTGGTCGATGCTGAACGTGACCAGGTCGCCCGCGGAGTGCGGCGTCTTCTCGGCGATAATCTCCCACGAAATCCCCCGGGCGCGCTGGCGCGCGGCGTGGATGAGCAGCTCCCGCCCGAAGGGGAGCTGGGGGGTCAGGGTATCGGGTCCGGGCCCGCCACGGCGGGTGAAGTTTGGGGGCGCCGGCTTCCCCGGCGCGGGCTTCCGCCCGGAGGCTTTTTCCGAAGGCGCTTCCTGGATCACCGGCGGCTCCTATATCAGCAACCGAACCCTGAACCCCAGACCCTGAACCCGGCCGTTGGCTCTCGATATTCTACATATATTATACCGCATTCCGGCGGAAAAGTCAAGTAAATTCCGGGTTAAAATAGGGTCTACGGTACGGTTTACGGCGTTCCCCGGAAGGGGGGGGTAGTCACAAAATGGAGGTTTTTGCCGCTCACAAAGAGCCTAAGTGACGCGTTTTCCAGGAGAAGATTTTCCAAGTTTTTCGGCCCATGGCTAAAGAGGGTTTTTCACTAGGTCGCAAATGGGCGCAAATAGGCGTTGAAAGTTCCGTTTTTCAGGTCCCCCGGTCCCTGCCCCCTAGTCCCTGGTCCCTAGTCCCTGATCCCTGAGCTAAACCTTGACTTGGGGGGCAAAATGCGTTACCGTTAATGGGAAGAAATCGGGGGCGGGAGGAATTCACCGAGAAACGACTCCTGACCCCTCTTAGTGTCCCCTACAGGAGCCTGCGTTTTCACAGGGTGGGCCTCCTGTGGAAAGCTAGCCCGTTGCCCCACCCGCCTTTTAGCGGTTAGAATACTAGCGCAGACACCCGGGTTGGGCGAACTGATCGGGAGGAAGCCATGCCTCGCAGAACCTGGGTGATATCGACTCTGTTGGCGTTCGTCATTCCGGCAGGCTGCAAGTTCCGTTCCCCCGTCGAACCGCAGGCCATTCCGGGAGCTGTCGAGTTGCCTCCGGGAATGTCCGTGTACAACCTGCAGCTGAAGTTGGTGGCGTCCAGTAAGAGCTTCCGGAGCGGTGCCCCGATCAAGCTCACCGCCCTCCCTACGAACCTTGGCCGGAGACGCCTGAAGTTCCATCACAGCAGGCTCAAGTGGTACCTGGTGTGGCGAGACGAGGCCTCGGGTGCGGTCTTTGAGACCAGGACGGAAGTCAGCCAGGGAGGTGTCGACGTCCTCATTGCGCCCGGAAAGCAAAGCCGCCTCGGGCTAAGCCTCGACAATGATGAGATCTTCTGGTGCAAGTTCATCAAGGTGGAAGACAAAGGCAGAAGGTCCCCTGCTCGCAGGGCCCTGCCGCCTGGCAAGTACACAGTGACCGCCACCTACACGAATCCGCAGGCAGGAGAGAAGGGCTATTGGTCTGGCATGATTACCAGCAGTCGCGTCAAGGTCGAGATCAGGCCCGCCGCCTCGGTTGCCTGGGGGGAAACAGTAAAGGGCCTCCAGGCTGGCCTATCGCTCGATCAGAGCGTCATGCGGCAGGGAGATCCAGTCAAGGTCGCTCTGCATTTCCGCAATGTCAGCGACAAGTCGCTCACCGTCTGGGGCGGCTACAGGTTAGACTTCCAGTGGCGCATCGTTTTCACCAGTGAGCAAGAAGGCGTCGCGTGGAGGGCTCTTGCTCCTGGCGAGCGGTCACATTGGATGCCAGGGCCCCGTTTTAGACTGTCAAGCGGTCAGAAAGTTACCGTACGTTTCCCGGAGGGATACGACCGTTTCATGTTTTATGCCCCACCCAAGGCTGGCGAAAGGGGAAGCTGGCAGAAAGCCCTCCCCGCGGGGAAGTACGTGCTGCGGGCCACGACGAGGCGCTGGAAGCGCGAGGGGCTCTGGTCTGAGGAGGCAAGTACAGGCGAGGTCAAGGTTGAAGTCAAACCCAAGGACTGAGAGCAAGTGAATGACCACCCTCGCCCCTTCCCCACGGGAGTCTGAGTCGCCACAGGGGGGCGGCACTGTGGAAAGCCCTGTGGAGAAGAGGCGGTCCAGGAAGGTCTACGTCCTCTGGGGCGTGGCGCTGGTGGTGCTGATCGCGGCTGGCTTGTTCAGCTGGTTGGTTGTGGTGCCCGTATGGAGAGTCCACCGACAGGTGCTGGCCTTCTCCCGATTCAAGGACGCTGGCAAGGACGCTGGCTGGGAGGCCAGTCAGCCTGCATTGGCTGCGCTGGGCAGCAGGACTCGGGCCAGGAAGGACCTGCTCCTCTACCTCCGCTTTCCCGGCTTCCCGACCCGGCCAGAGCACAGGAAGGCGGCGGAGCGCCTTCTTGCCTATTCCCTGACCTCCTGCAGAGAGGAGTATCTGGACGCAGAAGTGTTCCTGTGGGTTATCTCTCCGGACGGGCGCAAGATGGTAACCTGTGAGTTGCTCAGCTGTACGGTCTGGGACCTGGAGAGCGGCAGAGAAGTCTGCATTCTGCGCGGGGGACGGTACGAGCACCAGAGGGAGATCGCGTGGTCTCCCGACTCACGATACGTCGCCGGAGGCAGCGGTTTCGTCCTGGGGTCCTACACGTCGGAAGCCACCGTCTGGAACGCGGCGACGGGCAAGGATGTACTTCACGTGGCACCTACTGACGACGTTGGATTCGTTGCGTTCTCGCCCGATGGGAAACTCCTCTTCACGGCGGGCTACATGCGCTGGAAGCCCGGCCTCAGCGTGATCTGCGACAAGCCTACTGCTCGCGTCTTCATCTGGAACGTGAGCACCGGCAAGAGCGTCTGTCAGCTCCAGATCCAGAAGCTCAACGAGCTGGATTCGCTGTCCCGGGTATCCTTCTCGGCTGACAGTTCGACCGTGCACCTCGTCATGAAGAAGGAGGCGAGAACGTTCAGCTGCAGGACGGGCAAGGAGATCACACAACCTGGAGGACCCAAACAGGAGTCCGGGCAATGACCACCCCGCCCCTTCTCGTAGTTGAGGGGTAATTCGGGGACACAACACCTATTTCCTCACCTGCCGGAGGCTGACAGGGTTCTGAGTTACGAGTTGCGAGTTCCGAGCCCGCCACGGCGGGTAAACTGCCGGCCCGCTTCGCTCTGACGACCTACGGCGGGCCAAGGCTTTCGGAACTGCACCCCGGGCCGTTGACTTCCGCCTGAGACTCCAGCACCGCCGAGATGCGCTCCTTCAGCCACTCCAGATGGGGCAGGCTCAGACCGGTGGCCAGCATCACCCGCTTGCCGGCGACGTCGGCTTCCAGCCAGCGCGGCGACCGGTCGAAGGGCTTGGCGCGCTCCAGGGTGGCCACGCGCAGCCCCTTGAGGTCCTCGCCGCGGATATGCTTGCGCCGCTCGGGCAGCGGCGGCAGGCGGAAGCATCTGGTGATCCCGCCGGCGTCGAACTCCAGCGCGTGACGGCCGAACATGCTGCGCAGCGTCAGCCAAAGCACGACGAGGAAGAGGAGCGCCTCAACCAGCAGGAACCAGATGTGCTTCTCACTGCCGGCACCCTCGGTGAATCTGCGCACCGAGGAGTACAGCAGATGGCCGAAAGTGCCCAGCGAGAACAGGCTGTACGCGGCCAGGAGGACGGGATTCCGCCAGCGGTACTCGATGCGGAACCCGCCTTCGGGAAGCTGCCTGACCTCCAGGCCCTCCGGCGTGACCGCCGGGCGGTGCGAAGCCAGTGCCCGGGCCACGGTCACGTCACCGCCGCAGTTGGGGCATGTGAACCCGCCGCCGCCCCAGGCCGGGGGCGCCTCAACCATCTTCGCGCACGAAGCACATCTGATCTGCATATCCGGCGCCTCCCGGGGCACATGATATCCAGGAATTCCGAAGCCCGCAATCCTTAATTCCCTGCCCGCGCCTTGACCCCACCCCGGCCGTTGGCCGGTTCCGAGTTCGGAGTTTCGGGAAATCAGTGTTATGTCCCCGAATTATGATGTCCCCGAATTGTGGGAACACCGGCGCCCGGCCCCCCCTCAAGGACCGGGCGCGGTGCGCGGGCGCTTGACCTCCCCGCTCAGTCAATCAGGCAGCTGTCGTGCTCGTAGCCGGCCGGCCCCGGCGACCAGATGTCGTCGTCGGTCTCGTCCCCCGCCGGGATGGAGTGCCCCGGCGCCGGGCGGCTGCGCCACTCCACGTGGGCGTCCACGAAGCAGAAGCTCCCGCCCCGCTCGCTGTGCGACCGGCAGGAGTTGTTCTTGGGCGACTTGCGGTCCCCCAGGATGACCACCGTGTGCCCGTGGAGCTGGCTGTGCCGGGGATCGTACCAGTAGCTGCCGCTGTTGGCGTCCAGCGTGCCCCCGGGGTTGAAGTCGTTGTAGGTGATGTTGTAATCCGAGGGGCACTTGAGGGCCTTGGGGTTGTCCAGGTACTCGGGGACCAGCAGCTTCAGCGACCGGAAGCCCAGCAGCTCGTCGTCCCCGCTGCCCGGCGTGACCGCGTCCGGCGGGTTGGCCGTGAAACTCAGGGCGTTGGTCTCCGCCGCCGTGGCCGCGTTGGGGAACATGCTGTCGGAGTCGTCGGCGTAGAGATGGATGGCCAGCCCGATCTGGCGGACGTTGTTCTTGCAACTGGAGCGCCGCGCGCTCTCGCGTATGAGCCGAATGGCCGGAAGCAGGAGCCCTATGAGGATACCTATGATTGCGATGACCACCATCAGCTCGATCAGGGTGAAGCCCTTTGGCCTGCGCATAGCACATCACCCCCTTTCATGTCTACCGCCTCCGGACGGCCCACCCGCCCGGAGCACACACCTCCACTATATATTGAGCCTCACAAAGTGCAGAAAGTCAAGTCTAAAGCGCGTAATTCCACGCGCCCGAAACGCCGGCCGCGCCGCTGCGGAACGCGGGCGGCCCAGCCCAGCGGACGGCAGTCTGTAACCAGCTACGTCTTAAGAGGTTACAACCAGGAGTTTTTTCCGCGGACAGCCCCCGGGGAGCGGGGTATAAAAGACTAAGCTCTTGACCGGTCAACCGCACAACCGGCCCGGGCCCAGCAACCGGCACAATGGAGACGGGACATGCCCACCAGAGGACTTCCCAAGTACCTGCACCTCAAGCGCGAGCTCCTCCGCAAGATCCGCAACTCCCGGCCGGGCGACCGGGTGGACTCCGAGCACGAGCTGGTCGCCAAGTACACGGTGAGCCGGGCCACGGTGTCGAAGGCCATCGGCGAGCTGGTCGCCGATGGCTTTCTCTTCCGCGAGCAGGGCCGGGGCACCTTCGTGGCCGACGTGGAGGGCCGCGCCGACGGCGCGCTGGGCTTCATCTACTACTCCTGGCAGAGCGGGCTGAGCGGCAGCGACTACTTCGGCTCCATCTTCGCCGGGGTGGAGGCCGGCGCCCGCGAGGCCGGCCGGGACATCCTGTTCATGGCCGGCAAGACCGCCCCCGGCGAGGAGTTCCAGCCGCCCAGCCCCGCCGAGCTGGCCCGCAAGGGGGTTGCCGGGCTGATCTGCGTGGGCATCGACAGCGACGACCACCTGGCCGCGCTCCTGGCCTCGGGGCTGCCCCTGGTCTCCGTCGACTACCAGACCGAGCGGCTGGAGCTCGACGCGGTGGTCGGCGGCACCGAGATGGGCGGGTACCTGGGCACCAAGCTGCTGATCGAGAAGGGCCACCGCAGGATCGCCTTCCTGGGCGTCACCCGCCACGGCTCGCGGGCCTACCAGGCCCCCGACCAGGGCTCGCTGGAGCGCCTGGCCGGCTACCGCCGGGCCCACGCCGAGCGCGGCCTGCAGGTCGACGAGGAGCTGGTCCTCCAGCCCCGCCAGCGGGAGTTCAGCTTCCCGGGCCGCCTGGCGAAGCTGGCCGCCGCCGGCAAGGTGCCCACCGCGGTCTTCACCTCCAACGTGGGCGGGAGCCTGGAGGCGGTGCTGGCCTGGGGGCGGGAGCGGGGCTCTCCCCTGGAGGCGGTGGGCGCCGACAGCCTGCCCGTCCAGGACCCCCGCGGCGCGCCCGAGGTGCGGGCCTGCGAGAACCCCCTGGAGATGGGCCGCACCGCCGCGCGCCTGCTGATGGAGCGCATCGCCGGGGAGACCGGCCCGGCCCGGCGGGTGGTGGTGCCCTGCCGGATGGTGGCGGTCGCCGACGGCGAGGTCCGGCCGCTGTCGAATAAGTCCGGGACCTGACGGGTCTATCGGTGAGGAGCTTCGTGATGAAAAGAGCAGTGATGCTCGGCGCCGCGCTGGCGTCGTGGGCCGCGCTGGCCTCCGCCGGCGGGATCGTGAAGTTGCGCGTCGTCGAGCGGGCCGGGGTAGAGCGCAAGGCCGAGCCGATTACGTGCGGGGTGCCTTTTCCGAAGGGGCTGGTCAAGGACGCGGGCAACTTGTGCCTCGTTGACGCGGCCGGCAAGCCCGTCCCGGCCAGCTTTACCGCAATCAACTTCTGGCCGAAGGACAAGTCCGTCCGCTGGGCGCTGCTGGACACGCAGGTAAGCGTGGCCGCCAGGGGGACCGCGACGTTCGCGGTGGCGGTTGCCGTGGGCAAGCCCGAGGCGCCGAGGACCCCGGTGAAGGTGACTGAGGAAGGCGGGCTCATCAAGGTCGATGGCGGCGTTCTGAGGTTCGAGGTACGCAAGAAGGGGTTCCGGCTATTCGAGCGGGCCAGCCGCCGTTGGAAGAGAGGCCCGGGTCATGGGGACGTGACCGTGTCAGCTCACCCCGAAGGCCTGGGCATGACGGTCGGCGGCAAGCGCTACACCAGCGCGGCGGACACCGAGAGCAAGGTAATCGTCGAGGAGAGGACGCCCATGCGCGTCACCATCCTCGCGACCGGCAAGCTGGCCGGACCGGGCCCGGACCGCTACGACTACGAGGTCAGAATGCATGCCTACGCCGGCTCGCCGCGGGTGAAGATCGCCGCCACGGTGACCAAGAAGTACGGACACCCGCGCGATATGAAGCACTACATCGAGGACCTCTCGCTGGGGCTCAAGCTGCCGGTCCGGGCAGCGCCGCTGGCCTACGGGTTGGGCGGCATGGAGCCGGCGCCCTTCGGCAAGCTGGTCAAGGGCCAGAAGGCCTACGTCCTCGTTTCCAAGTCCACGGAGTGGAAGTTCGGCGGGAAGGCCAAAGGGTCCGGGAATCCCAGGGCCACCAAGCCGCTGACGCTGGGCTGCGCCATGTTGGACGGGGTTGCCGTGGGCGTCCACCGCTTCTGGCAGACCTTCCCCAAGGCCATCGAGCTTTCCGGCGACGGGACCATAAACATCGGGCTCTACCCCAAGCTGGCGGGCCGCAAGCAGCAGTTCTTCACGGGGATGGCCCGCACCCACGAGGTGCTGGTGTTCTTCGGCGCTCCGCCGGACTCAGGTCTCAAAGTGGCTGCCGGCTTCCAGAAGCCGCTCTTCGCCGCCTGCCCGCCGGAGTGGTACTGCCAGAAGACCGGCGCCTTCGGGACGCTGGCGGCGGCGGGAAGCAAGCTGGCCGGGGAGGGCACGGACAGGTTCGCCCAGTTCGACAAGCGCATCAGCGGCTACTTCGACGCGCTCTTGGGCCCTCGGCGCGACAGGTGGAGCAAGCGCGGCCTGACCATGGACGCCTACGGCTTCCTGGCCTTCGGGGACACCCTGCACTACGTCTGGAACAACGGGAAGAGCAGGGGCACGCCCTGGGACATCGCCTGGGACTCGAACTACTACGACCTGGCGCACATCGCCGGGCTGTACTTCGCGCGCACCGGCGAGCCCAAGTACCTGGAATGGTTCCGCGACCAGACCTGGCACTTCATGGACGTGGACGTCTGCCACTGGAACCCGGGGTTCAAGCGCGGCGGGTCCTCGCGGAGGTGCCCGGCGACCAATCATGTAGGCTACGACCCGCCCGATCACATGTCGCCGATCATCAACGTGGCCTTCGACCACCACAAGTCCGAGTCGCTCTTCGAGCGCTTTTACCTGCTCGGCGACCGGCGCGCGCTCAAGGTGGCCACCGAGCTGGCCGAGCACGCCCGGCGCCACAAGGACGGGGACTACGGAGGCACGCGCAAGCCCGGCCACCAGATAATCTCCCTGCTGGCCGGCTACCGGCACACCGGGGAGAAGAAGTACCTGGAGCGCGCCCGCAAGGTGATTGACGCCGGCATCAAGCGCCTGGAAGCCAACGGCGGCGTTTTCAACAAGCGCATCGGCTTCACCGACGGCATCTGCATCGAGGGCTTCGCCAAGTACTATCTGGCCACCGGGGAGAAGGACGTGCTCGCCGCGATTAAGAAATACTGCGACTGGCTGGCCCAGAACAACAAGCAGCACTACGCCAACGCGGCCTTCGGCCACGCGCTGCTCTACCGCGAGACCGGCGAGAAGAAATATCTGGACGCCGCGCTCAAGCTCATCTTCCGGGGCCGGCCCGGGCACCTCTCCAAGGACATGGGCCACATGTACCGCAGCGTGCCCAACGTCACCGGGCTGCTGCTGCCCAGGAAGTAGGCGCGGATGACTTCACGAGTTAGTTGGCTTGCAGCAGCGCTCCTGGCGGCGGGGGCTCTCCCCGCGGCGGGCGCGCGAGCCGGAGAGAACGGAGCCGAGATGATCAGCCCCAAGATAGTCAGCGTGCACACCCCCGACGCCTCCAGCCCGGAAGCGGTGGTCCGCTCGATCATCAAGCCGGGCATGACCTCGGAAGAGAAGGCCCTGGCCGTCTGGCGCTACTGCTGGAGGAACACCTACCACTGGCCGGCGCCCAAACCTGTCTGCTAGACGCCCGGCAGGGAAAACTA
>CAZONU010000072.1:13115-15784 GCA_964581145.1 uncultured Planctomycetia bacterium
GCTAAACGTCTACGGCTACACCTACTGCTTCGCGATCCGCTCGCTGGCCGAGGCGCTCTACGAGGCCGCGGGTCTCGAGGCCCGCTCCGGGGGCATCGGCGGCCACGTCGTGGCCGAGGTCTACTACGACGGCAAGTACCATTACCTGGACCACGACCAGCGCGGCTTCTCGCGGCTGCCTGACGGCAGCATCGCCTCGCTGGCCGACTACCGCGGCCGGGCCGCCGAGCTGATTTTACGTGCAAAAAGGCCCAGCAAGCCCTCCTTCCCGTCGGAGCTTCGTCCCCTGGTTCCCTACGAGCAGAAGCACATCTTCGCGGGCTACCTGCTCAACCAGCTGGTGCACTACCGCCAGCACGACAAGTACCGCACGGCGCACTCCATGAACCTGGCCCTGCGGCCCGGCGAGCGCTTCACCCGCTCGTGGGCCAACGTCGGCAAGTGGCACTGCCCGCCGGGCCTGGCCGCGGAGGTCAAGGGCAACGGCTACGTCGACCCCTGGAAGGGCCCCGGTGACCCCTACGCGAAGCTCTACCCGCAGGCGCCCCGCAACGACGACGGCTCGCCGCTTTCTTTCGGCAACGGCCTCATGGTCTACCGCCCTAATCTGGCCCCGGGATCGCGGGACTTCGCCGCGGGCGTCCACGCCCAGGCAAACGTCAACAGTGCCGGCCCGGGCTTCCGCCCGGCGCGCGGGGACAAGCCCGCCCGCGCCGACTTCCGGGTGCGCCTGCCCTACGTGATCGCCGGCTGGCCCGGGGACGTCGAGAGGACCGGCGACACCAGCGGCGCGGCGGTGGTCTCCGGCCGGTGCCTGCGGCCGGCGGCGGCCGACAAGGCGCGCGCCCTGGTTTCCGTTGACGGCGGGGCCAGCTGGAAAGAGGTCTGGAAAGCCGCGCGGGTGGGGGAGACCGACTTCGCGGCGGACTTCTCAAATCTCGTGGAGGGCAAGTATTCTTACGTGGTGCGCTTCGAGCTGGCCGGCGCCGCGCGGATAGTCTCTTTCGGCTTGGACACCGCCTGCCAGCTAAACGCCGCGGTGCTCCCCGCGGTGCGCTCCGGCAGGAACAGGATGACCGCCAGCTTCGAACCCGGCCCGGAGGTCTTCGAGGAGACCGTGCAATATTACAACAAAGCCGGTCACAACCGCCTGCTGGTCGCCATGAAGGACCTGAAATTTCAAAAGGGCAGCTACCCCGCGCTCTCGCCCGCGGGCCGGCGCGGGAAGCCCGGCCACGTGGTCTACGCCATGCGCGCGCCGAAGGGCAAGCTGATCCGCTGGGCCAAGGCCGGCGGGGCCTTCCGCTCGCACTGGGACGTGGCCGCCGCGCCCGACGAGGTCTTCCGCATTTATTACGCTGTAGAGAAGCCCACCGGCTGGAAGCTGCTCTGGGAGGCCGACCGCGCGCCCTACCTGGGGCACTGGTGCTTCGAGACCGACCAGGCTGTCCCCCTGCGTCGCCCGGCCAGGGCGGTCTTCGTGAAGTACGAGCTGGCCCGCTCCAGGCGGCGCGGGGAGGGCGGCAAGATGATCGCCGCGCGCATGGCCTGGGGCTGCGCGCCGGAGCGCTCGCGCGTCCCCCGCGGCGGGGTCAGGGTCACGCACGCCTGGAGGGAGAATGGCGCCGAGAAGAGCCTGAGCCGGACCGTCAAGCGCAGCGGGTCGAGGTACGGCTTTAACATCCAAGCGAAAAAGGTGGAGAACGTTTCTATAGCGTTAGAACTTGCCGCGCGGCCCCCTGTTGAGAACGGCCCGCACCCGCTGATGCTCAAAGCCCCCAAGGTCAAGAAGCGCGAGCTTCCCGACAAGAAGCTCATCCCCGCGATGCGCAGGGCGCTGGCGCGCCTGGACAAGTCCCCGAGCGCCGGGACCGCCGCGGACATCATGTGGAAATGCCCGCACAGCTGGACCAAGAACGCGGTGGTCGCCGCGCTGATGACTTTCGGCGAGGAGGGCCTGGCCGAGCTCAGGAAGGCCCGCGGCAAGCGCGACTGGGCCGAGAACTGCTACCTCGAAATGCTGACTTACGCGGGGCCCGTTAACGAACTCGCCGCGCGGCTCAAGAAGACCGGCGCGAAGCACCGCGCCCAGGCCGCGCGGCTGTTGGCGATTAGGGGCGACAAAGCAGCGGTGCCGGCGCTGGAGGCCGCGCTGGCCAAGGAGAAGGACCGCGACGCCCTGGCGGCCGAGGCCGCTGCCCTGGTGCGCCTGGCGGGTGCGGAAGCGGCCGCCGAGGCGGAGAAGGTCCTGGAGCGCTGCAGCGTGCGCGGGCGCATTGCGGTTGCCGGCGCGCTGGCCGCGGCCGGCCGGGAGCGGGGCATCAAAGAGTTGGCCCTCGCGTTGAAGGACGGCAATCGCTACTTGCGTTACGAAGCCGCCGCGGCCCTGGCGGCCAGCGGCAACATTAACGCCGAGAAGCCGCTGCTGGTCGCGCTGCGCGACAAATGCCGCTGGACGCGCCGCGAGGCCATCGCCGGGCTCGCCGCGGTCGGCGGGCGCGAGAGCCTCCGGCCGCTGGCCGGCCTCGCCAAACGTGACAAGCTGGTCGACCTCCGCGCCGAGGCGGGATGGGCGCTGGGGAAGGTGAAAAAGCGCCTGGCGGCCGGGAAACGGGCTGCGAGGCGCCGCAGATAACCGCGGGCGATTGCCTGTTAGGGGAGAGATGCGA
>CAZONU010000073.1:0-14740 GCA_964581145.1 uncultured Planctomycetia bacterium
CGGGGTGTAGAGCGAGAGGAACTGTACCTCGTGACCGCGCGCGGCGAGACCCCGTCCCCGGCGGGCGCGTAGCGCCGGTAGTCCTCCGGCGGGTTCTCTTCCAGGCACCTGTCGATCGGGTCGGGAGCGGCGGGCAGCGGCGCGACGTTCTTCTGGAGGTCGGCCAGGTACTGGTCCAGGAGCAGCACGGCCGGGGTCTGGAAGCGGTGGGCGGTCTGCAGCGCCCGGCGGGTGAGGTCGAAGCACTGCCGGGGGGTGCCCGGCGCGAAGACCGCGCGGGGGAACTCACCGTGGCCGGCGTGGACGGCCATCTTGAGGTCCTCCTGCCCGGTGCGGGTGGGCAGGCCCGTCGCCGGGCCGGGCCGCTGGGAGTCCATGACCAGCACGGGGAGTTCGAGCATGCCGGCCAGGCTGAGCCCCTCGCACATCAGCGCGAAGCCGCCGCCCGACGTTGTGGTCATGGCCGGGACGCCCGCGTAGGTCGCGCCGCAAATCATGTTGATGGCGGCGATCTCGTCCTCGGCCTGCTCGACGACGATCCCGTACCGCTCGGCGTTCCGGGCCAGGAACGTGAACACCCCGGTCGAGGGGGTCATCGGGTAGCTGGCCGCGACCTTGACGCCGGCCGTCGCCGCGGCCAGGCCCACCGCCTCGGTCCCGGAGGTCACCGCGCCGAAGGGCTCCCCCGCGGGGGGCGCCGGCACGCTGCCCTTCCGGTCCGCGACCAGCGCGGCCCCGGCCTCGGCACAGGCCGCGTTCCCGGCGACGACCTCGGGACCCTTCTTTTTGAACTCGGCGGCGAGCAGCTCTTTCAACTTGTCCAGGCCGCAGCCCAGCAGGGCCAGGGTCGCCCCGGCGGCGGCGGCGCCGGCCATCTGCGCGCTCCCGCCGGCCTCCCGGACCGCCCCGGTGAGCGGCAGCGGCAGGGCCCCGTCAGCGGCGCGCGCTCCGTCGAGGAAGGCCAGCGCGCCTTCCCCGGCCCCCGCCCGGAAGTGATCGAGGGACTCGGCCGTGAGGGCCACCATGACGTCGGCGCTCTCCCGCGAGGAGAAGAGCTCGCGGTCCGAAATTCTGATGTCGAAGCTGTTGGCCCCCCCGCGGATGCGGGACATGTAGCTCTGCGTGCCGAAGACGTGCAGCCCCCCGGCGGCCAGCGCGCGGAGGAGGAGGTTCCCGGTGGTCTGCACGCCCTGGCCGGCCTCGCCCGCGATGCGGATGTTGATGTCCGAAACGCTCCCCATAACAGTCCCCTTACCCAACTCTGCAATTTTAGGAGACAACACCCGCCTCGCCAGCGCAATTCCCACGGGCGTTGACCCGCGTTACGGCTGCGGGTACAGTGGTGGGGCCAGGGGACGGCGGCCTTCGTCCTTCGAGAGATGCCAATGCCGGAAGATAATGGAAAAGGAACGGGCACGGGGGGCAAGTCGCCCTTCTCGGTTGCGGGCCGGCTGCGCAGCTTCAGGTGCGCCTTGCGGGGCATCTGGATCCTGCTCCGGTCCCAGCCCAACGCCTGGATTCACGCGCTGGCCACGGTCCTGGTGTGCGCGGCCGGCCTCTGCTTCGGATTCACCAGGAGCGAGTGGGGCTGGGTGATCGTGGCCATGGTCATGGTCTGGGCGGCGGAGGCGGCCAACACCGCGCTGGAGTTCCTGGCCGACGCGGTCTCGCCGGAGCGCCACCCCCCGGTGGGCAAGGCCAAGGACGTGGCCGCCGGCGCGGTGCTGATAGCCGCCATCGGCGCGGCAGTCATTGGCATACTGGTCATCGGGCCCCACGTTCTGCGGCTATTCGCGCCGTGAGCCCGCCCGAAGTGAACTGCCCCGCCTGGCTGGACAGAGCTGAGTATCCCTTCGAGCCCCGCTACTTCGAGCTGGACGCCGGACGGCTGCACTATGTCGACGAGGGCGCGGGTCCTCCGGTGGTCATGGTCCACGGCAATCCCGCGTGGTCGTTCCTCTACCGCAATCTGATAAAGCGCCTGTCGAGGGGGCATCGCTGCCTGGCCCTGGATCACATCGGCTTCGGCCTCTCCGACAAGCCCGCGGGCTGGTCCTACCGCCCGGAGGACCACGCGCGGAATCTGGAGGCCTTTATTCAAAGCCTGGGGCTGCGAGACATCACCCTGGTCGTCCAGGACTGGGGCGGGCCGATCGGCCTGTCCTACGCGATATCCCATCCGGAGAAGGTGGGGCGCCTGATAATCACCAACACCTGGATGTGGCCGGTGAATCGCGACCCCTGCTACTGGGCCTTCAGCAGGTTCATGGGCTCTTTCCCGGGGCGCCTGCTTATACGCCGCTGGAACTTCTTCGCGAGCTTCCTGATGCCGCGGATGTTCGGGGACCGCTCGCGGCTGCCTCCCGAGATTCACCGGCAGTACCTCGCCCCGCTCGGCCGCCCCGAGGAGCGAAAGGGCTGCTGGGTCTTCCCGCGCGAGATACTGAGGTCGAGCGACTGGCTGGGCCGGCTGTGGACCAGCCGCAAGAAGATCGCCGAGAAGCCGGCGTTGATCCTCTGGGGCATGAAGGACATCGCCTTCCGGAAACGAGAACTGAATCGCTGGGCGGAGCTCTTCCCGCAGGCCCGGGTTGTTAAGTTCCCGACCGCCGGCCACTTCCTCTTCGAGGAGTGCGGCGAGGAGCTCTATCGGCCCATTGAGGACTTCCTGAGGGGCCAGTAGCGCGGCCTTCACTTGACAGCGCCGGGCCGCGTTCTAGCATCGGCATCGTCGAGAGCTTGCCACGAAAACTGGTCCAGACTTCGAAAGGAGAAGCGCTCCATGGTCATCAGGCTCACCGGATTCGCGGACGAGGCCGGCAGCGACCTCGCCGACCAGATCCGCGCCCACCAGGAGCTCGGCTGGGACACCATTGAGATGCGCATGGTCGGGGACGTGAACTTCACCAACCTCGACGACGAGGCCTACGCGAAGGCCAAGGACCAGCTGGCCGCCGCGGGCGTGGGCGTCTCCTGCTTCGGATCGGGGATAGCCAACTGGGCCCGGCCGATCACCGGCGAGTTCGCGCAGGACGTTGATGACCTCAAGCGCGCCGGCCCGCGCATGCGCGAGCTGGGCACCAGGTTCATCCGGACCATGAGCTACCCCAACGACGAGAAACACCCCCTCAGTAAGCCCGAGTGGTTCAAGGAGGTCAGCCGGCGGCTCAAGGAGCTGGCCGCCATCGCCGAGGGCGAGGGCGTGATCCTGGCCCATGAGAACTGCTCGGGCTACGGCGCCGAGGGCCCCCGGGAGATGCTGGAGCTCTTTGACGCCGTAAACTCCCCGGCCTTCAAGATGGCCTTCGACACCGGCAACCAGACCGCCCACCACGGCTACGAGAACCCCGACCTCGCCTGGGAGTACTACCGGGCGATCCGGGAACATATCGTCCACGTGCACGTCAAGGACAACAACCCCGGCGATGACGGCGAGGCCGTGCACTGCATGCCCGGCGAGGGCCGCAGCCAGGTGAAGAAGATCACCGAGGACCTGGTGGAGACCGGCTACGACGGCTTCATGTCGATTGAGCCGCACATCATGGCCCAGGTGCACCTCGCCAAGCAGGCCGGCAAGGACACCGGCGCCTTCGAGATGTACGTGGAGTACGGCCGGCGCATGGCCGCCATCCTGGCAGCGGCCAGGTAGACCAGCTTAGACCACCGGCCCCCGGAGCAGTCCGGGGGCCTTTCTTTTGGGTCGCGGGCCGCCCGCCTGGGGTGTATATTATAGATAGCGACGGGGACCCCGCTCGGAGATCACCCATGAAGAACCGGAAGGCACTGCTGCTGGCTGGCCTGGCGATCCTGCTGACCGCGCCCGCCTCCGCCGCCGACTGGCCGCAGTTCATGCGCGACCCGGAGCACACCGGGAACGCGCCCGACGAGGCGCTCAAGATGCCGCTGGGCCTCCTCGCCCAGGTGAAGCTCGACGACGCGGTGATGACCGGGCCGGCGGTGGCCGGCGGCCGTGTTTACGTGGTGGACCAGATGGGCACCGCCTACTGCATCGACCTCCGCGCCGGGCGGGTATTGTGGAAGAAGTCGCCCGAGGGCGAGGCGGCCATGGGCTCGAACACGTCCTCGCCGTGCGTCGTCAAGGGCAAGATGTACTACGGCACCACTGCGGGGAACTTCCACATCCTGAACGCCGCCGACGGCAAGACGGTCAAGACCATGAAGGTCGGCTCGCCGATCATCAGCGCCGTAACCCACGCCAACGATTCGGTCTACTTCCAGGCCATGGACGCGGTGGTCCGCTGCCTGGAGCTCGACGGAACCGAGCGCTGGAAGTGGGACCACTACAAGCGCTACAAGGAACCCCCGGAAATCACCAAGAAATACGCCAAGAGCCGTGGCCACCCGGGGAGCTACGACCGGCCGCACTACGGCGGGGGTGAGGTGTCCGTTTCCGGCAAGAAGGTAGTCGCCAGCATGGGCTGGGACGTCTTCTGCATCGAGGACGGGGGCAGGGACGCGAAGCTCGTCTGGTGCCGGCGGGCGCCCGCGGGGCGCGACGGCGCCGCGCCGATGTCCTCCTCCATTTCGGGAGGCTGGGTCTACACCGCGGGCATGGGCGCCGACGGCTGCCTGGGGCTCATGCGCTTCTCGCTCAAGGACGGGAGCTACGCGAAGAACCAGGCGCGCTGCAAGCCCTACCCCTGGAGCACGCCGGCGGTGCGCGGCGCTGCGGTGACCACGCGCGGCCTGGGCTGGCTCAAGGACAGCATCGGTCTCTACGACCCCGACGCCAGGAAAAGGCTGGCCGGGTGGCAGCACAAGACCATGGCCACGCCGGTGATGAGCTCGCACGCGCTGGCCAAGGAGCACTTGGTCTTCACCACGCTCAACGGTGAGCTCATGGCCCTGGGCATCGGCGCTCGCGCCAAGGAGAAGCCGTTCCGCTTCGTTACTCCCAACGGCAAGGGCATCGGTTCCTCGCCGGCCGTTTCCGGCGGCCGGGTCTACTTCGGCTGCGATGATGGCTGCCTCTACGTGCTGGGCGCGGGAGGGAGTCTGGCGCCGACGAAGGACGCCAGGCTCGCAATTCACGAGCGCAAGAGGGAGACGGATTCGCCCACCGGAAAGAAGTACGGCTGGACCTCGACGCTGGCCGACGCGGCCAACACCTGCTTCGTCGACGACCCCGGCATCGGGCCCAAGCTCAAGATCCGCTGGGCCGCACGCGGATTCGGCCACTTCAAGACGCCCTGCATAGCGACGAAAGACGGCGACCTCATCTCCGTAACGCTCCAGCGAACCGTTACATGTAGAGAACAGGCCACCGGCCGCCTGCGCTGGCGCCGGCGCCTCCCGGTCGGAACGCCGCAGTGGGCGCGCTCCGCGGGGCTGCTGGCCGCCGGGGGCCGCCTGTACGTGCCCTGCCCCTGGCGCATCGGCGGCAAGCTCTACTGCCTGGACCTGAAGGACGGCGGCGAGATCTGGTCCGCCGACATCGGAGACCAGGGCATCTGGAACCGCGCCTCGCCGGTCCTGGCCGGGGAGATGGTGGCCTTCGGCCACGCGCCGGGGGGCAAGTCCCCGCCGGTGGTCGAGGCCTGGAACGCGGCGACCGGCAAGCCGGCGTGGAAGGTGACCGTCAACACCAACGCCGGCGCGCCGGGCGGCTGCACCGACGGCAAGGTCTTCTACTTCACTTCGGGCCGCGAGAAGTGGGGCTGGAAGCCCCAGGGGAAGCTCAAGCGCGGCGAGGCCGTGGCCATCGAGGCCAAAACCGGCAGGGTGCTCTGGCGCAACGACGAGGTCTTCGGGACCGGTCACGCGTTCGTCCGCGGCAACCAGCTGTTTCTTCAGGAGCACGCCAAGGGCCTGCACTGCGTGGATCCCAAGACCGGCAAGCCCAAGTGGCGAGGCGGCGCCACGCACGTCTCGCACTTCAGCCTGGGCCCGGACTACATCGCCAGCCGCGGATACGGGGGAGGGGCTCAGAATATCAAGACGGCCGACGGGAAGCCGGCCGGCCGCGGCCAGCTCGGCGGCGCCACGCACGCCTGCGGGCCGGTGGCGCTCACGCCCAAGTACTCCTTCGCCATCACCGTGGGCGGCCTCAATGTGCGCGAGGTGGGCAGCGGCAAACTGATGTGGCTTTCCCCGGGCTTCGCCCCGCGCGGCTGCGTCAACGCCACGCTGGCCAACGGCCGGGTCTTCTGGCCCTCCGCGGCCAGCGGCGTGATTTACTGCTGGGAGCCCGCCGGGACGGGGCCCAGGTGAGCAGGAATTCGTCCCAGGGAGGCAGGAATCCCCCCTCTGCACAAGTGCGGCCCGGGATTCGACCGGGGCGTGCCGAGGGCACCTATGCCCTTGCCGGGGCTAAGGTTGTGGGGGGAGAGCGCCGATAAAGGATGGCCGGACTTGACATTCCATCGAATGGAGGTGTATAATAGTACGTCGATGTAACCGGGCCAGGAGGGACATTTCCTGCCCGGGGACGTTGACAGTTGGAGGACGCCAAATGCTCACGCGCCGCCTGCTGTTCTTCATCGCGGCCGCCAGCCTCATGCTGACCAGCCTGGACTCGGCCCTGGCCGATCCCACCACCGAGGAGCCCCGCCGTCACGTGCCGCCGGACTCCAAGCCGGCCAAGAAGGACCAGTACCCCAAGCACCGGGACATCAAGCTCAAGCTCAGCGCGGGAGAGAAGCTCACCTACGCCATCAAGTGGGGCGCGGTCGACGCCGGGCTGGCCACGCTGAAAGTCAAGCGCAAGGAGCAGCTCGGCCCCGGCGGGCCCCTGGTCTGGAACATCCAGTGCAAGACCCGCTCCAACGCCTTCGTGTCCATGTTCTACGACGTGCGCGACGACATCAAGACGCTGGTCGACGTCGAGGGCGGGTTCACCCGCCTCTTCGACATGAACAAGAACGAGGGCCAGTTCCACGCCACCGAGCGCATCGAGTTCGACTACAAGGCCAAGGAGGCCAAGTACGTCAGGGTCAAGAAGAAGGCGTTCAGCAGCAGCAAGCGCACCAAGATGATCCCGCTGCCCGACAAGGTGCAGGACCCGCTGAGCTGCCTCTACTACCTGCGGGGCCTGGACCTCAAGGTCGGCTCCGAGCACAAGCTGACCGTGAACACCAGCAGGAAGAACTGGGTGATGACCCTCAAGGTCCTTCGCGAGGAGAAGCTGGACATCAAGGGCCTGGGCAAGGGCAAGGTCAAGTGCCTGGTGGTCGAGCCGTCCGCCCGGTTCCAGGGCATCTTCGTCCGCAAGGGCAAGATGACCATCTGGGTCGAGAAGCAGACCAAGGTCCCCCTGCTGATGAAGGTCAAGATTCCCATCGGCTCGGCCAGCGCGGTGCTCATCAAGGCCCAGAACTCGCCGCTGAGCAAGATCGCCCCCTCCAAGAAGAATAAGTGACCCCCCCGCAGCAGCCGGGCGATACCGACAGCAAAGCCGCCCTGATCCTGCCCGCCAGGCTGGCTTCGGTGCGCCTGGAGCGCAAGCTGCTCCTGGCCGAGACCGGCAGGCCGCTCCTGGCCCACACCGTCGAGCGGGCCCTGGAGGCCGCCGCGGCCTCGGCCGGGCGCATATCCCGCGTGCTGGTCGCCGCCGACTGCCGGGATCTCGCCGAGGTCGCCCGCGCGGCCGGGGCCGAGGCGGTCCTCACCGACCCCGGTCACAGGAGCGGCACCGACCGCATCGCCGAGGCCGCCGCCGGCCTCGCGGAAGAGGCCGTCATCAACCTGCAGGCCGACGAGCCGGAGATCCCCGTCGCGGCGGTGCTGGAGCTGGCCGGCCTGATCCTGGGCTCGCCCGAGGAGGTCATGGCCACCCTGGCCGCGCCCATCTCCTCCGAGGAAGAGCTCTCCAACCCCAACGTCGTCAAGGTGGTCCGGGGCTCCTCCGGCCACGCGCTCTACTTCTCGCGCGCCCCGATCCCCTTCCCGCGCGACG
Source organism: uncultured Planctomycetia bacterium (assembly GCA_964581145.1). Classification (GTDB taxonomy): domain Bacteria; phylum Planctomycetota; class SZUA-567; order JAKLDR01; family JAKLDR01; genus CAZONU01. The sequence continues at coordinate 7,916 of CAZONU010000073.1, forward strand.
GGCACAAGTCGGGGCCGCTGGGCCTGCGCCACCTGGGCATCTACGCCTACCGCCGCGAGTTCCTGCTGGCCTACTCCCGGCTGCCGGCCAGCCGCCTGGAGGAGACCGAGAAGCTGGAGCAGCTTCGCGCCCTGGAGGCCGGCCAGCGCATCGCCTGCGCGGTGGTCGAGCCCCTGCCCGAGGGCATCGACACCCCGGAGAGCTACGCGGCGTTCGTGGCGCGGCAGAAGCGCCGGTAGCAGGCGCGGTTGCCGGCTGCCGGTTCTCTCTCCCCTGGTCCCCGAACCCCGTAGCTTGGACGCACCTGAGTCCTTGAACGCCAGTGGCTTGCGACGCCCGAAAAAAAGTTATCACACCTCTTGAAACCGCAGATGGACGCCGATGAACCCGTCTTCGCCCCGGCTTCCGGCTCCGCCGAGGCTACGCCGGACAAGACGCCGGGCAGGCGCTGATGGTTTTCCGCGGCGGGAGACTCTGGTAAGCCGAAGCCGTCAACCCGCGGCCTGAACCCCGAACCCCAGACCCTGAACCCCACAGCTTTGTACGTATCTGAGTCCTTGAACGCCAGTGCTTTGCGCCGGCTGAAAAAAAGTTATTCGCGCGGCTCCTCCTTTCCATCCCCGTTGCCGCCGTAGGACTCCTGCCAGAGGGAAGGTTCCACCTCCTCCTCGTCGTCAAGCGCGAAGCCGGCTGCTCCACGGCAGGCGGTGAGCGTCCGGGCGGCCTCGTCGATCTGGCGGAAGGCCGCCGAGCGGTGCCGGGACTTCTGCTGCTTGCCCGCGCTGATGTCGTTTTTCTCGCTGAGGACGGCGTTCTTCTTGCGGCCGCGGTCGTCGGCCATGAGGGTCTGGGCGGCGCGCAGGGCCACGCGCTCGTCCTCGCTGTTGAGGAGTTTCGTCAAGGTCGCCCGGGCCCTGGCGGCGGCCTCCATCGAGGCCCTGTACTGGGCCTCTTCAAACAGCTCCCAGTAGACCCGCCCGCTGCGGCGCACTAACTTTCGTAACCGCTCCCCGTCGGTGCCCAGCTCGGTGGCGAGCTGGGCCCAGGTCTTGCCCTGGGCGCGCAGCATGGCGGCCTCCTCCAGCACTTGTAAGTCTTTCTCGGACAATGGGTTAGTCTTGGTGGACATGGCGGTTCTCCTTCCATAAAGGGCCTTTCGGCCGGCCATAAACGTCTACTGTAATATACCTTATTTCAGCCGAAAAGTCAAGCGATCCGGGCGGAAAAATGCGCCGAAAGCGTCTCGGTCGGAAACCCAACGGGGAACTTGACTTGGGGGGCAAAAGGCGTTACCGTTAATGGGAAGAAAGCGGGGGCGGGGGAATTTGGCGGGGAAAAGACTCCTGACCCCTCTTGGTGTCAAAGGAGGCGGACATGGCCGAAAAGGGATCCGGACCATTCGGATGGGGCATGGGAGTTACCTGCGGCATTATTTTTGCCATTTGTCTTGTAATTGCGCTGATAGTCGGCGGCTGCGTATTAATAGGTGGAGGATGTCTTGCAGCCGGCGCGAAAAGCGTAGCCGATGTCGCTGAGCAGGTTGAGCAGGCGCGAAAGCGTCAGGAGGCCGAAGAGAACGACCCAGCCAACTGGAAAGATGCGGGTTCTGGCCCAGTGACCGAGAATGGAATAGCCGTGACCGTCAAGAAGGTTTCCATCGGCAAAGTCAGGCTGAAGGACTTCGGTGAGGACTCGATGTCCAAAGATGACTTGCTGATCGTCGAGCTAGAGATCAACAACACGGACAAGGGCAAGAAGGTTGATTACTCTGGATGGGCCAAAGGCGGCAACGCGACGATGAAGGATGCGTCCGGCAATAACTACAAGCGCATAACGTTTGGCACTGCTACGGTTGTTGGCCAGATAGCAGGTGCAACCTCGCTCTATCCTTCCAAACCTGTTTCCGACGTTCTCGTCTTCGAACGCCCGATTGAGTCTGCCAAGGAGTTGCGTCTACGCCTGCCGTTGTCGGCAGTGGACAAGACAGGTGTCATTCGGCTCAAGATTCCGGCAAGCATGATCAAGAAGTAGCGCTGGGCCGTCTTGGCTGGGTAAATAAAGGGGCCAGTAAATAAAAGGGGCAGGAGTCCTTTGGGGGGGATTTTTCCGAGCGGGAATCCGCGGGAATCCGGGCGGGCAATCCGGGGGCGGTTGCCGATGAAAGGCTCGGAGATTCCCCCGGAAATTCTTCAGGAGCGGTAAATAAAGGGGTCAGGAGTCTTTGGGGGGGATTTCCCGGGGGCAGCTTGCCCGTTACCGCCCTCAGCCTTCCGCCTCCTCGAACGAGCAGGCGGCCAGGAACTCGGCCGGAGAGAGGACCGCCAGGTCGGACCGGGGGAAATGGCCGGGGTCGCGGCTGACGATGCAGGCCGCGTCCCCGCGCAGCGCGCTGAAGTACTGGACCGCATCTTCAAAGTCCTTGGCGCCCGCGTCGATGGCCTGATTGATGACCTGGCCGTCGCAGGCCACCGGCCCGAAGGTGTCGCGCAGCAGCTTCACGGCGGCCATCGCAGTTCTGTGATCGCGCAGGCGGCGCACGATGTAGTAGACGTTCGTGAAACTGACGGCGGAAACCAACCCGTGGATCTTGCCTTGCTCCGCGAGGGTCCAAATGGCTGCTGATTCCGCGTAGAATTGCCGGCGCTTGACCAGAACGTCCAGCAGCACGTTGGTGTCGACGAAGACCCTCATCGCTTGAACCCGTGCTTTTCGAGCAGGGCCTCGTCGAGAACCTGCCTGGCGGTCTTCCTCCTGGGCAGCCTGGCCAGCCCGCTGGCCTTGCGGGTGAGCGGCCCGATGGCGCGCGCGCCTTTCCTGCGCCTGGCCAGAAGGCGTATGAACCGCTCGAACATGGAGGAGAGGCTCGTGCCGCTCTCCCTGGCGAGCTTGTGCGCCTGTTTGATCACCTCGGGGTCGGCGCTGAGCGTCAGCTTCTTCATTTCCTGCCCCCTTGCACGTACGTATTATCCGCGCGCAAGTATACGTAGCAAGGGCCGGTCTGTCAAGGGCTTGCCGGGAAACAGAAGGGGGCAGGAGCCTCCTGGCGGGGATTCGGGAGCGGGCTTACCCCCATTCCCCCTCAGGGCACCGGGCGGACCTTGCCGGCCGCCGCGCGCGAGGCGCGCATCTCTTCCGCGAAAGAGTCCAGCACCGCCCGCGCGAACTCCTCGGCGTCAATGCCGTATTCATCCAACCCCCGCGCGGGGACCGGCGCGCCCGCCGGGTCGATATTTATCGCGAAGTGAATCAGCGCGGACTTCGGCGAGAGCGCGGCCACCGAGACCGACAGCTTGTACTCGCCTTCATAGAGGTCGTCGCCCCTGCGCGCGAACTCCCGGCCCGGCGCGCGCAGGGCGAGCCCGTCACGCACCAGGGCGGCGAGCAGGCGCCCGCGCAGGACGGCCTTTTCCAGGTCCGTGTCTGGAAATTCGGCGATGAAGTGGAGCATGCGCGCGGCGCGGATGGGCTCGCCGCTGGCAATTTCTTCCGTGTCGACTACGAACTCGGGCTTGACATCACAATTGCCCAGAAAGGCCCCGGCCGCGCCCTCCCCGCCGGGGTCAAGATCCAGTTCGGCGGCCAGCCAGCCGCTTCTCAGCTGGCTCCCGTCGTAATCAACGTTTCCGGCGGCGAGAGCCGTAAGCAATTCCGGACCTCCTGGTCGCCGACCGGGTCCGGCGCTTCGACCTGCTGGCCACCCGGCGGGCCGGCTTGCGGCGGGCCGGCTTGCGGCGGACCGCGACGCGGCGCGCGGGGGAAGCGGCGGGCCGGGTGAGCTCGGCCAGCGGCGCGGCGGGCGCGCGGCCGGCGATGCGGTCCAGGCGCAGCCGCTCGCCCCGGGCGTAGCGGGCCACCCCCTCGGCCAGCGCCTCGGCGATGCTCTGGCGGTAGTATGACGTGCGCATCTTCCGCTCGGTGGCGGGGTGACTGATGAAGCCCACCTCGGCGAGGGCGGCGGGCACGTAGGTCTCGCGCAGCACCGAGAAGTTGCGGAACTTCACCCCCCGGGCCGGCTCGCCGAGCCGGCGGACCATCTCGGCCTGCACCGCGCGGGCCAGCGCCTGGCTCTGGCGGCGCTGCTCGCCCATGTGCGCGCGGAGCACGGCGCGCTCGGCGCCGGCGCTCACCCGGTCGGCGGCGCCGGGGATCAGGTCGCTGGGCTTGTGGCGGGCGGCGGCCTTGCCCGCCCGGTAGGAGTCGCTGATCCCCCAGCTCAGCGCGAAGCTCTCCAGCCCGGAGACGCTCCGCGAGGTGCTGGCGTTGCAGTGGATGCTCAGGAACAGGTCGGCCTTCGAGCGGTTGGCGATGCGCGAGCGCTCCAGCAGGGTGATGAAGCGATCGCTGCCCCGGGTCATCACCACCCGGACGCCGCGCTTCTCCAGCAGCCGCTTGAGGCGCAGGGTCACGGACAGGGCCACGTCCTTCTCCTTGAGCCCCCCGCGGCCCAGGGCCCCGGAGTCCCGCCCGCCGTGACCGGGATCGAGCACCACCCTGGCCAGGGGGATGGAGCGCGCCGCCGCCGGCGCCGCCGGCGCCGAGCTCCACGCCCGGGAGTAGAGCGCCAGGGGGATCACCAGCTCGTCGCGGTAGAAGACCGCCGGGTAGGGCAGGTCGACCATGCGGCCGTCGACCCGGGCGACGCTGAAGCCGGGCACCAGCGCGACGCGGTGCCCGTCCCCCTTCAACGTGTAAATACCGGCGCGCTCGTTGACGGAGACGCCGAGCCCGCGCAGGCGCACCAGCGCCGGCACGCGCACGTAGCTCCGGCCGCGGGCCTTGATCAGGCCCGACGCCGGGACGGCAGGCGCGGACGCCCCCGTGGCTCCGGCCAGGGCAAGAGCGAGAAGCAGCTGAGTTGTAACCATGAAAATCCCCCCGACCCCGGCCTCCATGCCGGGGTCCCGCGATTCTTTATCGACCGGGGGCTTTTCGAGTTGCAGCGATTATTCGCGCTCTCCCCCTTGCAAGCGGCCCGGGAGCGGCGAAAATCGCGCCGCGAACGTCGAAAAGCAGCGGAGGGTCCGATAATGACGTCCCGCCAGCGCGTCCTGGCCGCGGTGGCCCGCAGGGAGCCCGACCGCGTGCCGGTCGACCTGGGCGGCACCGAGAGCTCGGGGCTCACCGGCATGGCCTGGCACCGGCTGGCCGATCACCTGGGAATCGAGAAGGGTCCCGGGCCCGACGTCCTTGAGCCCTTCCAGCAGGTGGTGCGCGTTGACGCCGGGCTTCGCGAGCGCTTCGGCGTCGACACCCTGGCGCTCTTCCCCGAGCCCCGCGGGTGGAAGGGGGGAGCGCTGGGCGACGGCTCGCCCTGCCGGATGCCGGCCGGATGGACCGAGAGCGTGGAGGCCAACGGCGGCCGGGTCGTGCTGGGCGCCGACGGGGAGCCCGCGGCGCGCATGCCCGCCGGCGGCTTCTACTTCGACCCGGTGGCCGCGCCGCTGGCCGGTTGCGAGACCCCCGCCGACCTCGAGAGGCACCGCGCGGCCGTCGAGAGCTTCGACCTCCCGGCCTTCTGCGACGAAGGCGTCGAGGCCACCGCCGAGCGCGCCCGGCGCTTTCACGCCGAGACCGACTCCGCGGTGGTCTTCAACCTCTGCTGCCACTTCCTGGCCGGCGGGACCATCCTGCGCGGCTACGAACAGTACCTGGTGGACCTGATGACCGAGCCCGCGCTGGCCGAGGCGCTGCTGGAGATGCTGCTGGAAGCCTATCTGGAGCGGGTGGACCGCTACGCGCCGGCGCTGAAGGGCCGCGTCGACGTGGTCCTCTTCAACGACGACCTGGGCACCCAGCAGGGGCCGATCATCTCCCCGGAGATATATCGCCGGCTCATCAAGCCGCGGCAGGCGAAGCTCTTCAGTCGCGCGAAAAAGGCCTTCGGCGCGCCCATTCTCTTTCACTCCTGCGGGGCGGTCTCGGACTTCATCCCTGACCTGGCCGAGGTCGGGGTGGACGCCCTCAACCCCGTGCAGGTCAGCGCCGCGGGCATGGACTCGGCGCGGCTCAAGCGCGAGTTCGGCCGGGACATCTGCTTCTGGGGCGGCGGCTGCGACTCGCAGCAGGTGCTGGCCCGCGGGACGCCCGGGGAGGTCCGCGAGGAGGTCAGGCGGCGGGTCGGCGACCTGGCCCCCGGCGGCGGGTTCGTCTTCACCCAGGTGCACAACGTCCAGCCGGACGTTCCGCCGGAAAACGTCGTCGCCATGTTTGAGGCCGCCCGCGAGTTCGGAGGTTAGCAGATCGTGGAAACCGTGGACTTCGCCGGCAACGACTACCTGGGCCTGGCCCGCGACCCGCGCCTGGTCGAGGCGCTGGCCCGGGCGGCGCGCGAATACGGCATAAGCGGGACCAGCTCGCGCTGGGCGCTGGGCTGGACGGACCTCCACGGGAGGCTCCAGGAGGAGCTCGCCGACTTCTTCGGCGCGGAGGCCGCCTGCATCCTGGGCGCGACCTACCTGGGAGGGCTGACCTACTTCGCGGAAACGGCCGCGCCGGGACGCGTCGTCTACTGCGACGCGACCAGCCACTCCAACCTTTTCTATGGGATAAGAGCCGCGGGCTTGGAAGTCAAGACCTTCAAGCACCTGGACGCCGCCGACTGCCGCGCGCAGACGTCTACGCATAAAGGCCCGCCGCCGGTGGTGGCCACCGACGGGGTTTACGGAATCAGCGGCGAGGTCGCCCCCCTGGCCGAGCTGGGCGAGGCCGCCCGCGAGTGCGCCGCGGAGTACTTTATCGACGACGCCCACGGCGTCTTCGCGCTGGGGGAGAACGGCCGGGGCGCGGCGGAGGTCTGCGGCGTCTCACCAGAGGACGCAACAATCC
>CAZONU010000073.1:14750-15757 GCA_964581145.1 uncultured Planctomycetia bacterium
GGGCACGGGCGGCGGCTTCCTGGTCGGCCGGCGCGAGCTGGTCGAGGCGCTGCGGCGCTCGCCGGCGCCCTCGGGCAGCGCGATCCCCCCGGCGCCGATGGCCGCGGCCAGCCTGGAGGCCCTGCGAATCGTCCGCGAGGAGCCCGAGCGACGCGAGAGGATGTGGGAGAACGCGAAAAGAATGCGCGCGGCGCTGGCCTCCCGGGGGATCGGCGCCGTCACCGACGGGACGCCCATCGTGGCCATGGTCTTCAGGGACGAGTTCGAGGCCGCCCGGGCCAGCGAGCACTTCCTGGCGCGCGGGCTGCGCATTCCATATTTCAAGTACGCCTCCGAGCCGCGCCACAACCTGCTTCGCGGGGCCGCGCGGGCCTGTCACACCGAGGACGAGCTCGGGCGCTTCGAGGAGGCCGTCGCGACACTCGAACGTGATGAGGGGTGAGCCCATGGACGTCAACGTCGAGACCGTCATCGAGCTCCTGAAGGTGCCCGGCGAGCCCGGCAGGGAGGCGCTGATATCCGAGCGCATCCGGGAGATGCTCGGCGGGATGGGGGTGCCCGCCGAGTGCATCACCGCCGACCGCGCCCAGGAGCAGTCCGAGTACGGCGGCGAGGTCGGCAACCTGATCGTGCGCCTGGAGGGCCGCGGCAGCGGCGAGCGGCGCATGTTCTCCACGCACCTGGACACCGTGCCCGGGGCGGTGGGCTCCCGGCCGCGCCTGGAGGGAGACAAGATAGTCAACGCCGCGGCGGGCAAGGCCCTGGGCGCCGACGCCCGCGCGGGCTGCGCCATCCTGATGGCCGCGGCGCGGGCGCTCATGGAAAAGAAGGGCGAGCACGGGCCGCGCACCCTGGTCTTCTTCGTGCAGGAGGAGGTCGGCCTGGTCGGCTCGCGCGGACTGGACGCCGGGCTGCTCGGCGAGCCGCCCCCGGCGATGGGCTTCAACTTCGACGGCGGCGACGCCGAGGAGATCGTCAACGCGGGCATCGGCACCCAGCGGCTGAAC
>CAZONU010000074.1:0-15651 GCA_964581145.1 uncultured Planctomycetia bacterium
GCACGCCCGGGAGGACTCGAACCTCCAGCCTCCTGATCCGTAGTCAGGTGCTCTAACCAATTGAGCCACGGAAAAACAAAGGAGACATTCTGCTTTTCAGCGCGCCCCGAACCTGCTTCCCCCCCCGGTCGGGCATGTCCTTGAGCCGGATTTTCACGCTCCGGTGACACCCCAAGGTGACTTCGGACTGCGGCCCCCTTCGCTCTGACGAGCTGCGGCGGCTGAAATTCCGCGTCAGTCGACCTGCTTCACCTGGAGGGGGCCGACCATCAGCGTCCACTCCCCGAACTCCACGACCTTGCCGTCCTTGCAGTGCACGCTGTACGACCAGGGGTACTGGCCCCTGGGCACCTTGATGTGGTACTCGGCCTCGTAGTCGGCCCCCTTGCAGAACGTGGACGGGCGGAACTCCCGGTCCGGCTTGCCCAGCAGGCGCAGGACCTCCGCCTGGGGCGTGCCCTCGCGGATGGAGATCATCTGCACGGTGTATATGCTGGCCATGTCCCGGTGCCGCCTCCACAGCCTGGCGTAGTACTCGGGACCGCCGTCCACCGGCCCGCAGCCGGCCAGCAGCAGCGCCAGCACGCAGGCTGATAATCTCATCCCGCGCGAACCCATATCAAACGGTCCTCCCGCACCCCCTGACCGCACCCGCCCCAAGTCTCTCTAGGTCGCGGCCCGGCTCCCTTTCATAGATTCCAGGGCCACAGCACCGGACGGCCTCCCCATCCCCCGCCCCGGCCAAAAGCGCCCTTGACAGAGTGACGCCGCAAGACCATAAGTGTTAGATAAGCAGGGGCTTAGGACGGCCGCGCGGGCGCCGGCCGCGCCACCGGGTCACGCGCCGGGCCCCGCGGCGTCCCTTTAACGGGTAGGGGAGACCGAGCATGGCCAAGGCCATAGTCGATCCCGAGGAGCTCTGCCGCTTCGCCGCTCAGCTCAAGCGCTTCACCGGCGAAGTGCAGGGCCAGCTGGCCGTTATCCACCGCCAGTTCCTCAAGCTCGGCGAAACCTGGCGGGACCAGGAGCACGCCAAGTTCGCGGAGGACTTCGAGCGCGCCATTTACGTGATGGACAAGCTCACCGCCTCCTCGGAAAAACAGATACCCATCCTCCTGCGCAAAGCGCAGAGCATCCGCGAGTATCTCGGCCAGGGGTAGGCAAGGTGGTCCGCAACCCGGCGAACATCGACTCACCCGAGGTCATCCGGCGCTTTCGGGTCCAGATGGTGCGCTTCAAAGAGAGCTGCCGCCAGTCGCTCGGAGAAACCTACGCGAACGCCCGCAACGTCGAGACCTGGCTTCAGCGGGAAGTGGGCCCCTACTGGAGGCAGCAGCTGCGCCGCAGGCAGGAGAAGGTGGAGGAAGCCAGGCGGGCATACGCCCAGGCCACCTGGAGCCGGGAGACCCTGGGAAAGCCCAGCGTGATGGACGAGAAGAAGGCCCTGAACCGGGCCATCCGCCTGAGGGAAGAGGCCGAAGACAAGCTGCGCGTGGTCAAGAGATGCAACATGCTGATGGAATCGAAGATCGGCAAGCGCCTGCAGCCCTGTCGCAGCCTGGGCCAGCAGCTGGACACGCTGATGCCCCAGGCCCTGGCCCGCCTGGACCAGATGCTGGACAGCCTGGACCTCTACTTCCACCGGTCGCCGCCCGCCGTGGAGAGCTGATGGACCCGGAGAGCGCAGTCCCCCGAGTCATGCTCAACCGCGCCGACCTGCCCTTCGGCCACGCCCTGAAAGACGTGACCCGGCAGTGGGCGGAAAGCGCGCCCTACTGGAAGGACCAGGCTCGCGCCGCGTTCCAGAAGGAATTCATCAACGAGCTGTTCCTCTCGGCGCGCGGAGCGCTGAGCGCCATGAGCGAGGTCCAGCGCTCCCTCGGGCAGATGGTCCGGGAATGCAGCTGAGGCCCGCCCACGGGAAGAGACCGCATGATCGACTTCCGAGTCAGTGAGATCTCGCTCCGGATCACGGAGCTGAAAGGGCGCCTCCGGGACATCCTGGCCGCCCGGGACCGGGCCAATGGGGAGCACGACGAGCAGGTCTATCAGGCGGAGGCGGACTTCGGCGCCGGCCTCAAGGTGCTGAAGACCGATTTCAGCGCCGCGACGGAGGAGCAGGCCGCCCGCCATTACCAGCGCCCCAAGAAGCAGATAATGGAAGTCTTCCAGGCGAGGCTCTCGCGCATTGACGCGGCCCTCTCCGGCTGTCTGGCGAAAAGTCGCGCGCGGACCAAGCGGGAGCTTGATGGTCAGGCGGAGGAGCTCCGCCAGGGCAAACTGGACATCGGGGACCAGATCCGGCCCGATTCGGGAGCCGCGGCCGAGACGCTCGCGTGGCTGCGCGACAGGATCGCATCGCTGCGCTCCGATGCCGAAAGGCTCAAGAAGCGGATCCGGCGGTTCGCCGCGAAGCGCACCGTCCACCTGCCAGCGGACGGCGAGGGGCAGATTGCCGGCGAGGAGTGGGCTCCCTCGGTCCTTGACGAGGACGTCGAGACGCTCGCCCGGGCGATAGGGGAGGACAGGCGTTCCCTGGCCTCCATCCGGAGAACCCTCGCCGCCGTTCTGTCCGACCGGGTCATGCTGACTCTGTTTTGCACGGTCGCGCTGCTGGCGCACGGCGCGGCCGTCGGCCTGGTGCTCTACAGGGCTTGGCCTTTGATCAACCTCGCCTACATCGGCCTGGCGCTGGTCGCCACTCTGCTGTTCCTGGCGCGATTCTCCAGCCCCGGGGCCGCGAAGCCCGTGATCGCCACGCTGAATCAGCTGTGGGCGGACGTCAATATCCGGTTGAAGCGCCTGGACCTGGTGGGGGCAGCGGCCGAGAAAGAGCTGGGGTTCTCGCGATACCTCGAAGAGCAGATAGACCGCATCCTTGTGCTGGAGAAGGAGATCAACAAGCAGCGTGAGGGAACGCTCGGCGCCTCCGACAAGGCCGTGTCCGAGATCCGCGAACGGCACCGGCGCCTGCTCGCCAGGATCGAGCGCCAGAGGGACGAGCGCCTGGGCCGTCTGGAGGCCGGGCACGGGAAGGAAATCTCCGGCCTCACCGAGCAGCACCGGCGAGAAACCCGGCGAATCGAGACGACGCGCGAGACCCTGACGGAAGAGGCTCGCGGGCGGAGAGACCGGACGATCGATCGGCTGGCCGCGGAGTGGAAAACGCGCCTGGCGGGTTTCGTCGATTTCTGCAGGCGGGCGATGCGCGATTTTCACGAGGCGCGCGCCGCGCTGGACGAGCGCGACGGGGAGAAGCTGCGGCTCCCGGATGAGTTCCCCAGGAACGTCTTCGTGGGGACGGTCCGCCTGGACCTCGCGCGGCTTGAATTCCCCTGCGATGACGAAGACGCGCGCTTCTCGCTGCCCGACGAGAAGACGGTCGAGCTGCCCCTGGCCCTCTCCTTCCCGACCAGCGGCTCGCTGCTGATTCAGGCTCCGGGGCCGGGACGGCCTCGGGCCATAGAGGCCCTCTTCGGCTCCATCCTGCGGCTGCTCAGGTCCTTCCCGGCCGGCAAGATCAAGCTGACCATGATCGACCCCGTCGGGCTCGGAGAGAGCTTCGCCGGCCTGATGCAGCTTTCCGAATACGACGAGCAGCTGGTGCGGGGGCGCATCTGGACGGAACCGGCCCACATCGAGCAGAAGCTCGCGGACCTGACCGAACGCATCGAGAAGGTCATCCAGACCTACCTGCGCAACCGCTACGCCACGGTCGCCGACTACAATCAGGACGCCGGGCAAATGACCGAAGCCTACGAGTTCGTGGTCATCGCCGACTTCCCCACGAGGTTCAGCGAGCTGGCCCTGGAGCGGCTGGCCAGCGTCCTGACCAGCGGCCCGCGCTGCGGGGTCTACACCCTCATTCATCGCGGCGCTGGGGCGAAGCTCACCGAGGACGACGACCCGGAGAACATGCTCGCCAACGCACTGGTCCTCAGCGACGATGGCAACAGGCTCATTGTCGACCACGCGGGCCTCAGAAAGGGCGAGTTCTCCGGTGAGGTCCCGCCGAAGGACGAGGCGATGGCCAGGCTCCTGGACGGGATCGGCAAGTGCTCAGTCGATGCGCAGCAGGTGGAGCTTCCCTTCGACGCCGTCGTTCCGGGTGCGGAAGAAACCTGGAGCCTGTCCGCGGAGAGCGGCATCCGCCTGCCCATCGGGCGGTCCGGCGCGGAGCGCATCCAGCATCTCGACCTGGGCCGCGGCACCGCGCAGCACGCCCTCATCGGGGGCCGGACCGGCTCGGGCAAGTCCACGCTCTTCCACGTGATCATCACCGCCGCGTCCCTGTGGTTCAGACCGCGGGAAGTCGAGTTCTACCTGATCGACTTCAAGCACGGCGTGGAGTTCAAGCTGTTCGCCACGCACCGGCTGCCCCACGCCAGGGTCATCGCCATCGAGAGCGACCGCGAGTTCGGACTCAGCGTGCTGCAGAAAGTCAACGAGGAGCTGAGCCGCCGGGGAAACATGTTCCGGAAGGCCGGCGTGCAGGACCTGGCCAGCTATCGCCGAAGCTCCCCGGAGGAATACCCGCCCCGGACGCTCCTGCTCATCGACGAGTTCCAGGAGTTCTTCACGGAGGACGACGTCATCGCCCGCGACGCCGCGCTGCTGCTGGACCGCTTCGTGCGCCAGGGCCGCGCCTTCGGCATCCACGTGATCCTCGGCTCGCAGACGCTCAGCGGCATCTACACGCTGGCCAAGAGCACCCTGGGGCAGATGGGCGTGCGCATCGCCCTGCAGTGCAACGAGTCGGACTCGCACCTGATCCTCAGCGAGGACAACGCCGCCGCGCGCCTGCTGGCCCGCCCCGGCGAGGCCATCTACAACGACATGTCCGGCCTGCTCGAAGGCAACACCCCCTTCCAGGTCGTGTGGATGCCGGAGGACGTTCAGGAACACCACCTGCTCCAACTCGCCGCCCGGGCCGAGGAGGAGGGCGAGCGTCCCGCGGAGGGCACGATCGTCTTCGAGGGCAACGCGCCTGCGGACCTGAGAGACAACCCCCTGCTGGGGGAGCTGCTGGCGGAGGGAGACCTCCCCGGCGGCACCTCCGGGCGCACCTGGGTCGGGGCGGCCAGCGCGATCAAGGGGCCCACGGAGGTCCGCTTCGCCCGCGCCGGCGGCAGCAATCTGCTGATCGTCGGCCAGAACCGCCAGGCGGCCTTCGCGACGGTGATGGCGGCGCTGATCGGCCTGGCCGCCGGCCACCGCCGGGAGGACGCCAAGTTCATCGTCTTCGACAGCGAGGGCAAGACCGGAGAGAACGCCGCGCGCCTGGCCGCGCTGGCCGGCGTGGTGGGGAAGTCGCGCCTGGCGGTCCCCGGCCTCCGGAGCATCGACAAGGTCCTCCGGCAGGTCAACGAAGAGCACATCGCGGCCGCGGAGCAGGGCGACGAGCGCGCCGAGGGAAGAACTTACGTCATCGCCTTCGGCCTGCAGCGCCTCCGGGCGCTGCGGCAGGAGGACTCCTTCTCCTTCTCCTCGGGGGCGGGGGCGGGGGAGGATTCTTCCACCGGAGACATCTTCGCCAACCTGCTCCGCGAGGGACCCGAGCACGGGGTGCACTGCATCGTCTGGTGCGACACGCTGGCGAACCTGTCGCGGGCCCTGGCGCGGAGCGCGCGGCGCGAGTTCGACATGCGCGTGCTCTTCCAGATGAGCCCGGCGGACTCTTCGGAAATCTGCGACTCCACCGCGGCGAGCAACCTGGGCCTCCACAAGGCGCTGCTGGCCGTCGAGAGCGACGGCACCTTGGAGAAGTTCCGGCCCTACACCATGCCGGACGCCGGGTTTCTGGAGAGCGTAGGGCAGGCGCTGTAATCGAGGCCGTCCGCGCAGCCCTGGCGCGGGCGCGGCGCGGCCTCCTTCAGCGCCTCCTGTGGCAACTGCGGGGAAGGGGCGGGGGCGGTCACTAGTTCTGCTCCTTCCTGGCTTGGTCTGCACGGATCTTCTTCAGGGACCAAGCGGCACTCCAGCGAACGACGTCCTTCTTGTCATCCAGAAGACCTTCCAGTTCGAGCACGGTTTCCGACGCTGGCGGCCAAGTCTCGGACAGCGCCAAAGCTGCTCGGGCCCGAATCTCCCAGTCCGGATTCCCGAGCGCGTTGATGAGAGCCTGGGCTCCTTGCTCCTCCCCGCACAGCTTCAGCACGCAGATGGCCCTTAGCCTGCACTCCTTGGTCGTTAGGAACTGGGGAAGCCTCAAGTAGCGGTCGAGCCGTTCGACAATCCGCTCCCGACCGCCGAGCCTGCGAAGAACCGGGTCCGACAGAGGATCGTAATCGGCTGTCATCACTGGCCCAGTACCCGCCGGGTGGCGAGGCTCGTACCAATAGCCTTCCTTGGGGGGCGGTCCACTGGGCAGCGACCAGCTCATCGTAAACGTCGCGTAGGGGGGAGTCCATTCCTCCAACGCTTGGCGCGTCTTCAGAAGTGGCCACACCACTGCGCCGACCAACCAGGCCAAGCCTACCACAGCCAGCATGGCCAACGACCACCCAACGATGACCCTTCTGGACAGTCCGGTCTTATCCACAGGCCCGCCCCCCCTGTGGCGACTCAGACTCCCGTGGGGAAGGGGCGGGGCTGGTCATCTGCTACTTGTCCTTCTGCTCTGCGGCCTTGATCTTCTTCAAGGCTTCTGCGACGGCTCTGCGGATCGACTCCCCATCCTCGGCTACTACCTCAATCGCATTGGGACAGCCATACACAGCTTTCGGTGCTTCCCTCGAACCGTGCCCATCATAATGGTAGCAGTAGCCACAGCGTAACTCATGCTTCCCGGGTGTGTCCAATATTCCCTTGCCAGGCCGGAGGGGATCCCGCCAGGCGTGCAGGGGTAACTGCCACTGCCGTTTCTCGCCTGGATCCAGGATGCCGTTTGTCGTGCGCATTCCTGGAATGCTCTCAGGAGACGGACCGTAGCACACCATGTGGTCCAGTTCGATTACGAGGCCCTTGCGTATTGCCACCCACAGGGGGCCGCAGTAGATCGTGGTTTGCCTAGTTGAGATGTTCTGTACGGTCAGAGTGAAGAAGACCTCTTCGCCAACCATGAAGCGCTTCCTGGGCAACTCAACCTTGCAGCGGAGATTGTCGTCTCTTGGTCCCCAGTCAACACCAAGCGCCCGGCGCACCGCCGCATTCACTTGCTTCGCATGCTTGGCTGGCGCTCCTGCCCGGACACCCCCATAGATACGGTGGGTGTCTGTCTCTCCGAAGGGGTAACTGTGGTAGTTCCGACCAAGGCCCTGATCCCACCGTGGTTCTGGACTTATCGGCTGGAGCAGGAAGGCGAAGCAGGAACGCGGTGAGCTGAGCATGAGCATGCTTGATATGGGCTCGAGGAGCACCTGATGAGGTTCCTTATGTCTGCCTTCGAAATACCCCCCTTCCGTTGCAGGTATGAAGAAGAGTCTCCAGTCTTCACCTAACTCAGCCCGTAGTCTGGGCAAGTACCTGACGCCCTCCAGTCCCGCCTGTGCGAGTCGTGCGACGACTGGATCCTCGTCCCTAAGCAGTCCGCGGAGACTGAGCACCGCCTCTTCACCGCACCCACACAGCACGTAGGTAGCAACGTGTCGGTTCGGAGCGGTCCATGCTGGTAGGCGCAGGTAGAAGGTGAGGTTGCCGGCAGCGGCCGTTGGCCCTCCCAGCTCTTGAATCGCAGCACGGCACCCATCCGGTCCGAAGGTCGACTTCTGCATAACGACCCGTCGAACCCGGAAGTAGGGGATCACCACCGTCCAACACACCAGGCCTAGCGTGACCAGGAGGGTCAGCGCCACGCCCCAGTATACATACAGGCGCTTCGAGCGCTTAACAGGTCCAGGGGAAGGGGTGGGGGCGGTCATTGCTGCTTCCTACTTGTCCGACCTTATCTCGATTGTTTCTGGACCAGTCCTCAACTTGCTGGTGACTCCCTTCTCAACCTGCCAACAGTACTCAAGCGTGAATGTGTATTTGCCGGGAGGCAACCCATCTGTCAGCACTCGGGCCTTCTTCGTGGCCGAATCATGAAGTTTCCAGATGGAATTGTCCGCTCGAACCGACATGGTCTTTCTCTCGCCTTTCGCCAGAACCGCCCACGGTGCAACGTGCACCACTGCTGTGTGATAAGTGGACGTGGGTGGCATGCCTGCTGCCCTTGGCAAGACGTACACCCAAGCCTTGCGCTCATTTCCTTTCAGCCTCTTCCGCTTCTGGTTTCCGAACAGCATCTTCCGCTTCGGGCTTCCCACTTTCGCCATCTCCCACTTCCGGCTTCCCACATTCTCCACGTGGATCATCAACCGGATGGGTTCGTGCCTCTTGAATTCCCACTTGAGTGGCGAGAGCCCAACCCTCAAACCCCCGCCGGGGGCACCCCAAGAGGCGTCGTCGCCTGAGCTCGCGTAGGGCCTCGCTTCCACTTCCACTGGTGGGGCTTTCAACCTGCCGATGAAATGCCCAGGCTGCTCTTTGTCTGCCTTGGTCGGAGACTCATAGGCAAGTTCTAGCGTGTAGCGCCCGGGGGTGCGAATGGGACCACGGAATGCCGTCCCGTTGAGGTCGGAGATTCTCCTCCTCCAGCTCGTCCGCGGCTCTATTGTGTGGGCCTCGGGCCGTTGGTGAATGCCCACGAACGTCTTGCGGCCAAGTTCCTTGCCATCCTTCTTGAAGACGTAGGTTTCGCCCGGGAATCCAGGGTTTTCGCTGCGACGTGTGCTAAAGATCGTGATTGGCCGGTCCGTGTTGTTGATGTAGCTGACCGTAGCGCATACTTGTTCCGGCATGCGGTAGCGCTTCTTGACCAGTTCAAGGCGCAGGTGCAGACCCTCCGGCAAACTGGGAGCGCGTTCGACCGGCTTCTTTGAGGTGCCGCGCGTACATCCTGTCACAGGAATGACCACGACAAGCAGCATGGCCAAGAACCTGGCACCATTTCTCCTCGTCAGAGCCATTGATCTCCCTCCTGTGACTATGCTGGGAAAGGGGCGGGGGCGGTCATCTCGGACTACTCCAGCCCACTATTCCACCTGTACCAGTCAAAGGGGCGGGGGTGGTCATCATGGACTACTCCTGCCCGCTATGCACCCTGAACCAGTTGAAGGGAAGGGGGTGGTCATTTCTGGGCTCCCGATTCTGTCGCTGGTGCTGCTCCGAGCTGGCTGGCGAAGCGCCGGCGTAAGTAGTCGAGCGCCGACTTCGAGACCCCTCTGTCATTCGGATTCGTTGCCTTCTCGGACGCAGACTTGAGTCGCGCAGCCAGCCGGACCATGGCCTTTGGGCTGGATTCCGAGGTCCCCCGCACGATGTGGACATCAAAGTTCAAATGGTCCCAGCCCGGCGGCAGGCCGCGACTATCCCCACTTTGGTCGCAGATCTGCCACAGTACATGGAGAGATTGCTCGTCCGTTCGCCGGTCGAGTTCCTCGTAGAACAGACCCGGTTGAGTGCGAGCAGCAACGTAGGCAAGATCAGGGATGTGAAAATTGTTGAGGGTGACGGAAGGCTCGACGCGGACAAGGAAACTTCCATCCGTCAGCCCCTCCACAATTGCGGCCATAGCCAGGCGATGTCCCTGGCTCGCCCTCTCGAGGCAGTACAGAATCCGTTCCTCACGGAGAAGGAGTTCCTCGCGTGACTGCACGGTCTTCGGGGCGCTTCGTATTTTGTGAATGGTGTAACTGACCCTCAGCGGCGTCCAGGCAAAGTAGAAGCCGACCGCTAGGGCCAGCACCACGCCCATGGCCACGTAGAAGGCGAGCATGCGCTTGGAGCGCTTAACTGGTCCGGAAGGGGCGGGGGCGGTCATAGGCCGCCGGCACCGGATGGGGGCAGGTCAACAGCTTTATATGCAGTTACATAACCTCTGCTTCTTAGGAATGCCCTTGTTTGATCATGGTCAAATAGAGAAAGATAATTCTCTCCTGGGGCAGTTGTGTAGAATATGTTGATGACTGCTCCTTCATGTTCAGCTGTGTCTTTTGATCTGGGTTCTCTGAATCTTACTATTCCTTCTCTCATGTATGTTGGTTGTTCTGCCAGCAAATCTTTCAGTTTGTCTACTAAGGCTTCTGGATTCTTATGATGTCCAGAGGGTTCCTCCAAGATCCGAGCGAAATCAAATATTGTTGAAGGAGTATTTTCATATGCTACAGAAGGATCCCTTGAGTTTATGGCAATCAGGATATAATCCCGTGGTTCTAATGCTTGGCCTTCTTGGTCAATAATCTCTTTCAGGAAAATGTATGCTTTCAGTTCTTCTTTAGTGACTCCATTGCCCGCTACTTTACGTTGCCCTTTTGACAGATTTCGTATCCTGTTATCTATAGTCTCCATAACTTGGTCTATTTCCCACTGTTTTTGTCTGATGTCAGATGCTCTTTCCCTGACCTTTCTAAGATGTTCCTCTACTGTTATCTTGCCGTATGCCTTCAAAACTGCCAATGGGTCCGGATTAGTCATCTCAGCCGACATTTCCCAGATGGCGTTTCCAAGCCATCCCTCCAGTCTGTTTCGGTCTCCATTCTCTCCGTGTACCAGTCCAAGGGGCGGGGGCGGTCATCGCATCGCCCCAGACTGGAGACTGTAGGCAGTTCCTCGAAGAGTGGAAACTCAACATCTTCGCTGCTTCCTCCGGACTCCCGACTCCGGTCTCTAGACTGGCAAGTAAGGGGCGGGGGCGGTCATGTGCTACTGCTTCTCCGGCTGCCTGTCCGCGTCCGGCCTGTCCGGGAGCCGGCAACCGCCATCGGGGAGCTTCAAGTCCTTGAGCGCTTTCTGGACCGCCGGGTCGCCGGGACAGCGGGCCCGCAGGCAATCGGCTATCACGATGAGTATGCCCCTCTCCTTCTCCTCGGTCAGTCGCCTGAGCAGCACATCGCGCACCCTCTTGCCGCTGACCCGGCCCAGGGCATCGGCCGCGCTCGCGCGCACATTCGCGTTCGCGTCCCCGGCAAGCTTATTGAGCAAAGTCAAGGCTTTCTCACCGCCGACAAGGCCCAGAGCATGGGCCGCGATCCCACGCACACTCGCGTCCGCATCCCCGGCGAGCCCTTCGAGGGGTACCACAGCCTTCTTGTCACCCGTCCAGCCCAGGGCCCGGGCCGCGCTCCAGCGCACGTTCCTGTTCGTGTCCTCGGCAAGCTTTCCGAGGAGCGTCACGGCCCTCCCGCTGCCGATCTCGCCCAGGGCGTCGGCCGTGGGCGCACGAACGTTCCAGTCCGCGTCCTCGGCGAGCTTCTTGAGACACGCCAGGACTTCCCCGCCACTGGCCCGACCCAGGGCCTCGATCGCGCTGCTGCGCACGACCTTGTTGGTGTCCTCGGCGAGTTTCTCAAGCAGCGTCACGGCCTTTCTGCCGCCGACCCGACCCAGGGCCTCGGCCGCGCTCCAGCGCACGTTCCGGTCCGCATCCCTGGCGAGCTTCTCGAGGAGCGTCAGAACTCTCTCGCCGCCGACCCGACCCAAGGCTTCGGCCGCGCTCCTGCGCACGTTCCAGTCCGTGTCCCCGGCGAGCTTCCCGAGGAGCGCCAGGGCTTTTTCCCCGCCGACCCGGCCCAGGGCGTCGGCCGCGCTCGCCCGCACGTTCCAGTCCGCATCCCCGGCGAGCTTCTCGAGGAGCGTCAAGGCTCTCTCGCCGTCAATCCAGTCCAGGGCCAAGACCGCGCTCGCCCGCACGTCTGCGTCCGCGTCCCCGGCGAGCTTCTCGAGGAGAGCCACGGCTTTTTCCCCGCCGGCCCGACCAAGAGCGTCGACCGCATCCGGCCCCACGAACAGCTTTTCTCTGACAAGCTTCTCCAGGGCCATCACAGCCTTCTTGCCTCCGGCCCAGCCTAAGGCCCCGGCCGCTTGCGCGCGCACGTCCAAGACTTGGCGCCAGGGCACGTCGGGGTTGTCATTGAGCTTGCGGAGAAGCGCCACGGCCTTCTCACCACCCACGGCCGCCACGGGGTCAAGGCCCAACCACCTGGCGCTTCGCATCGCCTGCCGGGCGGTCTTGGCGTCCGTGTCCGCGCAAGCCGCAAGCAGCGGCTCCACCACCCGCACGTCCTCGAGCCACGCGGCCAACCAAGCAGCTTCCCGCCGCGCAGCCGGCTCGGACGACTTCAAGCCCGCCAGCGCCCGCTTCACTGCGGCCTCCGGCGCCCCGCGCCCAAGTACCGCGAGCCTGCCCTCCCTGAGCCACGTCACCTCAAGCCCGTGATGATCCGCCACCATCGCGACCAGTCGTCGGCCCTTTACCGCCTCGAAGCGCAGTCCCGCAGGCACCAGAAGTGTTGGCCGACCGCCGAACGCGGCCACCCGCACGCCGCCCCGCCGCTCCACCTCCTCGAGGGCCTCCCAGGCGTCATGGGTGCGGGGGGTGATGGCGACGTCCGGCCGCTCCGGGGGGGCAGGCTTGACGGCTTCTGTGTCGTGTTGTGGGCCCGGGTCCCTGCCACGTACTCCTACTTCGTTCCCTTGCCTCTGCCCAAACGCGAGAATGAGCAAGAGACCGAGCGATGCAAGCAGCGTGAGGGCGATTCCCCAGTAGATGCAGATACGCTTGGAGCGCTTCGGACTGGAGCCAGCGGGAGTTGGGCTGGGCTTGGCTTCGGTCACGCTGGCTCCTCCGCCTCTTCCCGAACCCGGGTGTGGAGTTCATTGTAGCATCTAATGTTAACAAATACAACGGGTTGGCAGTCACCACCCGTGGCTACGCTGGGGAAGGGGCGGGGATACTCCCCTGGATATCAGGATACCTCGCGCGCTCAGCTACCGGCCGGCGCCGCCGCCCTTGGATTCCAGGTGCTGGCGGACGGCCTTGGGCACCACCTCGCTCTTGAGGTACTCGAGTATGGTGTGGAACCTGCCGTCCAGCGCGATCTTGAAGTCGTCGCTCTCCACGATCTGCTCCAGGAGCCCGTCGACCTCCTCGGTGGACAGCGCGTCCCGGACCTTGCTGGGGTCGGTCGCGGCCTGCACGTCCTTGACGCGCAGCATGCGCGTCTCGGTCACCGCGCGGCGCTTGGCGGACTCCTCGATCATGGACGCCACCTGGCCCTTGAGCGTGCGCATCACCTGCCCGAAGCGCTCGCCGAGGACCTCCTCGGTGACCAGGCCGCGCTCGTCGGAGATCTCGTCGACGGCCTTGCGCACCGCGGGCTCCAGGCCGGCGCCCGGGGCCCCCGCGCTCTCCGCCGCGGGCCGCTCCTCAAGGGTCTTGTTGACCACGTCCTTGATGAAGGCCGCCATCCCGCTGGCCGAGAAGCGCTCGCGCATGACCTTCGCCGCGATCTCCTCGATCTGCTTCTCGTCGGGGGCGCCCGCCCCCGCCCCGGGGGCCTCGGCCAGCTGCTTCTCCAGCTGCTCCAGCCGCTCCAGGGCCGGCTCCAGCGCCGCCTCGGCGGTCCGCTTGACCTCCGTCGCGTCCGGCACCGTGGAGAACACCTTGGTGGTGCTGCTGATCTGCTTGCGCAGGTCCGCGACGGTCTTCTCCATATCCTCGGCGCCGGGCAGTTTCTCCAGGGTCTGCTCCATGCGATTCAGCCGCTGGTAGAGCAACCCCGTGCCCTTGAGGCAGAGGGTCAGGGTGTCGAGGCCCTCCTCCAGGCGATGAATCCGGGTCTCAGCCTCGGCATCGTCCTCGGGCAGGCGCGAGCGGACCTCCTCCAGGGCCTTGCCGACCCCGGCCAGCGACTCCTTGAGCCCGGCCTGCGCGGAGTCCAGCGAGCTCACCTTCTCCTTGATCTCCTGGTCCTCGGCCGGCTGCGCGGCCGCCTCGCGGGCCTCGGCGACATCCTTGCGCAGGGCTTCAAGGGCCGCACCGGTCTCCCCGACCGCGGAGTCCAGCGAGCTTACTTTTTCCCTGAG
The DNA here is from genome assembly GCA_964581145.1 of uncultured Planctomycetia bacterium. Taxonomy (GTDB): domain Bacteria; phylum Planctomycetota; class SZUA-567; order JAKLDR01; family JAKLDR01; genus CAZONU01. The sequence continues at coordinate 13,846 of CAZONU010000074.1, forward strand.
CTCCTGGTCTTCGGCCGGCTGCGCGGCGGCCTCGCGGGCCTCGGCGACATCCTTGCGCAAGGCTTCAAGGGCGGCACTGGTCTCTTCGGTCGCGCCGGCGGCCGCCTCCCGCACCGCCGCCTTGAACTCGTCGCTCCCCAGGCGCTCGGCGACCAGCGCGGCCAGCTCCTTGCCGGCCACCTCGTTGATCCGCCCGGCCAGGGCCTCCGAGCTGGTGTAGCTCTCCAGGGCCGGCGCGATGCTCGCGGACAGGGACTCCCGGGTCATCCCCTCCAGGTGGGCGGCGAACTCCTCGCTGGACAGGCAGTCGGTCAGCGCCCCGCTGACCATCTGGGCGAAGACCGCGGCGGACAGCTCCTGGACGCGCCCCGAGAAGGCCTCCCCGCCGACGTGCTGCTCCAGGGCCTCCTCGATGCGCTTCTCGAAGGCCTCCCCGGCGGCCCGCTCGGCCAGCTCCTCGAGATCCCCGCCGCCGGCCTCCCCGGCCACGCGGCGGGCGATGGCCTCGGCCTCTTCCGCGGTGAGGCGCGGCAGCTCCGAGACGGCCTCCTCGCTGACCCGGCGGGCGATGTTCTCGGCCTCTGGCGCGCTCAGGCCCGGCGCGAGGCGCGCGGCCTCCTCGGCCAGCTCGCGGACCCTCTCCTCGTCGGGAACCGAGCCCAGCGCCTCGGCCAGCCGGTCGCCGGCCGCCTCGCGGGCGGCCCGCCCGGCCAGCTCCTCGACGCGCGCGCCGAACTCCTCGCCGCCCACGTGCTCGGCGAGGGCCGCGCCCAGGACGGACTCCAGCTCGGCCGCCAGCACCCGGCGGGCGGCCTCGCCCGCCCGGCTCTGGGCCTCGGCCTGGCCGGCGCGCAACTCGGCCACCGCGGCGCCCAGGTCGGAGACCTCCTTGCTGAGCTCGGCGCCCGCGGCCTCCAGCTCGCGGGAGAGGTCCTCGGCGGAGGCCTTGCGCTCGACCTCGGCCTCCAGCTTCTCCACCCGCGCGCCGAGCACCTGCTCGGCGGCCCCCGCGGCCAGTTCGCGGACGCGTTCGGTGAAGTCCTCGTCGCGGACGTGCTCGCGGACGTCCCGGGAGACCTCCTCGGCCAGGCCGGCGGTCAGCTCCCTGACCCGGGCGCCCAGGCCCTCGCCGGAGAGCAGCTCCCCGAAGGACTCCCCGGCCAGCTGGCGGACCCGCTCCTCGTCGGGGACCGACTCCAGGCGCTCGGCGGCGGCCTCCCCGGCCAGCTGGCGGACCCGCTCCTCGTCGGGCAGGGAGGCCAGCGCCTCTTCCAGCCGGGCGGCGATCCCCTCCGCGGCGAGTTCCTCGACGCGGGCGGCGAACGCGTCACTTTTCAGCTGCTCGGCGAGCACCGGGGCCAGCGTCGCGCCGAGCCGGTCCTGGAGGACCCCGGCGGCCAGCTCGCTGATCTGCTCGTCGCTCAGGCGGGGGACCCCGGCGGCGACCTCCTCGGCCACGCGGCGGGCGATGGCCTCGGCCTCCTCGGCGCTGAGGCGCGGCCGGGCCGCGGCGGCCTTCTCGGTCAGGAAGTTCTTCTTGTTCAGGACCTTATCGACCACCTCCCCGGCCAGGCGGCGGACCTTCTTCTCGTCGGGGACCGCTTTCAGGGCCGCCGATAAGCCGCCCTCCAGGCGCTCCTCTATGACCTCCCCGGCCAGGGTCCGCACCCGCTCGGCGAGCTCGCCTTCCTCCAGGGCCCCGCCCAGGCGGTCCTCGAAGAGGCCGGCGGCGGTCTCCCCGGCCAGCTCCTCCACGCGCGCGGCCAGCTCGTCCGAGGTCAGGTTCGTCTCGCTGTCGTGGAAGGT
>CAZONU010000075.1:0-11456 GCA_964581145.1 uncultured Planctomycetia bacterium
GAGGCTCTTGAGCAGCGGGTACCAGGCGTATATGGGCCCCATCGAGAAAATGCCCGCCGCGGTCGAGAGCACGACCCCCTTGAAGCCGGCCCCGCTGCCCATGAAGCGCGCGACGTGCGCGGGTTTCATGAAGAGATTGATCAGAAACATCAGGGCAAACGCAACCGAGAGCGGGATGGCCACCTGAAGCAGGACCCGGCTGCTGGCCCTCAAGGCGGCCAGAGCGCGGCTCGGGGCCGCCAGCAGGAGGACGGCATAGACGGCGGTCACGGACAGGAGAAAGGCCCATCGCCGGAGGAAGCGGCCCCAGCCGCCTTTCCGGTCCCGGCTGTCCGCACCAGACGGCGGCTTCACGCCGGGACTCCCACCAGCAGCGCGGTCAGCAGCGCGATCACTATCGACAGAATGAACGCCGCCACGGTCCTGGAGACGGCGAACCTGGCCCCGAGGGCCGATATCTCGGCGGGAAGCTGGACCAGCCCCACGCTCACCCAGGTCAGGATGACAGCGGTTACCGCGAAGAGACTGACCCCCGCGGAGAGCAGGGCGTCACCGATGACGTAGCTGTTGACGGGATTCCCCGCGAGGACGCTGCCGAAGGCGGCCCCGAGAAGCGCGTCCAGCGGCGGATCGCCAGTGAAGACGGAGAAAAGAATCTCCCCGGTCACGAAGGTCTTGAAAAGCCCCACCAGCATTATGACCCCGAGGAGGACGGGGAGGACCGAGGCGAACTGCCGCGCGGATCTCTTCAGGGAGCCGGCGGCCCTTCCGCCGCGGGCTTCGAGCGGCTCGCGCCGGTCGAGCTCTCCCCTGGCGTACTTCTCGACCGCCTCGCGCGCCCTCCCGCCCACGGAGGTTAGGACCTCGACGCCGCTCTCGCGGAGCTTTCCGGCGATGTTCGGAGAGACGTACCCGGCGATGACCGCGCCCGCGCCGTTCGCGACCGCCAGAGCCACGGTCCTGACGCCGGCTCCGGGGCCGCCCGCGTCCGGCGGAACGGACACCGCCTCGAAGGCCATAGTCTCGGTCTCAACCAGGAGCAGATAGGAGCACAGGCCCAGCCTGCGCTCTACTTTCGCGTCCAAGTCCGGCGCGCTCGCCGCCACGGCGATCTTCACCGGTCGCGCCCTCCCCTTTGGAAGATAGCCCCCCTGCGCGACGAGTCTATCGGCTGCACAGCCGTCGTCAATGACAGCCTGATTCGCACGAACCTGATTCGCACAGGACCGTTCCCGAAGTCTCGTTCCTTCCCGCATGACCAGGGGAGAAGCCGTCAAGACCGCGCTCAGGTAAGAGCTGCCGGTAACCGCCGGGAGCGGGCATTTTGTCATTTGACATGTTTTCGGCCCCTCGCATAATGTTCGAGGAGTCGAAAAGCGGGCGCGCCCAACGGGCTGCCGGGGCAAGTCCGGGTTCTCCGGCGCGGAGAGCGTCACGCCCATTCGGGACGGGGAATGTGGCGCAAAGGAGAGAGATTGCCCCCGGCGCATGAACGTAGTGACGGCTGCTGGTTTCATGGGCTCCCGCAGCCGTTGAGGTGAAGATGGCGCCACGGAGCAGGGTTGAAATAAGCGGATGGTTCGCCCGGCATTACGACCTGGTGATGGACCTTCTCTTCCTCTTCCTGGGAGGGCACCGCCGCTTCATGAGAAATGTTCTGGCGAAGATGCGAATAAGGCCGGGAGATGAAATCCTGGACCTGGGGTCGGGAACGGGGCGCAACGCATGCCTGATGATGGACGCGCTCGGGCGGACCGGGCGTCTCGTCGGCGTTGACATCGGCGAGGAGATGCTTGGACAATCGCGGCGGCGCTGCCGGCCCTATAGGTCAACCCGCTTCGTGAAAGCACGGATTGAGCGGCCTCTTGGTTTCCGCCGGGAGTTCGACAAGGCGTGCCTTTTCTTCGTGCTTCACGGTTTCGAGGATGCCGACAAGGAGGGCATCTTAACGAACGCTCATGAAGCATTGAATCCCGGAGGCACCCTGTGGATTCTGGACTATGCCCAATTTGAGCTGGAGGAGCTCTGGTTTCCCCTGCGCTGGGCTTTCACCCACCTGGAGTGTGAGTTGGCCCTTGAGTTCCTTGATCTCGACCTGGAGGGGATGCTGCAATCGGCTGGATTCGGAGGCCTTGTGTCGCATCCCTTCTTCCGCGGCTGCCTGCGGTTGCTGGAGGCGCACAAGTGAGCCGGGCGCTCGCCCCCAAGGGAAAAGAAGCCCCCCTCCCCGTGGAGCGGCCGTCAATGGCCGCTGAGAACAATCAAGTTGACAGCTTGGAGGTGCCGGAGGATTTCTACGACCGGATCAAGGATCGGATCCGGGAACGGATCGCGGGCGACCTGCGTTTCGCCGGTCAGGTCGTGGACCTCGGCTGCGGTTCGTGCGAGCTGGCGCGGTTTCTGGCCCGCGAGAACCGCCAGCGCGTCGTCGGGGTGGATATCTCCGAGGGCGGCTTTCCGGAAGACAAGGATGCTCGCGAGGAGGTTGAGTGTCTCAAGGCCGACGCGCGGAGGCTTGACTTCATCCGGGACGGCTCGGTCGATGCGGTGGTGAGCGTTTACGCGCTTCACGAGATGGAGAAGCCGGTGGAAGTGCTGAGAGAGGCCAACCGGTCCCTGCGCGGCGGGGGCGTGATCCTTGTGGTGGATTTCCCCCGGGGTTCGCTCGCGCAGCGGCTGTGGAATGAGAATTACTACACGCCAGCGGAGGCGGCGGAAATGTTGAACCAGGCTGGCTTCGCAGACATCGAATCCAGGCTTGTCGAACGAAAACAGCTCATCTGGGCCAAAGCACACAAGGCCCCGGCAGAGGGGGAAATGCTGTGAAGATCTGCGTGTGCGGGAAAGGAGGCAGCGGCAAGAGCACTGTAGTTGCCCTTATGGCGGCTGAACTCCGGGACAGGGGGAAACAGGTCCTCGTGGTTGACTCGGACGAATCGAATGCCGGGCTCTACTGGATGCTCGGCCTCGAGGAGCCGCCCGCGCCGCTGATGGAACTGGTCGGCGGTAAAAAGAGCATCCAGCGCGTTCTGCGCACCGGCTTCACGGAAAACGGCGATTACCAGGGGAAGCCCGTCCTGGCGCGGGACCAGTTCCATGCGGACGACCTGCCCGGCACCCACGTCCAGCGGGCGGACGGCATCGGGCTGGTGTGCATCGGGAAGATACACCGGACTCTCGAAGGATGCGCATGTCCCATGGGCGTGCTGAGCCGGGAGTTCCTCAAGAAGCTACGCACGGGCGACGACGAGGTCGTGGTCGTAGACATGGAAGCCGGGGTGGAGCATTTCGGGCGTGGCGTGGAAACGAGCATTGATGCGGTAATTGCGGTGGTCGAGCCTTCCCTGGAGTCGGTCGGTCTGGCCGAACGAATCAAAGAGCTGGCTTCCGAAGCAGGGGCAAGGTTCGCGGGGGCGGTCCTTAACAAATTCGGCAGTGCCGAGATCGCCGCGCAGCTGGCGGACGCTCTCCAGCAGCGGGGCGTGCCGGTGCTGTCGAGGATACCCTTTCGCCAGGAGTTCCTCCAGGCCGGGTTGGAAGGCGCGGCGTTGAATGGCGCGGCCGTTGCCGCTGAAGTCCAAGCGCTCCTGGATTCTGTCCTGGCGGTCAGCGAAGCCGCGGAAGGGAATTGACGCGAAAGGAGGCCCAGGATGTGCCTGGCGCGGGTGAGATTCGCTGGTGATGAGGAAGATGAAATACCAAATGGCCTGACCGATATTGCCGGGATCGAACGCACGCCCGCGGGGCTGCGGGTGACCGACCTCTTTGGGAATGTCACCGAGCTGGAGGCCGAGATTCGGAGCATCGATTTCATGAAATCCGTGGTCAGCGTGGGCAAACGGGCCGGCCCACCTGCGGCCGGCAGGGTGTGAAGCTGGGGTTTTCTGCGGGCATCAAGCTCCTGAGATAGCGAAGGGGAATCGCGAATGGCTGCCGTTGTAGACCAGGACAAGTGCGTGGGGTGCGGAGTCTGCGAGGACGCCTGCCCGCAGGAGGCGATCAGCGTTGAGGATGTGGCGTCGGTTAACGCCGAACTGTGTACCGAGTGTGGCGCCTGCGTGGATGAATGTCCCAACGACGCCATCTCGCTGGCCACATCGTAAAGCGGTCATTGCAAACCAAGCTCCGGGCAAGGGGGAGGGGGGGGCAAGCCGGCGCTGCCCCGCTTGACCGCCGGGCACAGTCGGAGGAAGAGGGGATGGGCATGGACACGTGGGAACAGCAGACCGAAGCCGCAAGGAAACAGAAGGACGACTTCTTCGGTTCTCATCCCCAATCGCCTCTGCCCTTGAACGAGCAGGCTGGATTTCGCGAGCTTGACTACTGGCCCCCCGATCCCGCGTACCGCTGCGAGCTGGAGCTTCACGAGCACAGCGACAAGCGGGCCGTCGAGGTAGCGGACACCGGCGGCCGCATTCGGAAGCTGTACCGCTGGGGGGAATTTCGTTTCGAGTTGGCCGGGCGGCAGTGCGTTCTCCAGGCGTACAAGAGCGATCCCGGCGGGGAGGAGCTTTTCATCCCCTTCAGGGATGCTACCAGCGGCCGGGAGAGCCACGGGGCGGGCCGCTACCTGGACCTGGGTCCGGACGCGCGCCTCCCCGGGGGGGACAAGTGGGTCCTCGACCTGAACGCGGCCTATAATCCCTGGTGCGCGTACAGCGACGCCTATGTGTGCCCGCTCGTTCCCCCGGAGAACATTTTGGACGTGCCGGTGCGCGCGGGCGAGAAGAGCTACCCTCTCAAGTCGGGGGAAGAGGGCAAATGAACAGCTTTGTTTTCGGCTCTGAAGAGTTCCAGCGCGAACTCAAGGACAACCCGCACCACGCAGGAGAGTTGGAGTTCCTGCGATCCGTTCTGAGGCCGGGCATGCACGTCATAGAGGCGGGCGCGAACCGCGGGGTGACCGCCATTGCCATATCCAGGCAGATCGGCGCCCAAGGCCACCTCTACGCTCTCGAACCCGTGCCCGAGTTCTACACGGAACTGAAGGAGAACCTCCGGCGCAATGGCGCGGATAACGTGAGCCTCCACCAGCTTGCCCTGGGCAACCGCCGAGGGCACATCCAGTTCTACAAGCACGGTGGAGGAAGTGGCATAACGCCGGCGGAAGACGCGGAGAGCCTCTACGTAGAGGCGACGACAGTGACGGACTTCCTGGCGGAACAGGGGGAAGCGCGAATCGACTTCCTGAACCTCGACTGCGAAGGAAGCGAGCTGCTGGTCTTGCAGGGGGCCAGGAATGTCCTGGAAGATCATAGCCCGCAGATCTTCTGTGAAATACACCGCGACTACCTTGGCAAGCTCAATCAGTCGGTCGGCGAGGTCACAGGTTTGCTCAGCGGACTTGGCTATGAAGTACGCCCGCTTCGGGTTGAAGAGCTGAACGCGGAAAGCAGCGTTGAAGAATGCTCGCACGTATACGCCCGGAAACCGTCGCGGGAAAAGGAAATAAAAGAGCTCAAGGAAAAGATAGCCGACCTGGAGGGCCGAATGCCGATCCACTCGGTCAAGCCCGCCATGCTCCAGGAACTGGAGGAACTGGAGGAACAACTGAAATCGATGGAGAATGAGGAGGAATGGGGACCGGATTCGTGATCGCGCCCGCCAGCGCGCAGGCCCGCCAGGCAACTGCGGCCCGGGTCTGCAGCCACAACATGCGCCACGGGGTGCTGCACGGCGCGTTCTTCCATATGGCCACGGCATTCGCCGACCCCTACGCCGTCATCCCCCTGTTCCTGGCGGGCTTCACCGAATCCAGGGCCTTGATCGGGCTGGTGGTCAGCCTGGTGGCAGCCGTGGGCATTGTGCCCCAGATTGCCATGGCGCGGCAGATTCGACGGAGACCGGGCTTGGCTCGCCCACTCATGCTGGCCGGCATCTGGACGCGCTGCGGGGTTTGGGGGCTGATTGCCGCCGGTACCTTGCTGATGCCCACCGGAAGCGCCTGGATTCTCATTCTCTTCGTCTTTCTCGTCTCCATTTACTCTCTCGGCGGCGGGGTTGCCGTCCTCCCCTTCAAACAGGTCATCAGCGGCACGATTCCGCCGGAGCGCCGAAGCACGTTCTTCGGCTGGCGCCTCGTGTCCGGCGGCGTTCTTGCGATATCGGCCGGCGTGGCCGTCAGATATATTCTGGGTTCCGAAGGCCTGACTTGGCCTCGCAATTATGGCGTTCTGTTCGCGCTGTCGTTTGTCGCGCTCGCCGCGGCATACACGGCGATGTCCCGTTTTAGATTCCCTCAGCACCCCGGCGAACTGCAAAGCGCCGGCCTGCGGCCGCTTCGCGAAGAGCTCAACTATGTTCGCCGGGAATACCCGATTCTGAAACGCCTGATCGTTGTTCGCCTGCTGTCGGGGGGAGTACCGCTGGTCTTGCCATTCCTGACGCTCTACGCGACGCGCGAGATCGGCATCCCGCTGGCCTGGGTCGGGTTCTACATCGCCGCCCAGAAAGCAGGCGCGATCCTGAGCAATCTGGCGTGGATGCCGCTCGGGAACCGACTCGGGACCCGGGCGGTTATTCTTTCGGGACTGGGGTTGGCGGTGTCCAGCTTCGTGGTCATTCTCCTCTCCGACTCTCCCATTGCCATTGCCGTGGCTTTCGTCCTTGCGGGCGGCAGCATGAGCGCCACGGTCGTCGGCTTCGGCGGCTATATCCTGGAACTTGGAACCCCGGAAATCCGGCCGATGCTTTTCGCCCTGGAGGGGACGTTGCTCATGCCGCTATACTTCATGCCGCTGCTCGGCGGCTGGCTGGCGGACGGGTATGGATACCGTACCGTTGTTGTGGCAGGCGTGCTGCTGTTGCTCGGTGCGCTTGCCTGTGGCTGCACGCTCTGTGAACCGAGACGGGGCGACGCCGCATGCGGTCCCCGTACGCCGGACCCGGGAAGCTGAAGAGAGGAACCTCGAGGTGCAAAAGGCGGCCGACCTCATGCAGGCTCCGGACGCCCCTCTGGGGAGGAACCTGAGCGATGGGAATAGAGGAGCGCCTCGCCAACCTTCACCCAGTGCTTCAGGCTCTGCTGGCAACGGTGTTCACCTGGCTCGTGACCGCCCTGGGCGCCGCACCCGTTCTTTTCATCAAGCGATTCAACCAGAAGGTCATGGACGGCATGCTGGGTCTGGCTGCCGGGGTAATGATAGCGGCCAGCTATTGGTCGCTGCTGGCCCCGGCAATCGAGATGTCCGGAGGGAAGTGGATGCCCGCGATGATAGGCTTCCTGGCGGGCGGAGGCGTCCTGTACGGCATAGACAAGGTGCTCCCGCACCTCCATCTCAACCTGGACACCGGTCACGCGGAGGGCATCAGGACTTCCTGGCAACGCAGCGTCCTGCTGGTGTCGGCAATAACGCTCCACAACATCCCGGAGGGTCTGGCGGTTGGCGTCGCCTTCGGGGCCGTGGCCGCCGGCCATGAATCCGCAACACTGGGGGCGGCAATCGCCCTGGCGCTGGGCATCGGGATCCAGAACTTCCCGGAGGGACTTGCCGTGGCCATGCCGTTGCGCCGGGAGGGCATGGGACGATTCAAGGCCTTCATGTATGGCCAGGCATCCGGCCTCGTGGAGCCGATAGGAGGTGTGATGGGGGCGGCGTTGGTGCTGTTGGTGCAGCCGGTCCTTCCGTACGCGCTGGCCTTCGCCGCGGGGGCCATGATCTTCGTCGTCGTCGAGGAACTCATCCCGGAAGCCCAAGCCAACGGTCACACGGACTTCGCCACCCTTGGCGCCCTGGGAGGATTCGCGCTGATGATGAGCCTCGACGTGGCGCTGGGTTAGCCCGTGCGGAGCGCTTCGCATGGAGTTGTTTTCGTGTCTCACAGCTCGCGACCCGGGGAGTGCTGCGGAAGACCGCGACGAGCACGCAGAGTTCACCTGCGGCCACGGGCCCAGCTTCAGATGGGTCGCCTTGAAATGTTTTGCAGGACTCGTATAATGTTTCATGGGGCGAAACGCATGGGGAGTCGGACGCCGTGGATGAAAAACTGACCCCAACGCTGGAGGACTACCTGCAGGCCATCTACCGCATCGAGCGCGCGCAGAAGGTGGCCCGGCCCAAGGACATCTCCGGAGCTCAGAACGTGGCAAGCTCGACGGTGACCGCCGCCCTCCAAAGCCTCGCCGAGAGAGGGATGGTCAACTACGCGCCCTACGAATTGATCACGCTCACCGACAGGGGCCGGGAGAGGGCCGAGCAGCTCGCCACCCGCCACCAGATTGTCAGGGACTTCCTCGAGGACATCCTGGGGCTGGAGGCTCGGCAGGCGGAGACAACAGCATGCGACATGGAACATGCGGTGGGCCGGCAAACATTGGACCGCTTCGTCTGTTTTCTGGCCTTCATTCGGCGTCATTCTCCCGCGGGGGTGAACTGGCTGGATGATTTTCGCCGGTTCATCCAGAAGGGGGCCGATGGCCAGAGCTGCAAGGAGTGCGTGAAAGAGTACATGGAAACGCTCCAGATGCGGAATGAGGGCTGACCGCAATGCCCGGAGTGCTGCCGGCGGGGAAGGCTGGTTTCTGACATGCATGGGTCGGAACGCGCGCACGGCACGCCATCTCGGGGTCAGGGCCTACGAGTGCTCTTCGGAAAGAGCGCGCTGGGGCGAGACAGCAGGGGAGCAGATCGGTGCCGACGGTAACAGTCGAACCTGACGGCAAGAGCACGCGGGTTCCGAAGGGGAAGAGGCTGCTCTGGGCGGTGGCCCGGGCAGGCGTCAACATCGAGGCCCCTTGCGGCGGGCGAGGGGCCTGCGGCAAGTGCGCGGTCCGCGTGGTTTCCGGCGAGCTGCCCCCCTCCGAGCGCTGCGCCCAGTTCTTCGGCGCTCAGGAGCTGGACGCGGGATGGCGTCTGGCCTGCCAGGTGCAGGTGGAGGCCGACGTTGTTGTGGAAGTCCCTGCCGAGAGACGCATCCACGGCGAGAGGATCCTGGCGGCCGATGCCGCCGAGTTCGGGCACCTGTCTCCCGTGGTCTTCCAGGTGGAATTGGAGGTCCCGGCCCCGTCGCTGGACAACCAGCGGAGCGACCTGGACCGCCTGCTGGGTTGCTCCGACGGCAAGCTGGAGGGCCTGACCCCCACGTATCCACTGCTGTGCGGGCTGCCCGCGGCCGTTCGTGAAGACCGGGGAAGGGTGGTGGTCACCGCCTATCGTCGGGCTTCAGGTAATGGTGGCTGTCTCATGTCCGTGCACCCCGCATCGAAACGCCCCCGGCTTCTCGGGGCCAGCTTCGATGTGGGGACGACGACGCTGGTCGGCGAGGTGTGGGACCTCGCCGACGGCAAGCGCCTGGCCCTGGCCAGCCGGGCCAACCCGCAGCGGGAATGCGGCGACGACGTCATCAGCCGATCGGACTGTGCGGCCAGGGGGCGCGAGTCGCTCAAGGGCCTGCAGCGGCTGGTGGCCGGGGGAATGCAGGATATCCTGGACGAATGCCTGGACCGGGCCGGAGCAAGCACCGCCGACCTTCACGATATCCTGGTTGCCGGCAATACGGTCATGACCCACCTGCTCTTCGGGATTACCACCGAGAACATCGCTCAGAGCCCGTTCGCGCCGGTCTTCACGGGCATGCGCGAAGCCCCCGCGGAGGCATTGGGCCTGAACGCCGCGCCCGGCGCACGCGTCACCGCCGTGCCGGCGATTTCGGGATACGTCGGCGGCGATATCGTCGCCGGCCTTCTGGCCACGGGGCTTCTGGAGAAGTCGTGCGGCCCCGCCCTGTTCATCGACGTGGGGACCAACGGCGAGATGGTCCTGATACGGAACGGCCAAGCCATCGCCTGTTCCGCGGCCGCTGGGCCGGCGTTCGAAGGCGCGCGCATCTCTCACGGAATGCGGGCCATGAGCGGGGCCATCGAGGACGTAGCCCTTGTGGACGACGAGCTGGTTTGCCTGACCATCGGCGGCGTCCCGGCGAGAGGCATCTGCGGCACCGGGCTGATCGATGCGGCGGCCGTGTTGAGATCGGCCGGGGTTCTTGACGAAACGGGCCGGCTCCTGGGCCCCGACGAGTCCCCGGGAGGCCTGGGGGCGGACCTTTCCAGCCGGATACATGAGGGCGGTCAGGGCCTGGAGGTGCTTCTGGGCGAGGCCCGAAGCGTCCCGCTCACCCAGAAGGATCTGAGGGAACTGCAGCTGGCCAAGGGCGCCATTCTGGCCGGGGCTCGGGTGCTCTTGAAGGAAGCCGGCCTCGATTCGGGAGACCTGGAGCGCGTGGTCCTGGGCGGAGCGTTCGGAAGCTACATTGACCGGGCCAGCGCCCTGACTATAGGGCTGATCCCTCAAGTGCCGGAGGAGAGGGTTCTGTTTGCGGGAAACACCAGCGCGGCGGGCGCACGCCTGGCTCTCTTGGACCGCAGCGTGCGGCAGAGGGCCCCCGAGGTCGCCAGGAAGGTGGGCTACCTGGAACTCTCAGGGCGCGCCGACTTCCAGGAGCTCTTCGCCGAGGCCATGCTTTTCCCCGCGGAGCCGACAAGGATACCGGTGCCTGCAGCCAGGGATAACAACAATACAGCGCTTTGACGCAGAGGAGGAAAACGATGCCCATCTTTGAGTACCAATGCCGGAAGTGCGAGCACGTGACGTCCTTCCTGGAGAAGGCGGACAGCCGGAAGGCGCACGCCTGCGAGAAGTGCGGCTCACGCGAGACGGAGAAGATCTTCTCGACCTTCGCCGCGCGGTCGAAAGGCTCCTCGTCCGGCGCTTCGAGCTGCCCGACGGGGACCTGCCCGCTCTCCTAGCCCGCGAGGACGCGCGGCCGATACCGCCCCTCCCTCACCGGGCGGCCTTCGGGGCCCGCCTCGCACCGAGCGGGGGCACCGGTTCGCGGGGTCAAAGGCTACTGGATATCAATGGCCGCACCGACTCCTCCGGGCACACACTTGGCCGGGTAGAGGTTCTCTATCTCGGACTTGTGCTGGGTGCAGTGGGTCGGGCAGACCAGCTCCAGGTCATCGAGCAGCTCGAAATCCCGGAATCCGTGAAGGCCGCCGATGAGCGCGCGGGGGGCTCCGCGCCGGGACGCGGCTTCGAGGATCGCCCGCACTCCTGGATGGGAGCAGCCCACTATGACGGCCAGCCCATTGGCTGTCTCGACCAGCAGTGACTGCTCGACGCCGGCCAGCTCGCCGGTCGAGAAGATTCCCTCGTGCATGCGCAGCGGGTCAGTGACCTCAATGAGCCCGGGCACTCCTCGCGGCGGCCTGCAGGAAGACGGCAGGTAGCAGTTGACCGGGTACGCGCGGAGGAAGTCGGCCAGGGCGCCCATGTGGTCCTGGTGCGCGTGCGAGATGAAGATCTCGTCGATGAGCTTCGGGTCCAGCCCCAGCCTCTCCATGTTGCCGAGGAGAGCGGCCGCGTCCGGCCCCACGTCGAAGAGTATCCTCCTGCCGTGCGCCGCCACCAGGCAGGAGTAGCCCCACCCGGTCTCCATCCCTTCGGCCGCGGCCTCGT
>CAZONU010000075.1:11466-14853 GCA_964581145.1 uncultured Planctomycetia bacterium
CTTCCATCTCGTACCGCACACAATTATTCCAGTCCCCCCGGCAGTACCGCTCGACCCATCTCGGATCAAGGGAGCCCGAGTCGTGGAACCTCTTCATGGGGCACATGGGGTACCACTTGCATTCCACGGGTGAAAGCTTCCCTTCCGAGGTCCTGGCGGGCGGCTATTTCCTGTCCCTGCCTCTCAAGCAGTATCGGGCGTGCGCAAGCGGGATCAGGGCACCCAGGCCGACTGCCGCAACGGCGGCCACCCCGAGAAGCGCCATCTGGCTTCCAGGCTTCACCCAGCCCTTGCCTGCCAGCGGGTAGATCGCGCTCCAGTAAAAACCCGCCAGCGCGAGATTGGCGCCGGCCGCGGACAGGCAGTACCGGAGCGCCCTGCTTCGCCTTCTCAGCGCGTGGACTGAGAGGCCCAAGGCGCCAGCGGCGACGACTACCGCCGCGATCCGGAGCGGCAGCGGCCCCACGCTGCCGATGGTCTTGATTCCCGGAAAGACCAGCGGGGTGAAAACGCTGTGCAGCAGGCCGAAGGCGCACCCGGTGACGCAGATGGCCCAGGGGCTCCCCGACAGGTTGAAGACCAGGAGACACGTGGCGATGATGAACGGGCCGAACACCGCGCAGACGCCCGAGCCGGGACCGGGCAGGCCCAGTGGCCCGTGGGTGAGCTGGGCAAGCGTCCTGCCCGGGAACAGAAGCCAGAAGAGCCCGCAGGCCGCCGCCCCGACCAGGACGGCCGCGAGGGCATCTCTTGACCCCAGGCGGCTACCGTCGGTCGCGGCCATCTTCAGCCCCTCGCTAGAGCAGTACGTCACGCGCCGTCTGAAGGGACAGCAGGAGCCGGCGTGGAAAACCGGCCTTGCGCATCACGGCGACACGGTCCAGAATAGCAGAAGGATCTCGAGTCGCAAGGAGAAGACCGCCTCGGTGAGTGGTCGACCGAAGCGGGTGCATGAGGAGGAGGCGAAATGAGCGGCCAGCCCAAGGTGTCGGAACGGGTGATGGGCATAGAGAAGTCGGCCATCCACGAGATGACCCGGCTCTCCAAAGAGGTGGAGGACGTCGCCTTCCTCTCCTGGGCCAAGCCCACCTCGGATACCCCGGAGCACATCCGGCGGGCGGCCATAGCCGCCATCGAGGGAGGCGCCGTCGGCGGGTACTCCCAGAACGCCGGCCTGCTGCCCCTGCGCGAGGAGATAGTCAGGAAACTCGGGAGGGACAACAACATCCGGGCGAGCGTCGCCGAGATCATCGTCACCGTGGGCGCGATCGAGGGCCTGGCCGCCGCCGTGATGGCGGCCATCGACCCCGGGGACGAGGTCATCCTGCCCTCCCCGACTTACTCGACGCACATCCGCCAGGTGGTGATCGCCTCCGGAAAGCCCGTCCTGGTGCCGACGTCCGAAGAGGAGGGATTCGCCTGGGACATCGACGCGGTCCGCAGGGCGATCACCCCCAGGACCAGGGCGATCCTGTACTGCTCCCCGAGCAATCCCACGGGCACGGTGTTCCCCGAGAGCCAGCTCCGGCAGCTGGCCGAGCTGGCCCTCGAGCACGACCTGATGGTGATCACCGACGAGGCCTACGAGTATTTCGTCTACGACTCGCACCGGCACTTCAGCATCGCGTCCATCCCGGAGATGAAGAAGCACGCGGTCAGCTGCTACACGTTCACCAAGACCTATGCCATGACCGGCTGGCGGATCGGCTACCTGTACGCCGACGAGGCGCTGATCCCCCAGATCGCCAAGGCCCACATTCCGTTTGCCATCTGCGCGCCGGTGGTCTCTCAGTACGCGGCGCTGGCCGCCCTGCAGGGGGCCCAGGACTGCGTCGCCGAATTCCGCGGGAAGTACCTGGCCGCGCGCAACCTGATGTGCGAGCGGCTCGACGCCCTCGAGTCCGTCTTCGACTACCAGAGGCCGGGCGGCTCATACCTGATGTTCCCGCGGATCCTCCTCGGGGAGGGCAGGGATTCGACAGCCTTCTGCAAGAGGCTGCTCAGGGAGGCCCGGGTCTCGACGACGCCCGGGATCGCCTTCGGCCCGACGGGCGAGGGGCACCTGCGGATGTCCTTCTGCGTCCCCGGGGAGGAGATCAACAAGGCCTTCGACAGGATCGAGGCGTACTGCAAGTAGCGCCTGGTCCGGGGCGCAGACGTGGAGCGCCCTGGCAAAGGGTAACCCGGCGGAGGCGCAGGCAAGGAGAAGGCGATGGCAGGCGCCGTTTAAGGATTACTCTTGCTCTCGATTCACGCATGCCGGGGCCGCCTCTCGCAGTGATGTGAGAGGCGGCCTTTGTCATGCAGGGAACCCCATCAGGGCCGCCCTGCCCAAGGCAAGGAAGACAATCACTGCTAGTGCGCCTTAGCCTTGCCGCTCTTCTCTAACCGGCGGACGTATTCCGCGGCTTGTTCTCTGCCCCTTTTGTGAGCCGATTTGTCATTGGAAATTTCTCGCAGGGCCTCAGCGCTCTTCTTTGAGCGCACTCTGTATAGGCAGTGAACGGCTGCAAGGCTCACAAGGGGGCCGGTGTGTATCTTACCCCCCCCGTCCATTGAAGCAGCGACTTGTCTCTGGCCAAGTTGCGCAACGCCGGAATATCATCGTCTGTCGCCAATCCCATGAGGGCGTAAAGGCCGTTCGCTCTTCTTATAGGCTTCTTTGACTCAAATGCCATAGTCCGGCCCAGCTCCAGATCAATTCCCTTCGCTGGCACACGGGAAGACCAGAATAGCGTTGAGGACAATAACGTCAACAAGTGCCCTGGTTCACCGACCGAACCGAAGGCTACCTCGTCACACTTCTTGTACCGTGCCAGTACTGCCGGGAACAGCTCGGGATGATATCTGTAAATTGTCCACGCCTTCAGGTACGTCAAGGCCGCATTCCTTTCTCTGCGGACGAGGAAAGCCGGAACGCTCTTTTCTTCCTTGGCCTCTTGATATTTCTTCCCTAGTTCAGAGGCGTCTTGTGCACGTATGACCGCCATGTAAACTCTCGAATCAAGCGAACCGGGGGACATCACGAATTCCGGTTTGCCATCAACGATTCTGTGCGGCAAGGTCTTCAACAACCTTTTCGCCACCTTCCCGTGCTCGTCCCAAGATGGAAGAGCAAGGCACCGGGCTAACGCCAAGTGGGCCACCCTGTCCCGCAACGAGATCGCTTCATCCACCAGATATGCGCGCACCTCTTGCGGGACGTCCCTTCTCGTTCCGGAAGCGTCGATCAAGTGGGCGAGTAACAGCTTGTCAGCCTTGACCAGCTTCTTGACACTTTGAAGGTCTGGCAGCTTGTCGGCCGCGAATAGTGCATAGGGAAGCTCTAGGACCATGCCGCCATTTTTCAGGGAAACATCCTTCCCGCCCCTCGCTTGTTGCGCCAGG
>CAZONU010000075.1:14863-15566 GCA_964581145.1 uncultured Planctomycetia bacterium
GTTGAGAATCTTGCGCCCCGCAACCGACTTGTCCCCCCCGGCGCTGTGACGTTCAAGGAAAACCTGAGCCTGCAAGAGATGTGCGTTGTTTCGAGCACGGCTGACCAGCTCCTTGGCCAACGGTTCCTGGAGAGGAGAGTGAAGGGGCATGGACACGGCCAAGTTCCAGAACCCTTCTTCCCGAGCTGGTGTCGCAGACCGTTTCAGTATGGCGAAGAGCAGCGACAACTCTGGGGACTCAAGCTTGCCATTACCCAGCAATCGTTCAGCATAGCTGATTGCAGGCCAATTGTAGGAAAGGCGCCGGAGAGCTGCCTGTTGTTGTGACCGATTCCTCGTGACGTTACCAGCTTCTCCCCCCGGTGCCCTAGCACACCGGGCAGCTACGCAGCTAACCGCAAGCAATAACGCAACCGTCAGCGTCTGCCCCAGTCGCATCAGAGCCCGGGCCGCAGCTTTTCCCCTATCCTGGCATTTCCGGTGACACCCGCCACCAATTGACGCGCCCTTCATCCTCCATTCCTTCTACTAATAGAATACCCCCGGCCCGGTTGAATGTCAAGGGTTACCGCAGGGTTCGGGGCTCGGGACTCGGGGTTCGAGAGCCTGAAAACCGGAACTTTCGGTGCTAATTTGCGGCTAATTAAGCCTTGGCGTCTTGGCGGTTAAAAATCTTGTTAGTCACCCGCGGAAAATCTCCGGA
>CAZONU010000076.1:0-4817 GCA_964581145.1 uncultured Planctomycetia bacterium
ATGGTCAGCCTGGTCGTCGAGCGGACCACTGACACCCTGGCCTGGAAGGACGTGCGCTGCGAGTTCTTCCCGGAGCGGCTTCTGGAGCCGGAGCTGAGCCCGACCCTCGCCGAGTTCTCGCAGGGGGTGGTGGTCGACGGCGTCCTGCTCGAAGCCGCCCGCCGCGCCGACGAGTGGGACCGCATTCAGCAGACCTTCGACCCCGCCCGGGAGGTCTTCGAGCTGGTCCGCGAGCTGCCCGAGCACCTCTCCGAGCCGGCCGAGCGGGAGCTCGCCGCGCTGGTCGACGGCTGCCGCGACGTCTCGGAAATAGTCGAGGCTTCCGACCTGACCGGCTTCGAGGCCCGCAAGACCCTCATGGAGATGGCCAACAACGGGTACATCCAGGCCCGGCGGGCCGGTCAGTTGATCCAGCTGGGGGGCACGGCTTCCGCGAAGGGGGACTGGGCCAAGGCCCTCAAGCTCTACCTGCGGGCCCAGGCCATGGACCGCACGCGCTCCGACCTGCCGGTGCGGATAGCCGCGGCCTACGAGGCGCTCGGCAACCTGGACGAGGCCCGCAGCCAGCTCCTCAGGTACGTCAGGGAGAGCATGGCCGGCTCGCGCTACATGGAGGCCGGGCGGGCCTGCGAGCGGCTGGTGGAGATCGACCCCGAGGAGCCCGAGCACCGCGCCAGGCTGTTCAAGTGCCTGCTGGAGACCGGCGACGAGGGCCAGCTGATCACCGTCGGCCGGGAGCTGGTGGTGATGTACGAGAGCCGCGGGGTGCTGGACCGCGCCGGCGAGGTGCTCGCCAAGCTGCGCGAGCTGCTTCCCGACGACTACGAGTTGACCGAGATGGACGCGCGCATCCGCCTGGCCACCGCGGAGCGCACCGAGGCGCTCATCGAGTACGAGAAGCTGGCCGACGCATACCTGGAGCGCGGCGAGATCGGGGACGCGATCCGCACCTTCCGCAAGATCGTGGAGGAGATCGACGAGGAGTGCGTGGAAGCCCGCCTGCAGATGGCCGAGTGCCTGATACAGGTGGAGCGCACCGACGAGGCCGTGGCCGAGTACACCAAGCTGGCCGAGGTCCTCTCGCGGACCGGGGTGTTCGACGACTCCGTCAACCTGCCCTTCGTGCTCAAGGTCCACCGCCGGGTGGCCGAGCTCGACCCCGAGAACACCAGCTCGCGCGAGTGGCTGGCCGAGACCTTCGCGGCCCGCGAGGACCGCGAGCAGGCCCTGGCCGAGTTCGAGAGGCTCCTGGCCATCTACGAGCAGGCCGAGAACAGCGGGAAAACCGTCGCCACCCTGGGCCGCCTCGCCGACCTCTACCCGGACATCCTCGAATACCGCGAGCGCCTGGCCGGGTACTACCTCAAGGAGGAGGGCGGGCGCGAGAAGGCCAAGGCCGAGCTGCAGGGGCTCTGCCGGGCCGCCTGGCAGCAGGAGGACTTCGAGACCGGAGCGCGGGTCGCCGAGCGCCTGCTGGAGCTGGACCCCTTCTACATGGAGGCCCACGTCCTCCTGGGCGAGACCCTGCTGGCCAGGGGAGAGAAGGATGCGGCCGTCGAGAAGATGCTCTCGGCGGCGCTGATGTTCATGGGCGCCGGGCTCCTGGAGGAGGCCGAGGAAGTCTTCAAGGAAGTGCTCAAGACCGCGGGGGACAGCGTCGACGCCCACCGCTTCCTAGCGGCCATACTCGAGGCCCGGAAGTCCCCGCTGGCCGCGGCGGCGCACTACAAACGCGCCGGCCTGCTCTCCCTGGAACACACCGACTTCGGAATGGCCCAAACCTATTTGGAGTACGGGCTGGAGCTGAACCCCGACGACGCCGAGAGCGCCGAAGCGCTCGAGCAGCTGCGCCGACAGTTCGGGGACGGCTAGGCCCGCGCGGCTCGGAGGAGCTTTTCATGCCGGCTTTCCAACACGACAATCGCCGCGAACACGTCCGCCTGCCCTCGGAGGGCGGCTCGGCCAGGGACATCTCCGGGGAGGGCGTCGAGGACCTCCCGGATGAGGCCCGGGTGACCGACATCAGCGAGGGGGGGGTCAAGCTGGCCTTCGTCTGGACCAGCGAGGCCGACTTTCCCCTGGAGACCGGTGACAGCATCAGCTTCCGGCTCACGGTCGGCGGCCTGCCCCAGGCCGTCGAGGTCATGAGCATAGTCCGGCACGTGGCCGTCGACCGGGAGGGCGGCAAGGTCCACGCGGGCGTGCAGTTCTGCGGCCTGGACAGCGCCATCCGCGAGACGCTGAAGTCCGCGCTCATGAACCTGGCGCTCACCAAGCTCAGGTCCCAGCGCGGGGCGGAGGATCAGCCCGCCGCCGCGGCGGGGGCCAGCGCCATCGCCCGGGCCACGCGCGTGCGCAAGCGCTCGGAAGCCACCCGGCGAGCGCCCTTCGAGGCCAGCCCGCCGCCGCCTCCGCCGCCCGTCGCGCAGAGAGTGGAGAGAGTTGAGGGACCGACCCGCCGCCGGATGTACCTCGGCGAGATCCTCGTCAAGCAGGGCGCCGTAGCAGCGGACAAGCTGCAGCAGTTCCTGTCCCGCGAGAAGGGCGACAAGGTGCCCATCGGCGAGAAGCTGGTCTCCGAGGGCTTGGTCGACGACGTGACCATCGCCCGGGCCCTGGCCGAGCAGGCCCGCCTGCCGTACCTGGACCTGGTCGCAGAGAAGCCGGACCTCAAGCTGGCCCACCAGCTGCCCCGGGAGATTTTCATCAAGCACCACTGCGTGCCGCTGCGCATGGAGGGGCAGGCGCTGCTGGTGGCCATGGGCGGGCGGCCCGCGCTGCCCGTGCTGGAGGAGGTGGAACTGGCCGTGGAGCGGCGGGTGCGGGTGGGCATTGCCGCCGAAAGCGGCCTGGTCCGGTGGCTCAAGCGGATATACAACTTCGAGGCCCCCACCCGCTTCGCCAAGGTGCGCTTCCCGGTGCAGCTCCGCGTGGAGTATCGCTTCCTGGACAAGGACACCAGGGCCCCGGTCCACGATCTGGTGGCCACCGGCATCACCCGGGAACTGGGCAGCCACGAGATGATCATCGCCGGGCCGCTGCCCGCGGAGATAACCGCCGAGCGCATCCGCAAGGAGGCGCTGGTCATGGAGGTCCAGGTGGAGGGCGGCAGCCTCGCCAACCAGATGCTGCTGGGCTGCCGGCCGCTCAGCGTCAGCTCCAGCGGCTACGCGGGAGAGTACCACATCGCCTGCTACATAGACGCCTTCCCGGAGGGCGGGGAAGCGGCCTGGACCAAGCTCTGCATGGCCCTGAGCTGAAGCTCGCCGCCTCAGGTGTAGGTGAAGCAGGCCGTCGCGGTGCAGTCGCTCCCGGCGACGAGGCGCACCCAGTGGGCGCTGAATCCGGCGGGGAACTCGTGGTGCAGGTAGCCCCCGCCTGAGACCTCGACCGTCGCGTAGCGCTTCCAGGAGCCGTCGCCCAGGAAGTCCACCTCCACGTCGAAGGAGACCGCCCCGCCGGCCTCGCAGGCCAGGTGCAGGACCTTGCCGTCGTAGCCGGTCATCAGGTAGGGGTCCGACGGCCGGCCGGCCCTGACCTCCGAGTCGCGCCAGGGACCGCCCCAGCCGGAGGGCTTGCCGAAACCCCAGAGGTCGTCGGTCTTGCCGAAGAACAGGCCGGACTGCGGCTCGCCGCAGAGGATGTTGTGCTTGTAGATGGCGCTGGCGTTGTCGGCGCCGAGCACCAGATAGCCCCGCCAGGAGCAGAAGTCGCCCAGCACCCAGAGGTGCGTGCTGATGGGTCGCACTCCCCAGATGCGGTTCCCGTAGGCCCAGGGGCAAAGCTCGAAGAAGGTCCCGTGGCAGTCCATCAGCAGGCGCTCGTGCTCGGTCTGGCGGATGCGCGGCCACTCGGTCGACCAGCCGTGGTCGAAGGTGTGGCTGCCCTTGGGCAGGCGGTAGGTGCGCCACTGGCCGTCTCTCGCAGTAAAGACCTTGAGGATGGCCGAGGCCTTGTCCCAGCCGGTGGCGAAGGCGGTCTTGGTGAAGTCCCCCAGGCCGGTGACCTCGTAGAAGGCGGCCCTTTCCAGTATCTTCCAGGCCTTCCCGTCCCACTCGCCGAGGCGCCCGGCGCTCGCCGGGCCCTCGAAATCGCGCTGGTCGTAGGTGTTCGAGGCCACGGCCACGCGGCCGAACGCCGAGTAGCCGGCCTTGAAGTGCGGCCAGTGCGATTCCGGTATCTCCAGCTCCTTGCAGAGATCGAAGAGGTGCCGCGCCTTCAAAGTGTGCACGTCCATCTCGAAGAACTCGCCCTCCATGCCCAGCACGTAGACCTTGTTCTCGGGGTCGTCGAGGTGGCGCATCGTGGAGCACAGGCGCACGTCGACCAGGTCTTCGACGGTGCGCACGTTGCGCTCGGCGTCTATCGCGTAGGGGCCTATGAAAAGCTGGTTCGACTCGAAGTGGGCCATGCGGTTGGTGTAGGTGCCCACCAGGCTCTCCGGCCGCTTGATCATTTCGAGTTCCGGCGTGATCTCGTAAAGTCCGCAGCCGACGCCGCTCTTGGCCTTGCTGGAGACGTAGGCCACGCACCACAGTCGGTCGGCCCAGTTGAAGAGCGCCCCGGGCGCGCACTCGGTCCGCGGCGGGCCCAGCTCGCAGCCGATGTTGAGGTTCGAGGCGATGCCGCTGATCATCTGCCTGCTGCCGGCTCCGGGACGGTAGATGGCTTCTCCCGCGCTCATGTGGTCATCTCCTGCGCGATCTTGCGCGCCGCTAGAGTTAGCTTCCGGACGAGACGCGTCCGGTTCTGTGAGTTGACTTTCCCCGCCAGGGCCAGGCCGGCGACGGGCGGGTCGCCGACCGGGACGCCCAGGG
>CAZONU010000076.1:4827-6314 GCA_964581145.1 uncultured Planctomycetia bacterium
GTCCCTCGACCAGCGCCCGGCCTCGCTTTCTCGCCTTGCTCAGGCGACCGAGCAGTTTCTTGACTTCCGCTCCCGGCCGGCCCCTGAAGAGCTCGCGGACTTCCTCCGGCTCACGGGCGGCGAGCATCACCAGGCCGATGCTGGACTTCTTGGCGGGGAAGAGGTCGCGGCTGGCAATCGCCACTTGGGGAACTTCGCCCGGCTCTGCGAAGTAGAGGTAGGCCACGTGCGCGCGCCAGAGGACGCCCAGGGCCACTTTGAACTTGGGCTCGGCGCGGCCCAGCTCTTCGAGGTACGGCATGGCCGCCGAGAGCAGCCGCGAGCCGCGCAGGCTCATGGCCGCCAGCACGTGGAGCCCCGGGCCCGGGGCGTACTTGCGCCCCGCGGTGCGCTCGGCCAGGCCCAGGTGGGCCAGGGTGCCCAGCAGGCGGTTGACGCGGGTGGGCTCCATATCCAGCTCGCGGGCGAGCTCCCGGCTGCCCACCGGCCGCTCGGCGGCGACCAGCATTCCCAGGCAGTCCAGCCCCCCGACCAAGCTGCGGTTGGGCTGGGCCGGCGGGTGGATTTCGGGGCTCTTTCGCGAGCGATAGCCTATGGCCATCTGCGCATCCCTCTGATTTTTCCGATCCGGCCGCCGGCAACTCCCTCTTCCATCATGGTGCTATTATAGCACCATCATGGAAGCTGTCAAGCCCGAAATATTCGGGCTTTCCCGGCCGAACCCCCGCGCCGCCGCCTGCGTTAGGGGCTGCGTGTCCGGAGCCGGTCTTGAACATGGCTGAGAAAGCGGAACGCAACGGGCGGCGCGAGAGGCGGAACAGGCGGGTCATCCTTGCCGGCCTGTGGTGCTCCCTGGCCGGGGCGGTCCTGGGCCTGGGCATCTCCTGCGTCAGTGTAGCGGTGCCCGCCCTGCGGGCGCGGGCGATCATCGAGGAGTTCGGCGGGAACATGGGCGGTCGGTCCGCGTCCCTGGCGTTCACCTGGTGGGGCCCCGACTACAGGGCCGAGGCCGCCGGGGAGGCGATTGAGAAATTCGGCGGGCCGGGCGCGGCCCTGGAACCGCTGGCGATCTACGCGCGCCTGCCGCTGAAGCTGGCTCCCCATAGGGAAACCGCTGTTTTCATGATCTCCTGCTGCGGGGAGAAGGCCGTGCCGGTGCTTGCCGGGCTGGCCGAGCGGGACGGTACGAACATCTATGCCTGCTGCGGGCTGGGGCACATAGGAGAACCTTCGCTGCCGGTGCTGGAGAGCCTGCTGGGCTCAGAGGACCCCTGGATTCGACACTCGGCCGTGGAGGCACTGACCATGTTCGCCGAGAGCAGCAGCGAAGCGCTTAATCTACTGGTCGAGTCCCTGGGCGACCCCGCCTGGAGAGTGCGCGCGGCCGCATCTCAGGGTGTGGTCCGAGCATTAGTGCACCCTGACGGGAAGAAGCTCAGACCGCATCTTGTC
The DNA here is from genome assembly GCA_964581145.1 of uncultured Planctomycetia bacterium. Classification (GTDB taxonomy): domain Bacteria; phylum Planctomycetota; class SZUA-567; order JAKLDR01; family JAKLDR01; genus CAZONU01. Next base: position 6,280 of record CAZONU010000076.1, read on the forward strand.
AAGACCCTGACATCGACCCTGGCGTCGAGGAGCCC
>CAZONU010000076.1:6324-15521 GCA_964581145.1 uncultured Planctomycetia bacterium
CGCCCAACAGGATTGCGTCGCTGCCGAAGACACGGGCGGCGGCCGCAATGGCCGTTCTCAATTCCTACCCGCAATTCTGGAAAAAAGAGGAACGCGCGGCCTTCGGAGATATTGAGGCGGCCATCAAGAAGGCACTGTCCGACGAGGACCGCCGCGTGCGCTGTTACGCGGCTTGTGTTCATTTCTGCCTGACGCGCAAGGCCGACCAGAACGCCCCGGTGCTCATCCGCTTCTTGAAGGGAACGAGCGAGACCGTGAGAGGAAACATCCGGCACCACCCGATTCACAGCCGGAACATGTACTGTCAATACGAAGACGATGAGTTGCGGTCCGGCGCCGCCTATTGGTTGATCCGTATGCGAGAAGCCCCCGGCCTCGACAAGCTGCCCGATTTTGAAGCTGCGATGAAGAAGGCCGGGGACATCACCCGGGCCACAAACCGGAAATTGCAGGGAGAGTAACCGGACCCCCGGTGTAATTTCCCCTTGACACTCCCGGCTGGGCAGCCTATATTTCCATAGCGCCAACGTTGGCGGAGGCCTAATTCGTGACGACGCTGCGGGAGATAGCCGGGCAGGCCGGGGTCTCCATCCGCACGGTGAGCCGGGCGCTCTCCGGCGCGGCGGACATCCGCGCCGAGACCCGCCGGCGCGTGGAGGGAATCGCCCGGCGGCTGGCCTACCGGCCCGACCCCCTGGCCCGGGGGCTCAAGCTCCGGCGCGGCTACGTTGTTCCCGTAATAGTCCAGCGGCCCGACGAGCTGGTCTTCGCTAAGGTCTGCGTCCTGGAGCGCGAGCTGCGCGGCGCCGGCCACACCACCCAGCTGGTCTTCAACGCGGGCGGAGCGGCGGGCGAGGCCGCGCACTTGGCCGAGGCCCTGGCCCACCGCGCCGCGGCGGTGGTCCTCTTCCACACCGCGCAGGGCGCGCCCCAACTCGGAAAGCTGCACGAGTCGGGGCACCCCTACGTGCTGATAGACCGCACGCCCTCGCCGAAGCTGGACACCGTGTACATCGACCGCGCCGCGGGCGTGGCCCGCGCGGTGGGGCATCTTCTGGACGGCGGGCACCGGGAGGTATTCTACCTGGGGCCTTCCGGGCGCGATGCGCGCACCGCGGGCTTCGCCCGCGCCTTCCGGGACAGGAAGCTGCGCCCGCCGGAGGGCTGGGCCCCGGGCGGCTACGATTTCAGCACCGCCGACGGCCGCCGCGCCGCGCGGGACCTGGTGACCCGGCACCCGGGGGCCACCGCGGCCTTCGCCTGCAGCGACCGGTTCGCCTACGGGGTGCTGGCCGAGTTGGCCGCCCGCGGCGTCGACGTGCCCGGAAGGGTTTCGGTGATCGGCTTCGACGACCGCTCGCCGAGCCAGTTCGTCTCGCCGCCGCTCTCGACGGTGGCCCACCCCCACGAGGAGGTGGGCAAGCTGGCCGCCGAGGTGCTGCTCGGCAAGATCGGCGGCGGGATAAGGTCGGGACAGGGCTCCCGGACGGCGGTGCCCCGCTTCGTGGAGCGGGAGAGCACCAGGGCGCTGGCAGGAAGTGAATGAGGGGGAACTGAAGAATGGCCAGGAAGACGCGCTTCGCAGTAATCGGCACCGGAGGGCGCTCGCGGATGTTCTGGCGGGCGCTGGGCGAGGACCCGCGGATCAAGCGACACAATAAGCTGGTCGCCCTGCTGGAGCCCAACCGCACGCGCGCCGATTACGTGAACAGCCAACTGGGCGCCGCGCTGCCCATTTACCAGCCCCACCAGTTCGAGAGGATGGTCAAGCGCGAGAAGCTCGACGCGGTGGTGGTCACGGCGCGCGACAGCCTCCACGACCTCTACATCGTCAAGGGCCTGGAGGCCGGGCTCAAGGTGGTCACCGAGAAACCCATGACCACCGACGAGCACAAGTGCCAGCGCATCCTCGACGCCATGCGCGGCCGGGAGGACCGGCTGGTGGTCACCTTCAACTACCGCTACGCGCCGCACAACACCAGGGCCCGGGAGATCTTGAAGAAGGGAGTCATCGGGGAGATAACCCTGGTGGAGTTCCAGTGGTTCCTGGACGTCACCCACGGGGCCGACTACTACCGCCGCTGGCACCGCCAGAAGGTCAACTCCGGCAGCCTCTGGGTGCACAAGGCCACCCACCACTTCGACCTGGTCAACTGGTGGACCGGGGCGCATCCCCAGCTGGTCTTCGCCCTGGGGGCCAAGCGCTTCTACCGGCCGGAGACCTTCCCGCCGCGCGAGCGCTGCCACACCTGCGACGCGGCCGAGCGCTGCCGCTTCCACTGGGACCTGGCCGCCAGCGGGAGGCACAAGGCCCTGTACCTCGACGCCGAGCACGAGGACGGCTACCTGCGGGACAGGTGCGTGTTCAGCCCGGACATCGACATCTGGGACACCCGCGCGGCCACGGTGCGCTACGCCAACGGGATGATCATGAGCTACTCGCTCAACAACTACGCGCCCTTCGAGGGCTACCGCGTGGGCTTCGTGGGCACGAAGGGCCGCCTGGACCTCTTCGTCCACGAGCACGCCTACGTCAGCGCGACCGGCGGCAAGCTGGCCCTGGAAGGCGGGGCCAAGCACGTGAACATGCGGGCCTTCCCGCTGTTCGAGAAGCCCTACGACGTGGAGATCGAGAAGGGAAAGGGCGGCCACGGCGGCGGAGACGAGCGCCTGCTGGACGACTGCTTCCTGCCGCGCAGGAAGGCCGACCCGCTGGGCCGGGCCGCGGGGGGCCTGGACGGGGCGCGCTCAATACTGGTGGGCATAGCCGCGCGGCGCTCCATCGAATGGGGCCGCCCGGTGCGCATCGACGAGCTGGTCAGGTTCCACTAGACGCGCGAGAATCCCGCAAAGCGAAGGGGCGCCCCTTTTTTCAGGTCTGCGAACCGCCTACAGGAACCCCTGGACCCCGCGGATCTCGTCGTCGCCGCGCTTCCTGGTCAGGTCGGTGCCGTCGTGGCCCAGGCCGAAGTGCTCCCGCTTGGTGAGCGCGGCGCCCTTGGGCACGCTGCTCAGCTTCTCCTTGCCGGCGATCAGCTCGAAGACCAGGTCCAGGGTGCCGCCCTTCTTCTTGCGGTCGCGGACGCCCAGCAGCTGCCCGCCCTTGAGGGTGTCGCGGTAGAAGCAGTTGACCAGCCAGGGGGCCGACTCCCCGGTCTTGGAGGAGAAGACCAGCTGGTAGGTCTTGCCCTTGACCAGCTTGGCGGCCTTCAGCTCGACCTCCTTCCACTTGTGGAAGAAGCGGGTGACCTTGGCGCCCTTGGCGCCCGCGGGCTTGCCGGTCCAGTCGGTCCAATCGGTGTAGAGCGTGCCCCGGGCCAGCGGCCCCGCGCCCTTCTTCGCGGCCGGGTCGCGGAGCTCGATGATCAGGTCGTCCTGGGGGACGGTGTAGGTGCGGGCCACGCGGATGCGGACCAGGTCCACTTTCTCCAGCGTCGAGGTGAAGCTCTGCACCTGCCCGGCCCGGTCGTGGACCGGCTGCCAGCCGTTGGTGCACCCGGGGTCGACCTTGCCCGCGTCGGGCAGGCGCTTGAGCTTGGCCAAGAGCTCCCGGGCCCGGCTGGAGCGCTCGGCGTCCTCGTCCTTGGCCGCGGCCTCCAGCGCGGCCCGCGCCGGCCGGCCGACATCCAGGAGCGCCCGGCTGGCCGCCTCGCGCCTGTCGTAGCTGTCGTCGCCGAGCTGCTTCACGAGCCCCTTGATGCGCGCGGCGAGCTTGGGGTCCGCCTTCTTCTCCTTCCCCTCCTCCTCCCCGGGGGGAGCGGGCTCCCCGCCGGCGGCGGCCAGCGGCAGGGCGGCCAGCGCCGCGGCGAAGAGCAGTGTGGCGATTTCTCTCATGGGGCGTTCCTCTCTGGCGGCACCATTCTAGCCGGGCCGGCGGCGGAAGCAAGCCGGGACATTTCGTGACGCGGCGGGCCTTTCCGCGTTATAATATAGACGGGCCTCGAGGGCGGATAATGCGCGGAAAACACCTGGGATTGATCCTGGCCGGGCTGCTGGCCTCCCTGGGGGCGGCCCGCGCCGACGAGATCATATTGGTGGACGGGGGCAGGATAATCGGCCAGGTAATCGAGGAAACCCCCGACGCGGTGACCGTCAAGGTGCATTACGGCACCTTCCGGCTCAAGCGCTCGCGCATCCTCAGCATCACCAAGGAAAGCACCTTCAAGTACCACCTGCGCCAGGGCGACTACTTCGCCTCCCGCGGCCAGCTGCAGGTGGCCATCAGCGAGTACCGCAAGGCCCACCGGCTGCAGCCCAATGACAAGGTCGCCAGGCAGAAGTACTTCGGGGCCGTCGCTCGGCAGGGCCGGCGCTACCTGGCGCTCAGGCGCCACGCCGACGCCCGCAGGACCTTCGAGGAGCTGGCCAGGCTCGACCCCGGCAGCCTGGACGCCCGCGCGGGCCTCAAGCTCCTCGGGGAGCAGCTCGACGCGGTCAACAAGCTGGTGGCCGGCGCCGAGGCACTGATGGCCGCGGGGCGCCACGGCGAGGCCGTGACCGCCCTGACCAAGGCGGTCGGGCAGGCCCCCGAGAAGCGCCCCGAGCTGGCCGCCAAGCTGGCCGCCGCCTACCGGGGCAGGGCCGAAGAGCACTACCTCGAGGCCGCCAAGCTGGCCCGCGCCGCCGACGAGGAGAAGAGGAAGCGGTCCACCCGGATGTTCACCGCGGCCGCGGGCCTTTTCGCCCAGGCCCTGGAGCTCAAGCCGGACCTGGCCGCGGAGGTCGAGGGCCGCTTCATCTCCAGCGTGATCCCCGGGGTGGCCGAGGCCCTCAAGAAGAAGGACTACGCGCGGGCCGCGGAGCGCCTGGCGCCCCTGCTGGAGTTCGCGCCCACCGACCCGCGGGTGCTCTACTGGGTCGGGACGGTCCAGGCCAACAGGCGCGAGTACACGGCGGCGGCGGGGAGCTTCGCGCGCGGCCTGGGCCGGAGCTGGAGCGGCCGGGCCAGCTTCGAGGAGGTCAAGGCCCTGCACGGCGAGCTCCGGAAGGCGCTGGGCGGCCGGGCGACGCTGCTGGCCAAGCCCTTCAAGGAGCGCTACACCGAAAGCGCCCCCGGCGACTGGCAGAAGCTGGAGGGCGAGCGCTTCACGGTCTACCACCACAACGAGAAGCTGGCCCGCCTGGTGCTGCGCTCCGCCGAGTACTACCTGGACCGCGTCCGGGCCAACATGGCCCTGCCGGCCTCGGCGCTGTGGAAGGGCAAGTGCCCCATCTACGTCTACCGCGACAAGAAGGCCTACCGGGCGGCCTCCGGGCAGGCGGAGTGGTCCGGGGGGGGCATCTCGGTCAAGACCGCCGGCGGCAAGCTGGTCAGCCAGAAGATCAGCACCTTCCAGACCGCGCCGAAGATGCTCAATAACATACTCCCCCACGAGCTGGCCCACCTGGTCTTCATGAGCGCGCTGAAGTACACCAAGAAGTGCCCGCTGGTCATCCACGAGGGCGTGGCCGTCTTCAACGAACTGGCCTTCCGGCGCAGCTACTACGCGGGGGTGCTGCGCACCCGGCTCAAGACCGAGAGCACCATTCCGCTCAAAGAGCTCTTCGCCATGAAGAAGTACCCGGCCAAGCCGGACCTCTTCTACGCGCAGGGGGCCTCCATCGTGCAGTACCTCATTGAGGCCCGCGGCGCCGAGGAGTTTTACCGCTTCGGCCAGACTCTGGGGAAGCTGGGCTTGGCCAAGGCCCTCAAGAAGCACTACGGCTTCAAGGACCTCGAGGAAATGGAGCGCTACTGGAAGAGCTACGCCAAGGGCAGGAAGCGCTAGTTCTCCCGGTTGCACGCCCGCACTTCACAGGATAACATGTGTGCGTTTCGGTAAGGACGCACGCATGAGCCGACCCAACATAATCTGGATCTACTGCGACGAGCTGCGCGCCGACGCGCTGGGCTGCTACGGCAACGCCCACTTCAAGCCGCTCACCCCGCACATCGACCGCATCGCCGGGCTGGGCGTGCGCTTCGAGCGCTGCTTCACCAATTCCCCGGTGTGCGTCTCCTCGCGCATGGCCAAGCTCTGCGCGCGCTACCCCGAGGAGACCGGCGTCTACAACAACGAGGCGGCCTTCCCGGAGTGCACCTACCGGGACCCGCCGGTGACCTTCCCGGAGGTATTCGCGCGCGCCGGCTACGCCACCGCCAACTTCGGCAAGCTGCACCTGGCCCGGGGCATGCAGCCCTGGGGCCTGCACAACAGCGAGGGCCACCCGGGAGGGCGGGTGCTGGAAGGCACCGACCCCGCTAGCGTGCTGCGCTCGCCGGGTCCCCAGAACTACATCGGCGGCCGCTACACGGCTGCGGGCCCCTTCCCCGCCGAGAAGATCACCGACAACGCCCTGGCCTGGATGGCCGAGCAGCCCGGGCCCTTTCTCGTGAGGCTGGGCTACCTGCAGCCCCACACCCCGGTCTCGCCGCCGGCGCCTTTCGACTCCATGTACGACGCGGAGAGCTTCCCCGGCGAGTTCCCGCGGGAGACGGGCAGCCGCAGCGCCTTCGAGCGACGCCACTCGGAAGTCTGCCGCGGATGGGAGCTGACCCCCGAGGAAATCCGCTTCGCGCAGACCTGCTACTACGGGCTGACCGGCTGGGTGGATTCCCAGGTGGGACGTGTCCTCGACTGGCTGGAGGGCTCGAGGCGGCTGGAGAACACGATTCTGGTCTTCGGCTCCGACCACGGCGCCTCGCTGGGCGAGTTCGGCTGCTACGGCAAGCACCTCTACGCGCCCCGCACCCACCGCATCCCCCGGCTGATCGCCTGGCCGGGGACCGTCGATGGGAACCAGGTGCGGGCCGACATTTGCGAGGGGCTGGACCTGGCGCGGACGCTGCTGGGCCTGGCCGGGATCAATGCGCCCGGGGAGTTCCGGGGGCGCGACCTTTTTGCCTCGAACGAGCCCGAGGCAGTTTACTCCACCATCGGCTTCGGCCTGCCCTGGAGCAGGGCATTCCCCTACAAGTGGTACGGGGCCTACACCGGCGGCCGCGGCTGGCCGCGGCGGGTCTGCGTGCGCACCCCGCGGCACCGGCTGGACATGACCGTGCGCATCGACGGCCGGCCGGCGGCCGATGACGAGCGGGACGTCTTCCTGGTCGACTGCCGCGAGGACCCCCAGGAGATTCACAACCTGGCCGGCAGGCCCGAGGTCTGCGAGATCGAACGGGGCCTGACCGCCCTGCTCGAAGAGCACCTCTCCGGCGCGGTCGAGGGCGCCTGCGTTTTCGACGAGTCGGTGAACAAGCGCCGAGCATAGCCGAATGAGCGACCTCGCGCGCCTGGAAGAGCTCTTCGCCGGCGGCCGGCTGGTGCGCCCCGGGGGGGCCCGTCCCGACCTGGTGGACTTCTCCCGGGCCATCTACTCGCTGGCCGGCGCAGAGGGGCTGGCGCTCTCCCCGGAGGCGGCCCGTCTGGGGGAGACCATCGGCCCCGCCGAGCACTACGTCTTTGTTCTCATTGACGGCCTGGGCTGCGAGATGCTGGAGCGAGCCCCGCAGGGGGGCTTCCTGCGCGAACATGTGGCGGAGAAGCTGGGTTCGGTCTTCCCCGCGACCACCGCCGCGGCGCTGACCTCGCTGGCCACCGCCGAGCATCCCGCGCGCCACGGCGTCACCGGCTGGTGGCTGCGCCTCGTCGATTACGGCATCAGCGCCACCATACTGCCCTTCGTGGAGCGCTTCAGCGAGCGCGATCTCAGGGAACTGGGCGTGGATCCCGACAAGGTCTTCACCGTCCCCTCGGCCGTGGCCCGCCTGGCCCACCGACCGCTGGCGGTCCTGCCCGAGAAGCTGGTGGGCAGCGTCTACAGCACCTACAGCGCCGGGGGCACCGCCCAGGCCGGCTACGCCGAGCCCCCCGAGGCCTTCGAGCTGGCCGTCAGGAACGTCGCCGAGGCCCATGGGCCCACGCTCACCTACGTCTACCTGCCTCAAGCAGATGCCCTGGCCCACGAGGGCGGCGTCCAGGCGGAGGAGGTCGTCGGGACGCTCGCCGCGCTCGACGGCCTGCTGGCGGACATGTCCCGCCGCCTGGGCGGCGGCGCGCGGGTCATCGTCACCGGGGACCACGGCCTGCACGACATTCCCGACGAGCACGTCTTCTTCCTGGACGAGGGCGACCCGCTGGCCAACTGCCTGTCCTGTCCTCCTACCGGCGAACCGGCGGTGCCCTTCTTCCACGCGCGCGAGGGCCGCGGCGAAGAGTTCGCGCGCTCGTTCCGGGAGCGCTGGGGCGGCGACTTCGCGCTGCTGACCAGCGCGGAGGTCGAGAAGCTGTCGCTGATGGGGCCCGGACCGCTGGGACCGGAAGCGGCGGCGCGCATCGGCGATTTCGTGGCGATCCCGTGCCGCGCTGCCACGATCCGCTGGCGGCCGAAAGGGGGAGGGGTCAACGTCCACCGCGGCGAGCACGGCGGGCTTACCCCCGCGGAAATGACCGTTCCGCTGATCCTGGCCTGAGCCCGCCGGGTCGGCTTGACAACCCCGGGCCGGGCGCTATACGATACGCGCGCCGCCGCCGGGTCTCACGTTGCGGCGGGGGAACGGGGAAATGGGTTTCCCCAACTCTGGAGGGGCGTCGAGATGGCAGTTCCGGAAGGCCTCTACTACACCGAGGAGCACGAGTGGCTCCGCCTGGAGGGCGAGGTCGCCACCGTGGGCATCACCGACTACGCCCAGGAGCAGCTGGGGGACATCGTCTTCGTGGAGCTCCCCGACGTGGGCGCCGAGCTGGCCGCCGGCGACACCCTGGCCAGCATCGAGTCGGTCAAGGCCGCCAGCGAGATCTACGCCCCGATCGCCGGCCAGGTCGGCGAGGTCAACGAGGACCTGACCGACTCACCGGGCGCCATCAACAAGGACCCCTACGGCGACGGCTGGATCGCCAGGCTCAGCGGCGTGGATCCCGCCCAGGTCCAGGACCTGATGGACGCGGCCACCTACGAAGAGAATATCACGGGCGAGGGCGACTGAGCCCTTGCCGTTCATTCCCCACACCGAGGCGGAACGCGCCGGGATGCTCCGGGCCGTCGGGGCCGGGAGCCTCGATGAGCTCTTCGCGCACCTCCCCGAGGAGGTCAGGCTCTCCGGGGAGCTGGACCTGCCCCCGGCGCTCAGCGAGGCCGAGCTGGCTCGCCACGCCGCCGAGGTGGCCGCCGCCAACTGCGAGCCCGAGAAAACCGTCCTCTTCGTCGGCGCGGGGGCC
>CAZONU010000077.1:0-15405 GCA_964581145.1 uncultured Planctomycetia bacterium
CGTGAGCTTGCCGCCGCCGGCGGAGAGCTCCACCACCCCGTCGGTGCGCAGGCCCTTCTTGAGCTCCTTGCCCCCGCCGGTGACGGTGTACTCGAAGTCCTTGAGCTGGTAGACCCGGTAGGCGTTGTACTTGAGCTTGCGGCCGTCCTTGTTCATCTTGCAGACCTGGAGCACCTTGAACTTGCCGGCCCCCGAGACCCCCTCGCACTTGGCGCTGGCCGAGCCGGCCAGGCCCAGCTCCACGGCCATGCCGTCGAAGAGCAGCCACTCCATGTTGCTCTTGGTCGGCTTGCGCTTGCTCTTGCGCCAGTAGCCCATGCCCCCGCCGTTCTCCAGCCAGACGTGGACCTTGAGGTGCTTCTGCCCGGCGAAGGCGGTGACCCGCACCGTGTAGGCCAGGCGCTCGCCGTGCACCCCGGGGAACTTCCCGCGGGCGCGGACCACGGCGCGCAGGGGGCCGGCCCCCTCGACCTTGACCTCGCCCGGCGCGGCGGCGACGAAGGGCTTGGGGGGGCCGTACTCGGTGACGGTAACCTTCCTGCGGCGGATGGTCTTCTCGACCTGCTTGGACGTCCCCGGCGCGTAGAGCACCAGGCCCTTGCCGGCGGCGGTGACCAGCTCCTTGCCGTCGACCTTGATTGATTTAAAGATGCCCGGCTTCTTCTTGTCGATGACCACCACCAGCGGCCCCGTCGAGATGGTGACCGCCGCCGCGGAGTCGGTGACCTTGACCGGCTTGGCCGGGGCCTTGTTGCGGCCGTCGTCGCGGACGGCCAGCCCGGCCTTGCCGCCGGCGGGGAGGCTCACTTGCGTATCCATCAACGCCCACCGGACCGAGCCGTCCTTCCACTGGGCGAGCCTGGTGAACTGCGCGGGGAGCTGCTTGCCGCCCATGGAGACCGACAGCCTTTTCACGTCTTTCAGCGCGCCCTTGGCGAAGGGTATGCCGCTGGTCACGATTCCCGGCTTGCGGGCGGCTTTGGCGTCGTCGGTGACGGTGAGCTTGACCTCCAGCGCGCCCGCGCCGGCTGCGCATCCTATTGCGAGAGCGGCGGATAGGACGACGAGTCTGAGTGCCCTGGTCATGGAGCGGGCCTCCTTCCGGATGGGGGCGGGCCGTGCTTCAGGTGTGCCTTCCGACTGGATTACACCGGTTTACAACAGTTTGTCGGCCGCTATGGTCTCAAAAGCGGGTGGCGCTGTCCGGCGCAGTTGAAGCCCCTTGTGGACGCTGCGGCGGGACTATTATCCGGAAGGGACTTGGGGCTGCAAGGGGGGCTTGCGCGGGCAGCGCCTGTTGCATACCCTGTTGGGGCGGGGCTGCAACGGGACTTGCGCGCGTCAAATCCGCCGATGCGGCGGCACGGGGAAAGGTGGAGACCGATGACTGATGACTCTCTGCACGCGCCGGACGTCGCCGGGCGCGAGACGCTCGACGAGGGCTTCTCGGCCGGCTGGGGGGCGCACTTCCTGCCCGCCGAGGAGTACGTGATCGACTGCCACATGCACACGTCGGAGAAGGAGCCCTGGTCGCTGCGCCGGGCGCTGGACCTGCTCTTCGAGAACCTGGCCGCCTACCGGCTGGACCAGGCGGTGGTCATGGACGGCGGGCCGGGGTCGCTGGAGGTCTACTCCCAGGTGGCCCGGTCCGACCGGCGCTTCTCGTTCATGATCTGGATGAAGCCCGACCGGCCGGATGTCGAGTTCCTGCGCCGCGCCCGCGAGGCCGGCGCGGTGGGGGTCAAGCTGCACAACTACCGGATCATGCGCGGGGAGTTCGACTGGAAGGTCTGGGAAAGCCCCGAGTGGCGGGAGGTCTTCTCCACGGCCGAGGAGCTGGGGATGCCCGTCCTCTGGCACGTCACCCAGGTGGAAAGCGCCGCGCCGTACATGGGCGAGGGCCAGGGCAGCTCCTTCAAGCTGGGGCGCGAGAAGGGCCTGAAGCTCACCAACGCCGACCTGCTCGAGCAGTTCCGGGGCATCGTCGACCGCTACCCGGGCATCAGCTTCATCGGGGCGCACCAGCTGTACGTCGGCGACGCCAAGCTCGACGAGCTGTTCGCGGCCCACGCGAACCTGACGGTGGACTCCAGCTGCGGGTACTTTCTCCGGTTCGGGGACCGGATGGCGGAGGCCGACGCGGAGGCGGCCCGCGCCTTCCTCTGCAAGTGGCCGGACCGGGTGCTCTTCGCCACCGACAACCGCCTGGGCGTGGCCCACTGCAACCCGGTCTGCTTCGAGGCCTTCCGCTGCCACCTGCGCTACGTTCGCGCGCTGCGCCTGCCGCAAGACGTCCTCGACAAGGTCTGCTGGCAGAACGCCAGGCGGATACTGGGGCTCCCCGAGTGCGACGGCTACATGACGGCCACCACCAGGCCGTAGGGCAGCTGGACATAGGGGCCGGAGCAGTTGGGCGTTGTGGCCCCGGAATCTCTGGGAATCCCTTGACCGTTATCAGAACGCCTTTCCTGTCAGTTCCTGCACGGTCCTAACATGCTCCTCCGGAGATTCAGATTCGTAAGGCGCGAATTCGTTCACCCCGCGCCTCCCGGGAATGGATTATCCCCAACCGCCAGGGGGGTGCAAGGGGCTGTCTCGGCGCGGGAGCGTCCCCCCAAAAGGGCCGGGGCGGTTCCCTTGCGGGAAGCCGCCCCGGGTGTCCGCTGCTTTATTGCGCTGATGCGAAGGCAGCTGCTCCTAGCTTACGGGCCGCACGTTGGTGGCCTCCGGCCCCTTCTTGCCTTCGGCCGGCTCGAACTCGACCTTCTGCTCCTCCTGGAGCGTCTTGAAGCCCTCTCCAACGATGTTGGAGTGGTGGACGAACAGATCCTTGCTGCCGTCGTCGGGAACGATGAACCCGTAGCCCTTCTGATCACTGAACCACTTGACTGTTCCGGTTGCCAAAGCTCTTCCTCCAAACTCACTGCTGCGGGGCCCAGCAAGACCGTCTCGCCATAAACTCCGCATCTTTCGCGCGTGATTATAACCTCCGGGGCCGCCGATGGCAAGTGCAGAGCCTTCCCGGCCGAGGTCTTCTCGTGTCCGTCTTCACCATCGGACCGGCGGGACTTCCAGGCCAAGCCGGTTCAGCTCGCCCGCCTCGAGGCCGGCCCGTGGGCGACCGTGAACGCCTTTACGGAGACCCCTTGAACCCCGCCACCTTTTCGGATATCCTTAAGGCTGCTGTAACCGAGTGCGCCCGTAGCTCAGCGGATAGAGCGACGGTTTCCTAACCCGCCGCCCTACCGCTCCAACCCGCGCTGGCACCGCTTCTTACGACCGCGCCCCAAAATCGGGGGCGTCCCCCGGGGCGTTTCAGGGGCACCTTCCAGCACCTTCCTGAGCTCTCCCTAGTCACTGGCGGAGTATCTCACTCGATAGCGGTTGGCTTCCCCCAGTGCTTCTCTCTGCTGGCTTCACAGTAGGCACGGAGGCCCTTGACGAGTCTGTCCGCGATGGCCAGCAGGTCGTCAATAGCAGGCCACGACTTGAAGCCTTGCTTCGCATACTGGAGGTCCTTGGATTGGTAGGGCGCGTTAAGGGCTGCGATGCATGCTCGGTCCTGCTCGGAGATGGGGACGAGACCAGTCAGCCCTTTGTCTTCTGCCGTGGAGAGCGCTTTGCTGAGGTTATGTCCCAACTTGCCTTTCAAGAAGTCTTCCGCAGCGCCATCTCCGCGCAGAAAGGCCTTCAAGGCTAGCTCTATGGCTTGGCCAACCAGGAAGTATGTGGGGCTGAAGATATCCTCCTTCTCTCTACGCAGAATGAGTGCACCCTCCAAGAACCGTCGGGCCGTCTGCCAAATCAGCATGGAACTCATTCTGTCCATCGCGTTACTCATTCCTTGTCATCTTCGGGACACATCTCTCCATCCCAGTCTATGTGCGTTGACGCTTCGCCGAGAAGCTTGAGGGCCTCCAATCGCTCCTTCCTATCGGGTAGATTCAGGTGGTGTTCAGCAACTTCTTCCATGTGTTCCAGCTTCTTGGTGTCAGAAGCGAGGCATTGCAGATACTCCGGAACGAGCGCTGGATCAAGTTCGAGCGGGTCAAGCTCTCGAATGAAGCCCAGAACTCCGGTGTCTTCGCTGTTGTTGACGAGATAGATAACAACTTCCTTCCAGAAGATGTCCTCGTTCTCGAAGGTGTATTCCTTGCTCAGAAATACCTTCCCTGCTTTGGAGTTGTACCTGATCTCATATGTATAAAGGTTCTTCGCTGAAGCCGCAGTGCAGATCACGTCGTACAGTTGCTCAGATATCTTCCCAACCAGCCTGCCAATGAAGCGGCGGATCCTGGCTTCGTTCTTCACAGTCGTGAACTCGTCCTCACTCAGGTCAACCTTCAGGTGTTTCTCCAGGTACCCCAGTAACGCAACCTTCTCTTTGGATTGCGCGGCCACCGTATGAAGGCTATAGCGGTCGTACCTGTATGTCTTGTAGAAGGTGCCTAGCATCTGAAGGAACTCGTTGTGTTGAGTTCCCAGCTTCATAGGGTGTTTTCGCTTGATCCTGGCCAACAAGTCGAGGTGATTGTGCGTGATCAGCCCCTTCTCAAACTGTTCCTGGTCCACTGAGCCGTCGTGCTCCACCAGGACAACGGCAACCTTCAGAAGTCTCTCAATCCCGACCGACAGATTGTACAGTACCTCGAATATCTCCTCTTCGAAGTGCAGCGTCCTCATATCGTGCAGGCACCTTAGGCCGTTGTAGATGAACGCCCCCGAGGCCTGCAGCTCTGTTCCCAGGTCAAAGTTCTGCCAGAAGTGGACTCTGTCCATGAGACTCTCCGCATATGGTGGACTGACGGCCTGACTCGTGGATGCTTCTAAGAGTGGTACGCCCGGCAGGACTCGAACCTGCGGCCTACGGTTTAGGAAACCGTCGCTCTATCCGCTGAGCTACGGGCGCACCCGGTTACCGCAACCCCTAAGCATATCCGGAAGGGTGGTGGGGTTCAAGGGACTAGGCTAGGAACACCAACTCGAGCCGCGCCTTGCGAGATTCCCAGTCCGGGAGGCATCTTGATAACAACCTGTAGAACCGCGGCCCGTGGTGTGGCTCCTTCAGGTGGCACAGCTCATGCATGAGCACGTACTGGATGCAGTGGATTGGGGCCTTGACGAGTTCAGGGTTGACCAGGATCATTTTCCGCTTAGTGCAGCTCGCCCATCGCTTCTTCATACTGCGGAGTTTGAACTGCGGGTACGATATGCCGAATTTCCTGGCAACCTCGTAGCAGCAAAGCATGTGCCGGGCGAACGCGTCTTCGGCGTGTGATCTGTACCACGCGTCCAGAAGTTGACGGACTCGTTTCTTGGCAGATCGATTGCGGACGCGGATATGGAAGAATCTCCCGATGAGCTTCACTGATTCTTCCGCGGATCGACTGACTTTCAGTCTGTACTGTCTGCCAAGGTAAAGGTGTGTCTCCCCACTCAAGTACTGGCGCTTTGGAGGCAGAGGGTGGAAACGTCTGAAGTGGTCACGTTGCCGCACGATCCAGCTTGCGCGGCGGGTGAGGCGCCGGAGGACCTGCTCAAGCGTGCGGTCGGCAGGTGCGACGGCCACAACCCTGAGGTCAGGGTGAACCGTGATTCGGATGTCTTTGCGAGGAGCGAAGCGCAGAGCAATAGCGATATCGTCCCCACCGAATCGCAAGGTGTGCCTGGTGATGCCGGCGGAACTCACGATGACTGATACCTGACCTTCGCAACATCTAGGCACTGTTCCATTATCAAGTCGATGTCGTCGAATGATAGGTCGAGCTGGTGCTTGTCCTTGAGCTCGAACAGGAAGTCTTCTATGGCCGTACGCATCTGGTTCTGCACATCGGTGTTATTCTCCCAATTGACTATCAGGCGGTCCCGAATGATCTTGTCCATGCCAAGGCTTGCCTCTACGCTCGGCGGCATCTACGCCTGCTTCGGGGACACCGCGCTTCCCGGGAAATTCCTCAGGCAGGCGGCCGCCAACCGCCACGTGACCGGACTGCTCTCCAACGTGAGCAACGTGGTCAACCACCGATGGCAGGGGGCCATCCCCGACTACTCGCTGTGGTGGGTGATGGGCCTGTGGAATCACTACCTCTACACCGGCGAGGAGCGCTGGATTCACGCCCTCTACCCGGCCGCGGTGGGAATCCTCGATGCTCACCTGGAGCACGTCAACGAGCGAGGCCTGGTCGAGGACATGCCTTACTGGGTGTTCATTGACTGGGCGGACGTCGACCGCCGCGGGGAGTGCGCCGCGCTCAACGCCATCCTCTGCGGCGCACTGGACGCCCTCGAGAAAATGGCCGGCCTGAAGGGCGACGAGCACACCCGGCGCCGCGCGGCGGGCGCCGCGGCTCGGATGCGCGGGAACTTCCGGGAGCGCTTCTTCGATCCGGCGCGCGGCTGCCTGGCCGATGCGCGCATTGACGGCGAGTTCTCCGAGAAGACCAGCGAACACGCCAACGCCGCCGCGATTCTCTGGGGGCTGGTGGACGAGGCTGCCGCGGGGGAGATCGTCCGCGCGCTCTTCGAGGAATGCTCGATTCCCTGCACCGAGGCGCAGCCCTTCTTTATGGTCGTGGTCCTCGGTGCGCTCCGGCGGTTGGGGCGGCTGGACCTAGCCCTGGAGCTCATTCGCAGGCGTTGGGGCGGGCGCATGCTCGAGCGCGGGGCGACCTCCACCTACGAAGAGTGGTACATCAACGGCAGCTGGCGCTCGGGCGAGTTCAAGGGCTTCATGCGCACCCTCTCGCACGCCTGGTCGGCCTGCCCCGCCGAGTTTCTGATCCGGGACCTGGCCGGCGTGGAGATCCTTGAGCCGGGCTGCTCCCGCGTGAGGGTTTTGCCTCACCCTGCCCCGTTCGACTACACTTCCACCTTCCCGACGCCGCGCGGCGCGGTGGTGGTCACCTGCCGGGGCGGCCGCTGCGAGGTCGCGGTTCCCGACGGCGTCGAGCTGATCGGATAAGGGGGCAAGAAGGGACCGGGCCTGCGGGCTGGGTAGCACCGGAGAAACTGGTACGCCCGGCAGGACTCGAACCTGCGGCCTACGGTTTAGGAAACCGTCGCTCTATCCACTGACCTGCGGGCGCAGCCGGTGGCGGCAGCTTCCCAGCATATCCGGATGGGCGGTGGGGTTCAAGAGCTTGTCTTCGTCGCCACTTCTCCGGAGCGGACTGTCCTCGGGTGTCCGCACGGTCCCCGAAGCGTTGTCGCGCGCCGATATTGAGGCCATCGTTCGCCGGAAGCAGGGATGGATGCGCACGAAACAGGTCGAGATCAACGCCCACAGGGAACCGGGAGCGAGCCAGGCGGTCCGCACCGTGGTGCGCAAGAGCGGAGGGGCGGGGCGATGACCGCAACGCCCTGGCCCACAGGGCGTTAGACCTGCCGCGCGGCCCCCGGCCCCCTCCCCCCGCTTTTGCCCAATCACGGGCTGCTGCAGGGGGTATATTCTTATACGTGCTTCCGCCTCGGGGAGGGACATCTCAGATGACGCATGGCTTTCGATGGGTTTGCCTGCTGCTCGCCGCGCTGGGTCCGGTCGTTCTGGCTATCCCCGCCCGGGCCGCCGACGTCGACGAGTTCAAGGTCAAGCGCCAGGCGGTCTTCGAGTTCACCGCCAGGCCCCGGGTGGTGCGCAGCGGCGACCGGGTGACCATCGCCTTCACGTCCAAGGCCTGCTGCGACGCCACCGTGGCGATAGAGGACGCCCGCGGCCGGATCATCCGCCACCTGGCCAGCGGGGTGCTGGGCAAAAACGCGCCGCCGCCCTTCAAAAAGAACTCCAAGCGGCAGACCGTCATATGGGACGGCAAGGACGACCAGGGCCGCTACGTCGACGACAAGGAGAGCCTCACCGTGCGCGTCTCGCTGGGGCTCCGGCCGCGCTTCGAGCGGACCTTCTACTGGTCGCCCAAGAAGCGCATCTCCGCCTATCCCCCGCTCATCCGGGCGACGGAGGAGGGGGTCTTCGTCTGCGAGGGCCGCGGGGTCGATCACCTGCGGCTCTTCGACCACAGCGGCAAGTACCTGCGCACGATATACCCCTTCCCGGCCGACAAGCTGGCCAAGGCCCGCGGCCTCAAGATGCGCGCCTTTCCCCAGGACGGGAAGAGGCTGCCGGTCAAGCTGGGCTTCGTGCAGGCCACGCTCCTGACCTCCGGCACCAGCTCGGTGGTGGCCCTGGCCCACAAGTTCGGCGACGGCTTCGCGGCCTCGGCCATGGCGGTGCGCAAGGGGCGCATCGCCCTGGCGCACCTCAAGCTCAACCGCCTGGCCACCGACGGCACCACCGGGGGGCTCAAGCTGGAGGGCGGCAAGACTTCGATCAGCATCGAGCGGGGCCGCAAGAAGCGCGAGATCATCCCCTCCAGCGCGGCGCTCAGCCCCGACGGCAAGACCCTCTACCTCGCCGGCTACCTCTGGAAGGAGCCGCGCAGCTACATGTACACCCACTACTGCCTGCCGGCCGTCATGAAGATGGCCTACGCGGGCGACGGGGACGCGAAGATATTCCTGGGCAGCGCCAAGCTCAGCGGGGCCGGCACCGGGAAGCTGCAATTCAAGGCGCCCTCCTCGGTGGCGGTGGACGGGAAGGGCCGCGTTTACGTCACCGACTATCCCAACGACCGCGTGCAGGTCTTCTCTCCCGGCGGCAGGCATCTCAAGAGCATCAGGACGCCCAAGCCCGCGCTGGTCCGCATCCACCCGCGCACCCGCGAGATTTACGTCTTCTCCTGGATGGTGCCCACCGACCTGGTGGTCGCCGTCCCGGTCCAGCCGACGGTGACTCGCTTCGGCCCCTTCGAGGATCCCAAGCGGCTCTCCTCCGCGCCGCTGCCCATGAAGCCGGAGAAGCTCAGCGGCTACTACCGCCACTGGGGCCTGCGCTACTCGGCGGAGCTGGTCGGCTACGGCGCCGCGCCCCGCCTCTGGCTGGTGGGCCCCAAGGGGATGGTCACCCGCAAGCTGGTCTCCGACTGGGGCATGGGCGTGCTCGGCGGCGCGGCCCGGGACCAGTGGCTGGACTCCGGGGTCATGATCATCGCCGAGAAGAAGAGCAAGTGGGAGGTGGCCGGCAGCTTCGCGGGGGACGCCAGGAAGGCGGTGGTCCGGGTCAAGCCCGCGGCCTTCTCGCGCCAGCGGCTCTACGTCAGGCCCACCGACGGCAAGCTCTACGTCGCCGACGAGCGCGGCTTCGGCAAGTCCTTCACCTCGCTGCTGGAGATCGACCCCCGCACCGGGAAGATGCAGGTGGTGGCGGTGCCCTTCGACGCCGAGGACCTGGCCTTCGACATGAACGGCCTGGCCTACCTGCGCACCGACACGCTGGTCGCGCGCTACGACTCCCGGACCTGGCGGGAGGTGCCCTGGGACTACGGCGAGGGCCATCGCAAGGTGGCCTTCTCCAGCCTGGGCGGCGGCCGGGGCGCCGACCTGATCTCCGCGCTGCGCACCCCGGGGCAGCGCCCGGTCTTCTGGCACCAGGGGGGCATGTGGGTCAACGCCCGGGGCCACCTGGCGGTCACCTGCTGCAGCCGGGCGCGGGCGGCCAAGCGCAACCCCGGAGTGCGCTTCCGGGCCGCGGTCGAGACCGTCAAGCTCTACACCCCGCGGGTCTATCCCGGGCGGGTGCGCTGGCAGGAGATCCACGTCTGGGACAAGCACGGCAAGATGGTCCACGAGGACGTCGTCCCCGGCATCGGCATCAACGACGGGCTGGGCCTCGACAAGGACGACAACGTCTACCTGATGGCCGCGCAGGTCCGGGTCCTGGACGGGAAGCGCTATCCCAACATCATGACCGGCACGGTGATGAAGTTCCCGCCGGGCAGGGGCCGGGTGCTGGGCACCGGCCGGGCCACGGTGCCCCTGCCCGCGGAGGACCGCCCCAAGCGCCCGCCGGACATCGTCGGCTTCCCGCCGGGCAACGGCTGGGCCCGGGGCGCGGAGTGGTTCTACGGCGGGTCCGGCTACGCGGGCATGATCATGACCACCATCGGCTTCGGGTGCTGCTGCTGGAACGCGCGCATGGGCTTCGACTACTTCGCGCGCTCCTTCGCGCCGGAGGTCGACCACTTCAGCGTGGCGGTGCTGGACTCGGGCGGCAACCTGATATTGCGCATCGGCCGGTACGGGAACGTGGACGACGGCGTGCCCCTGGTGGCCAAGGGCGGCCCGGCCCGGCCGCGCGCGCTGGGCGGGGACGAGGTGGGGCTCTTTCACGCCTGTTATCTCGCGACCCACACCGACCGGCGGCTGTTCATCGCCGACGCCGGCAACGCCCGGATTCTGAGCGTGAAGCTGGGCTATCACGCCACCGAGAAGGTGGAGCTCAAGGACGTGCCCGACCGGGCCGCGGAGGCGGGCAGGTAATTTCGGGACTTGTCGCGCACGGCACCGTGACCTTTAACCTATTGTACCTGTTAGCGTTATGGGCTGGAACCCGGGCCTGGGCATCCGGGTTTGGGACGGGTCAGGAGGGCCGCGATGACTGATGAGTCCGTGCCTAGCTCCCATCCCTCTGAACAGAACCCCAGGGTCCGCCGCGTGCTGTGGTATTGCACCCTCGGAGTGCTCATTTTCATCTCCTTCACAGCGGGGTACATGGCCGCGCTCTCAAGAACTGTCGCTCAGACCCAGGAGTCGATAACCCCCTCGATCCCGATTGTCCTCGATGCGGAAAGAGCAAAGGGCGGAGAAGCAATACGCTTTACGGACTTCCGCGAGTTCCTCAAGAGCCCGTTGTTTGTCGGCAAGGTAACCGCCCTGGAGACGCTGCCGCTCAGGCGCGGAAAGAAGCGTTACCACAGCGCGGCCATGCCCGGGTATCGCCTGGAGGTCGTTTCGGACTCCGGAGAGAAGTACGAAGTCGTTCAGGAATACACCGACGCCAATTGGCAATGGACCGGCAGGAACCTGAAGGTCGGGCGTACCTACCTGTTCCCGGATGCCGTTGTGAAAGACACGCAGGTCGACGAGACCGGGCCGGAGTTCGGGAAGAACAGGCTGCCACCCGATGCGGCCGGGAGGACGTTGGCCAGGAAGCTGCTGGCCATCGGCTTCAAGGAGGGCGCGAAGTGGAGCTACTTTATTGAGACTGACATGAAGACGTTCAAGAAGTGGTTCCCGCGCGCCGGGCTCCGTCCGATTCCGTGTTTGGCCCCGGGGGAGAACAAGTGGTGGACCAGCATCGACGGGAATCACGCAGTTGTCAGTGCGGCGAGCTCTTTGAGATTGACTGCTGACGGGCAGATAAGGGTGTCAGACAAGACCGATACGGGAAAGGTATTCGTTCATGTGCTCCTGGAGTGGGCGCGCCCCAAGAAGCTGTATTGCAGGATGACCGAGACCCGGGCCCTGGCCGCGCTGGGAATGATCGGTGCCAGGTGCGTCGGCAAGTCAGGGAGTTTGTTTCCCCGGTCTCACCGTTTCGTTCTTCCCGATGGCACGGGGCTCCTGCTGGAGTGCGTCGACCTCACCAAGCCGGGGTCAAAGCCCTTGGTTCCGTCGGTAAGCAAGCTGATCGTCGGCGAAAAGGACCGGGGCTTCGTGAACTGGGAGGGGCAGAAGAAGAGGACTCCCGAAGAATTGCCGATATGGGGGTATCTGAAAGGACGCAAGTAGGCATGACCGCCCCCGCCCCTGCCCCGCAGTCGCCTGGAGAGGCCCGGGAAACCCGTTTGCACTGAACTCCGCGGCCCGGCCTGCGTTGAGCATGTCTGGGGAGGGTCGGGAGACGAAACGCTTGGAGGAGTTCGCGGAATGCCGGCTCGTCGCATAGCGATTGTGCTGATCGCATCCGGGCTGCTCGGTTCGTGTTCCCCTCGCCCTGCGCCCGAACCCCGCCGCGTCAGTGCGCAGACGGCAAGCAAGCCCAGGAGACATCCAGTCGCCTTCCCCCTGCGCCGCGAGGGGAAAGCCTGCGTTCACGCGATTCTCAGCGACGGCACGGGACTGCGCAGGCTCTCGGCGGGCCCGGCGGACTATGAGCCGGCGCTGTCAGCCGATGGGCGCACGCTGGCCTACTACGGGTCGAGTCTCGGCAGCCTTCATGTCCGGGACATTGCGTCCGGCGAGACCCGTCTCCTCGCAGAAGTCAAGGAAGGCGGCAGCCTCAGCGGCCCGCGGATTTCCGACGACGGGAAGGTCATAGTCTACCTCCGCGATCACACCAAGGTTTTCGTCACGCGCACCGACGGCTCGACCCCCAGGTTCGTGAGCGAGATGTTCCCCAGAGCGGGTTATCACGGCGTGGCCATCTCGGGCGACGGGCGCAGGATCGCGTTCGGTACGGCTCATGTGCAGGGAGACGCCAAGCCGTCCCGGCCGGTGGGCGAACTCTATCTCATGGACGCCGACGGCTCGAACCTGAAGCGCCTGACCGCCAACGGCCCCCGTATTCTGGACATCTCCCCGAGCCTGTCGCGCGACGGGATGCGCCTTGCCTACATGTCCGGCAATAACCCCGACTGGGAGATCTGGGTCGCGCGCAGCGACGGGACCGGCAAGCGCAACGTGAGCCGCCACAAGGCCAGCGACAGCAGTCCCGCGATATCGCCGGACGGGACCAGGGTCGCCTTCGAGTCCGACCGGAACGGCAAGAGGCATATCTACACGGTGGGCTTTGACGGCAAAGGCCTCACCCAATTGACGGACGGCGAGCTCCAATGCGTCAGTCCGCGATTCTCCCCCGACGGGACGGTGATATTCTTCGAGACCTGCCGCAAGTATACCCGGAAGGACGTGTGCGTCATGGACGCAGACGGCCGCGGCAGGAAGGTTCTGGTCCGGGACATGTTCAGGGACAACGTCGCCACCGTTCAGCAGAGATAGGAACACTGGGCCCTGAGGAAGCACAAGTAGGAGGTCCTGCCTTTGAGACCCGCTCTGAAGCTTGCGCCTTACGTCCTGGTCGGGCAGCTGTTCTTTACTGTCGCACTGACAGCTGGCGAAAGAGACCAGCTCAAGAAGGCACCAATTCCCGTTGAGGTGAAGCTCTCGGTCACATCGACATCATTCACCCTTCATGATCCCATCGATGTGATCGTAGAGGTCAGCAACACCGGCCGAACCGCGCAGACGTTACGTCCCATCAGTCGCAGTAGCATCAGCCTGCGACCAAAGGGCGACGCCTCAGGAGGTGTCGTCATGGTCCCGGGGCACTGCACAGGCCTGTTCGGGGGCGTCAAGCTAGCAGCCCGCGCGAAGAAGCAGCAGCGATTCGCACTCTATAATCTCGTCCTGATTAAGAAGGCCGGCACTTATGAGTTCGGTTATCACGTGGTGTTGGAGGTCCTGGATCAGGAAGGGGCGGAGGGCGCGAGATCCAAAGTAGGCTGTGTCGGCACTCTGCGACTGATTGTCAAAGGACGGTCTGCGGAGCAGATCAGACAATTGACCTCGGGCATATCGCTGGCGCTTGAGAAGAAGAAGCACCCCCCGGAAACCTTGAAGGAGTTGCTTCCAATCCTGTCACCAGAGGCAATACCGGCGCTCTGCAAGGCCTGGGACGTCTACCGGAAAGAGCATGAAAGGCGTCAGATTATTGACGCGCTTGTTAGGATTGGATCGCCTTCCGCTGTAAGGCACATGGAAACGTTTGCACTCTCCGCCAGTTCACCCTCGGTGCGTCTGAACGTCGTTTCCGGTCCGGCCAGGCTTGTAGGGGACCCCGACGTGCTCAAGGTAGCGCGGGTGATCTGGCTGCAGGGCCTTTCTGATACCGACGAGGCGGTAAGACTCTCCTGCGTCTCTTACTTGTCGACCTACTCACTCAGGGAATCTCAAGAGGCGCTAAAGAGCATGTTACGGGATAGCTCGGCGAGAGTCCGCCGTGCGGCTCAGCAAGGCATCAAGAAACAGGAAGAAGCGAAGGCTGACTGAGGCCCCAATGACCACCCCCGCCCCTTCCCCGGAACCTGTTAAGCGCTCCAAGCGCCTGTACGTGTACTGGGGAGTGGCGCTCACTCTTCTACTGGCTGCCGGACTGTTCTGCTGGCTGGTGGTGGTGCCGGTGTGTGAGGCGAAACAGGTTGTCCAAGAGGTCCATGACAAGTATGGCGAGAGTGGGATGAGAGAAGAGCTCGACTCTCAATTTGTTTCGAAGAGGTTCGACCGTCTCGGCGGTGATGCAGGTGCTGCGGGCACGCTGAGGCTGTATTTCGCCCTCCCTGACAGGATGGCGCCGCACAAGCCAACGGCAATCTGGTTGCTCAGCCGCTGCGGGCCGTCGGTCGCGCCAATAGTAGCGAAGGCCATCAGCCACGACAGCGAGGACGTGCGCTGGAGCGCCCAGACGTCACTGGTCGGCATGGGTGAAGATGCGCGAGGTGCCCTGCCCGCAATTGTGGAAGCTCTCCAGCACCCCAACCCAGACGTGAGGAAGAGAGCAGCTCAGGTGCCGGGGCGTCTCCGCTTTGAGTCTGACGAGGTAGCCAGAGCACTTGGCAACGCGCTGTCAGACGTCAGTGCCGACGTGCGCCTCAGTTCCGCCAGATCACTGAACCAACTGGGGCCATCGATCAGCGCCGCTATTCCTCAGCTCAGGAAGGCCCTGAAAGATGAAGTCGCGGGAGTGCGCTACAATGCGGCGGATGCTCTCAGCAAAGCACCGGAAAGCGCTGCCACTGCTGTGCCCGAACTCATCGCGCTGCTCGAAGACCGGGACACCACTGTCAGGGCCAGCGCCGTCTGCGCACTGCGCGTAATCAGCCCTCGTTCAGCAGATGTGGCCGGAGCCATGGCGGGGTTGCTCGACGATCCGGAGGTCCGCGTCCGCTCGGAGGCCATCAAGACCCTGGGTGCTTCAGGCTCCAGCGGCAAACGTTATGCGGGCAACTTGGTGAAGTTGCTCAGTGCGCGAGAGGAAAGAATTCGCGCCGAAGCTGCGTTCGCTTTGATTGAGATGGGCTTGGCCGACCGCCAAGCGTGCCGGGTCCTGTGCATCGCACTGGAGAGTTCCAAAATCAACCAGTGGAGGGTTCGCGGGGCATTGGTGAAAGCCGCGAGGGTTGCCGTGCCCGTCCTGGTTGAGACGCTGCGGTCGAAACGCGGCGCGCGCTACGATGCGCTCTTGGTGCTGGGGACAATTGGCAGTAACGCCGAGGAGGCGGTGCCCTTGCTGAAGGAAACACTTGAGGACGAAGACGTCCACTTGAGATCTGCAGCCGCGTGGGCATTGGGCAAGGTAGGTCCGGGAGCAAGAGACGCACTGCCCGTCTTGAAGAGGCTGCTTCGCAGTTCGGATAAGGTGGTCCGTGTATGTGCAGCATCGGCCTTGTGGCGAATAACGGGAGACGAGGGCACAGCTTTGCCAACGTTGATAGCGGCTTTGAAACTCGACAAGTCTGGTGACAGCTACGTTGCCGCAATGCATCTCGGCGAGATGGGGCCCAAAGCGCGCAAGGC
>CAZONU010000078.1:0-6546 GCA_964581145.1 uncultured Planctomycetia bacterium
CCGCCCCGGAGGCGACCGTGCACGCGCGCCTGGCGCCCGGGGACCGCCCCCTGCTGGTCGCCGCCGACGTCGGCGAGGGCCGCGTCGCGGTGGTCAACACCTCGGCGGACGTGGGCTGGAGCAACCTGCCGCTCAAGCCGGCCTTCACCGCCCTGGTGCAGCGCATGGTGGTCTGGCTGCTGGAGCCGGGCTCGCGCTGCCAGAATCTGCTGCCCGGCCGGAAGTACCGCCTGGTGCTGCCGCTCTCGGCCGTCAACCGCACGGTGACCTTCAAGCGCCCCGACGGGCGCACCGCCGCGCGCCAGCCGCTGGCCGCCGAGGGCCGGGCGGTGGTGGAGTTCACCGACACCGAGCAGGCCGGCTTCTACGAGGTGACCTGGGGCGCCGAGGGCGAGGAGAAGGAGCGGCGGCTCTTCTCCGTGAACGTCGACCCCGCCGAGAGCGACCTGGTCTCCGTGGAGGCCGACGCCTTCCGCCAGCTGGCCGGGGGCAGCGACGCCCTGTGGGTCGACGTCGCCGCTCCGGCCGCCGAGCAGGCCCAGCGCGGCGGCCGCGAGCTCTGGCCGGCGGTGCTCCTGGCCGCCCTGGCCCTGCTGGGGCTGGAGAGCTTCCTGTCCCGGCGCTTCAGCGGGGGTGGCCGGTGACCGAGCTGCTGGCCCGGCTGCTGGACCTCTCCGACCGCGGCGAGGTGGTCGAGCTCTGGTTCCGCCTGGCCGGCCTCTGGCCGCTGTGGGCGCTGCTGGCCGTCCTGGCGGTAATCGTCCTGGCCGCCTACCTGTGCTACCGTCCGACCGACGGGGGGCCGCTGGAGCCGCCGCGGCCCGGGGCGCCCGCGGGGCGGGGGCTGCCCTCCCGCCGGCGCTGGGCGATGGGCGTCCTGCGCGCGCTGGCCTTCGTGCTCCTGCTCCTGGTGCTCCTCCAGCCGGTGGCCCGCTTCCGGCGCACGCTGGGGGTCAAGCCCCGGCTGGCCGTGCTGCTGGACGACAGCCAGTCGATGACCATCACCGACCGGCGCACCCGGCCGGGGGAGCGGCTGGGCGCCGCCCGGGCCCTGGGGCTGGCGGAGTACGGCGGCGGGGAGGGGCTCTCCGCCTCGGCCGCCGAGCGCGCCGCGGAGGTCAGCCGCGGGAGGCTCCTGGCCGCGGTGCTGCAGAACCGGCAGCTGGACCTCGAGGCGGCGCTCGGCAAGCACTACGACCTGCGCTATTACACCTTCGGGCAGAAGGCCCGGCCGGCCGGCGCCCGGAGCGCCTCCGCGGCCGCCGCGCGCCTGGCCTTCAAGGACTCGGTGACCGACATGGGCCGGGCCCTGCGCGCCGCGCTGGCCGACCTGCGCGGCCAGCCGGCCGCCGGGGTGATAATCCTCACCGACGGGGGCTCCAACCGCGGCGAGCCGGTGCCCGACGCCGCCGCGGCGCTGAAGGCCGAGAACCTGCCGGTCTTCACCGTGGGCATCGGCCTGCCCCAGGCCAAGGACTTGCAGATGGCCGCCTTCCTCTGCGAGGACGTGGTCTTCCTCAACGACAGCGTGCCGGTCTACGCGCGGGTCCGCCAGCGGGGCTACGAGGGCGAGCGGGTCACCGTGGAGCTCAAGCGGGGCGAGAAGGTCCTGGCCCGCAAGAGCGTGGCCCTCACCGCCGACGAGGAGGTCACCGTCCCGCTGCGCTTCACTCCCAAGGTCAAGGGCGAGGCCGTCTACCGCCTGCAGGTCGAGCAGCGCCCCGACGAGCTGATCCTCGAGAACAACTGCAAGGAGAAGCGCATCAAGGTCATCGACGAGGCCATCAAGGTGCTGGCCGTCGAGCAGGCCCCCCGCTGGGACTTCCGCTTCCTCAAGGGCACGCTCCTGCGCGACAAGCGCGTGGACTTCAGGTGCTACGTGCGCGAGGCCGACGGCCGCCAGCTGGCCGCCGCGGGCATGCCCCACTACCTGGCGGAGTTCCCCGAGAAGCGCGAGGACCTCTTCAAGTACGACATGATCATCCTCGGCGACGTGCCCGCCAAGTCCTTCAGCAGGGAGCAGCTCAAGCTCATCGAGGAGTTCGTGAAGACCGGCGGCGGCGGGCTGTGCTTCGCCGCGGGCATCCGCTACAACCCGGCCACCTACAAGGAGACCGTCCTGGAGCCGCTGGTCCCGGTGGTCTTCCCCGCGCAGCCCCAGGCGCCCCCCGAGGCGGAGCTCTTCGCCCCGCTGGTGCAGCCCTACCGCCTGGAGGTCACCCGCGAGGGGCTGGCCCATCCGGTCTGCCGGCTGGAGGAGGCCAGCGCCGCCAACGCCGCGCTGTGGCGCAAGCTGCCCTCGCACTACTGGCACTTCCCGGCCACGCGCCTCAAGCCGGCGGCGGTGGCCCTGGCCGTCCACGGCGAGGCCAAGAACGCCTACGGCAAGATACCGCTGATCGCCTACCAGTACTACGGCCGGGGCAAGACCTTCTACGTGGGCTTCGACAGCACCTGGCGCTGGCGCAACCGGGTGGGCTCCCGCTACTTCGCGCGCTTCTGGGGCCAGACCATCAACTTCCTGAGCCTGGCGCACCTGCTGGGCGAGAGCAAGCGCGTGCAGATCACCACCGACCGCAAGCTCTACGCGGTGGGCGACGAGGTCGGGATCAGCGCGCGGGTGCTGGACAAGAGCTTCCGGCCGGTGGAGGCCGAGCGGGTCCTGGCGCGCATAGCCGCCGCCGAGGCCGAGCCCGTCGAGGCCGAGCTCCGCAAGGTGCCCTCCCAGGAGGGCATGTTCAGCGGCGAGTGGCTGGCCCCGGCGGTCGGCGACTACCGCATCACCGTCAAGGGCGAGGAGGCCGAGGGCCGGGCCGACTTCGCGGTGCGCCAGCCCCGGCTGGAGTTCGACCACCCGGCCATGCAGGAGGAAACGCTCCGGGCGGTGGCCCGGCGCACCGGCGGCCGGTTCTTCCGCCTGGCCGAGCTCGGCGAGCTGGCCGGGGCCATCAGCAGGAGCCGGCCGCTGGTCACCGAGGAGGACGAGAAGCCCATCTGGGACCACTGGTGGATGCTGATAGTGCTGACCCTGGTGCTGGGCGCCGAGTGGCTGATCCGCAAGCGCTCGGACCTGGCCTGAGGGCACAGAGAGAGGCGGGCTTGAACGGCGAACGCGGGGCGGCCGGGATAGAGCGGCGGCTGGGCGCGCTGGAGCGCCGCCGGCGGACGCTCGCTCTGCTGCGCGCGCTGGGCGCCTGGGTCTCGGTGGTGCTGCCCGCCGCGGCGCTCTTCTGCTTTGTGGACTGGCTGCAGCACATGCCCCTGGCCGCCCGCTGGGCCGCGCTGGTCGCGCTGCTGGCCCTGGCCTGGTTCGCGCTGCGCAAGCTGGTCCTGCCCGCGCTGCGCTCCGGGCGGGGCCTGGACGGCTCGGCGCTGGCGGTGGAGCGGCGCTTCCCGCAGATGGCCGACCGGGTGATCACCGCGGTGCAGCTCGACCGCCGCCGCGGCCAGTTCGGCTACGGCTCGGAGGAGCTCAAGGCCGCGGCCCAGGCCCAGGCCGCCGAGCACGCCGCGCGGGTGAGCTTCGCCGAGGCCGAGCCGCTGACCCGCTACGCCGGGCCGATGCTCCTGGGCCTGGCCGTCCTCGTGGCCGCCGCGAGGGGAACCGCGACCTTTCCCAGAATAGTCGGCATCTGGGCGCTGCGCTGCTTCTGGACGGTGAACTACCCCCACAAGACGCGCATCGAAAGCTACGACAGGGACGTGCTGGTGGCCCGCGGGGAGGCGGCGGAGGTGAAGGTCAAGGCCGGGGGGCTCCTGCCCGGGGGCGGGCGGCTCTACGTCAAGAGCGAGAACTCCGGCTGGGTGCCCCGCGACCTGGAGCCCGTCGAGGGCCGGCGCGGCGAGTACCTGGCCCGGGTGGAGGAGGTCGTCGAGCCGCTGGAGTTCTACATCGAGCTGGGCGACGCGCCCACCGAGAGCGCCCGGGGCGCCATCCGCGTCACCGACCGGCCGCAGGTTGCCGGCATCGAGGTGAAGATCACCTACCCGGACTACACCGGGCTTCCTGCCGAGCTCTTCCTCAGCGGGCATATCCGCGCGGTGCCGGGCTCGGCGGCCGAGCTCACCGTGACGGCCAGCAAGCCGCTGGACTCGGCGGGGCTGCTCTTCAGCGGCGCCACGAAAGTGAGGCCCATGCGGCTGGGCGCCGGGGGCACGGCCGCCAAGGCGGGCTTCGCCATCGGGAAGAGCGGCAGCTACGCCGTGCACCTCACCGACACCCAGGGCTTCAGCAACCGCTCGGCGACCCGCGCGCCGGTCAGCTACAAGATAAGCGCGGTGCCCGACTCGCCCCCGCGGGTGACCCTGGTCAGCCCCGGCGCCGAGGCGCTGGCCACCCCGGTGACGATCGTGCGCCTGGTTTACAGGATATCCGACGACTACGGCCTGCGCCGCGGACGCCTGCGCTTCCGGGTCAACGACGGGAAGGAGTGGAAGGGCTTCCCCCTGCCGCTGCCCGGCCTGGACCCAAAGGACCTGACGGGCGACGCCAAGCCGCCCGGCCCGCGCCGCGCCGACCAGCTCTTCCTCTGGGACCTCTCCCCCCTGGGCTTCAAGGTCGGCGACATGATCACCTACCGCCTGGAGGCCGAGGACCACGCCGGGCGCAAGCCGCCGCAGCCGGGGACCACCGGGGAGCAGGTCATCCGCGTGGTCAGCCCGGAGGTCATCATCAAGAAGCTCCGCGAGGACCTGGAGGTCACCGCCAAGGAGATCGAGCGGGTCTTCCTCCTGGAGAAGGACAGCCAGGAGCGCATCCGCAAGCTGCTCGAAGAGATCCGCAAGCTCAAGAAGTAGGAAGGGGCCGGCCATGAAGAGGAGCACCCGAACCCTGGTCCCCGCGGCGCTGGCCGCGCTGCTCGCGCTCGCCGCGGCGGCCGGCGAGCCGCCCACCCCGCTGGAGGACGCCAAGGCCCGCCTGGCCCGCGAGGAGAACGTCCAGAAGCGCGCCAGGCGCATGGTCGAGAAGACCGCCCGGGAGCTGGCCGCGCTGCTGGCCGCCATCAGGGCCCACCGCATCAAGCCCACCGGCGACCTGATGGCCGCCAGGCCGGTGCAGGACTCCCTCAGGAAGATCGGCGAGCTGCACCTGCCCAGGGTGGAGAAGGGCATCTACGTGGCCCGCACCGGCACCGGCTCCGGCGGCGAGCTGACCTCCGCGCTCGACGGGGTGGCCAGGGAGCAGGGCAACCTGGTCAAGCTGCTGGAGGGCGTGCTCGGGCGGCTGGAGCGCTCGGCGGCCACCGGCGCCTGCCTGCACCGCGCCGAGCGCATCCTCCGCGACCAGGTCAAGCTGGACGGCGGGGTCAAGCCGGTGCTGCGCGCCGGCTTCGGCAAGCTCCTCAGGGGCCTGCCCGAGTCGGCCCGGCGCAAGCTGATCTCCATGGCCGAGGAGCAGCTGCGCATCGGCCGCGAGGTGGAGCTGCTCGACAGGGAGCTGGCCGGGACCGAGAAGACCGGCCCGGCCAAGCAGCGCCCGGGCCTCCGCGCCGCGCGGACCATCATCAGGGAGAAGCAGCTGGTGGCCCTGACCGGCCGGGCCTCCAAGCAGCTGGCCGCCAACAACGCCGCGGCGCTGACCGGCGGGCAGGAGCTGGAGCGCTACTTCAAGGCGGTGCTCAAGGCCCTGCAGGCGGCGGTGGCCGGCGCCGAGGCGGTCGAGCCTTTTGACTTGTTGGGACCCTCGCTGGCCGAGCTGGCCGCCAAGGACAAGGAGCTGGCCGCGCTGCTGGCCAAGCTCAAGAAGATGATCAAGGAGGCCAAGCTGCTGGCCAAGAAGCCCGAGCGCGAGGAGCTCCGCAAGCTGCAGAACATGCAGGACGAGCTCAACAACATGCTGGTGGAGATCAACCGCGACCTCCCCGAGCTGGACAACGACGAGCTCATCGCCAAGCTCAAGGAGGCGCTCAGGAACGCCCTGGCCGAGATGGCCGAGGCCGGGGAGGCCATCGGCCGCGGCGAGGACAGCGAGCAGATCCTCGAGGAGCTCAAGACCGCGCTGGGTCACATCGTGCTGGCCGAGGCCGAGCTCAAGGCGCTGCTGGCCACGCTGGCCGCGCTCACCGCCGAGCAGCAGGCTGGCGAGCAGTCCGGCAGGGAGACCCCCGCGGGCATCGCCCTGGGCCTGGGCCTCAGGCTGGGCGGTAACCAGACCGGCGAGTCCGGTCCCGGCGGGGTGCTCAACCCCGGCAAGAAGGCCCGCCAGTTCGGGCGCAACGACTGGGGCCGGCTGCCGCCGGCCATTCGCGAGCAGCTGCTCCAGGCGGTCAAGGAGGATTTCCCCCAGGAGTACGAGGACCTCATCGAGCTCTACTTCCAGAACATCGCCAAGGGCGCGAAGTAGCGCCGGAGGAGAAGGCCATGCGCGCGAGATATCTCAAGCCGGGCGTCGGCGCCCTGGCGGCGGCGCTTCTTGGAAGCCTGGCGGTCAGCGCCGCCAGCGGCGGCGAGCCCCCCAAGAAAGCGCCGGCCCCGCCCGCGCCGGCCAAGGGCGAGCCCGCGCCGGGGGCCAGGAAGGCCCGGGGCTTCACCGGCGGGGATCACACC
>CAZONU010000078.1:6556-8294 GCA_964581145.1 uncultured Planctomycetia bacterium
CCGCCGCAACACCGGGGTGATCGCCGTGGCCCTGCTGGCCTTCCTGGCCAGCGGCAACCCCCCGGGCCGCGGGGAGTACGGGGTGGCCAGCGCCAAGGGCCTCAACTGGCTGCTGACCCAGGCCAAGCCCAGCGGGATGATCGTCTGCCAGAGCTCCGACGGGCCCATGTACGAGCACGCCCTGTCCACGCTGTACTTCGCCGAGGTCTGGGGCCAGACCCGGCGGCCGGAGGTCAAGGACAAGCTCAAGCGCGCCATCAACCTCATCGTCCAGGCCCAGAACAAGAGCGGCAAGTGGGGCTACCAGCCCATCCCCCACGGGGGGGACATCTCCGTGACCATCATGCAGGTCATGGCCCTGCGCGCCGCGCACGACGCGGGCATCGCCGTCCCCAAGAAGACCATCGACCGCGCGCTCAAGTTCGTGCGCAAGTGCCACAATAAAGACGGCGGCTACAGCTACCAGGGCCCCCCGGGGGGCAGCAACATGGCCCGCACCGCCGCGGGGGTCTGCTCGCTGCAGTTCGCCGGGGATTACTCCGCCAAGGAGGTCGAGGACGGGCTGAGCTACCTGCTCAAGGGCCAGGACAAGAGCTACAGCCACTTCTTCTACGCGCAGTACTACGGGGTGCACGCCTTCTACTTCGCGGGCGGCGAGCACTGGAAGAAGTGGTACCCCAAGGCCCGCAAGCAGATAATCGCCAAGCTCAACCGCTACAAGGACGGCTCCCACGACGGGCGCATCCTGGA
This sequence comes from uncultured Planctomycetia bacterium, assembly GCA_964581145.1. Lineage (GTDB taxonomy): Bacteria > Planctomycetota > SZUA-567 > JAKLDR01 > JAKLDR01 > CAZONU01. The sequence goes on from CAZONU010000078.1 coordinate 7,307, forward strand.
CACCGGCTGGGCGGTCATGTGCCTCTCGCTGCCGCACCGCTTCCTGCCCATCTACCAGCGCTAGTGTGAGATGACGGGACACCTCGGCGCGCTCCTGGTAACCGCGCTCCTGGCCGCCGCGCCGGCCAGGCAGGCGCCCGCCCCCGGGCGGCTGGAGCTGGCCTCCGGCGAGCGGCTCTCCGGCCGCGCGACGGGCATAGCGAAGGGCAAGCTCCTCTTCGAGACCTCCGCCGGCCGGCGCGCGGTGGCGCTCGCCGACCTGGCCCGCCTGGTCCGGCTGCCGGCGGGCGCGGCCGCCCGGAAGGCCGACGGCGTGGTCCTGGCCTCCGGCGACGTGCTGGAGGGCGACGCCGCGGACCTGAGCAAGGGCCGGCTGACCTTCGAGTCCCGGCGCTTCGGGAAGCTGGCCATGGGCGCCGGCCAGGTCCGCGCGCTCTTCTTCGGGCAGGAGCTGGCTTCGGCCGCCGGGCGCTTGCCCGTCGAGCCGCGCGCCGAGGTGCTGATGGTCACCGGCTCGCGCACCCCCGCCGAGCTCCGCTGGCTGGAGCGCGACAAGGTGGGGCTCTCCTCGCCGCTGGGGGCCCTGGACGTCAAGAAGGACGACGTCGCCTGGATATTCGCGAAAGCCGGGAAGCCCGCCAAGCTCCCGGCCGGGAGCTGCCGCGTGCTGCTTTCAACGGGCGAGAGCCTCACCGGCAAGCTGGTTTCTCTCGCCGGGGGCAAGCTCAAGCTCTCCTGGGAGGGCCGCGAGCTGGAGCTGGCCTGGGACCTGGTCCGCGCCGGGCATCAGGTGACCGTATTCGAGGCGGAGCGAAAGCCGGGGGGAATGCTCCGGTACGGCGTTCCCGCCTTTCGTCTTCCCCGAGAAGTGCTGGAGAACGAGATCGCTGGGGTGAAGTCTCTGGGGGTGAAGATCCGCTGCAACAAGCGCCTCGGTAAGGATCTCACGCTGAGCAGTCTCCGGGAGGAGGGGTTCGACGCGATCTTC
>CAZONU010000078.1:8304-15279 GCA_964581145.1 uncultured Planctomycetia bacterium
CCTGGTTTACCTTGCCGAGCTAAAGCCCTCCGCCGAGAAGAGCGCGGCGGCCCTCGGGCCGGTCCGCAGGCCGCGGAGGGACCGGAACGCCGCGGGCGGCGCGCTGCGCCTGGCCGGGCGGGCCTGGGCGCGCGGCGTGGGCATGCGCGCCCGCTCGCGGGCCGGCTACGCCATCAAGGGCAAATGGAAGCGCTTCCGGGCGCTGGTCGGCCTGGACTCCGCGGCGGCCAGGGCCAGCCGCGGCGCCGTCTTCCGGGTGCTCGGCGACGGCAGGAAGCTCTTCGAGAGGAAGGTAAAGCCCGGTGAGGCCCCGGTTGAGGTCGACGTCGAGGTCAAGGGCGTCAAGGAGCTGAGCCTGGTGCTCGAGCCCGGGCCGGGCTTCGAGATCGGCGACTACGGGGACTGGGTCGATGCGCGCCTCCTGCGCTAGCCTCGCGGTCCTCGCCGTACTGGCCGCCGCGCTCCCGGCGGCGCGCGCGCGGGCCGGAGCGCCCGGCAAGGTCAAGCTGGTCAAGAAAGCCACCTGGGACCTGACCATCAGGACCGCGCCCCGCGGCTGGGAGCGCAGTTATGACCGCGGAAAAGGAGTCGTTCGCAGGATGCGGGAGCTCTTCCCCAAGGAGCGCGCCAAGTTCTTCGCGCTGGCCAGGAACATCGGCCTGGACCAGCACGGCGACGACCGCTTCAAGTTCTGGATCGTGAAGCTGGCCCTCAAGGAGAAGCCGCCCGCCGGGCATCTCGCCCATCTCAGGATGGCCCTGGCCGAGCTGCACGGCAGGTACGTCAGCCCGGGCCCGGCGCTCCAGATCGCCCGCGGGGTGGACCTCGACCAGCTCGACGAGAAGTCCCGCAAGCGCTTCAAGGGGCGCATGGTCCACTGGAAGGAGTGGGAGTACGACATCCTCGCAATCGGCCGTTCGTTCGAGGCCGAGCGGCTGATGGGTGAGGCCGACGAGTTCGCCGACCCCAAGCGCAAGGAGTTCAAGCAGGCCGCCGCGCAGCTCATCAAGGTGGTCCTGGAGCACGGCAACGGCTACTACCCGCTCAAGAGCGGGGCGATCCTGGGCACCGGGTTCCGCGCCCGCAACCGCCTGGCGGGCATGGTCCTGGAGCACGCCAAGGAGGTCGCCGAGGCCGCCGAGGAGGTCAGCCCCGGCCTGGGCCGCCGCGCCGCGGCCGGCGACCGCGAGGCCCTGGAACTCCTGGCCCGGGTCTATCCCTACACCCGCTCGGGCTGGGCGGCGCTCCTGCGCCTGGGCGAGGAGGACCTCGATGCCGCGCGTCCGCGGCTGGCCGCGCTGCGCTTCTCTCGCTGCCTGGCTCTGGCCGCCGGAGGGCGCAGCAGGGCCGAGGCCCTCTGGCGCCTGGCCCTGGCCCGGAGCGCCGCGGGGGACCGGACGGGAGCCGAGAAAGCGCTGAAGAAGCTCGCCGCGCTGGAGGGCGCGAAAGCCCGCATCGGGGGCCAGGACCTGCCCGCCGCCGAGGCCGCGGCGCTGGTCCGCAAGGAGATGCCCCTCCCGGCGGCGAGGAAGATTCTTGCCCCGGTCGCGCGGCCCGGCGCGACATTGGCCCCGCGCATGGTCTTCACCTACCGCCCGTCGCTCTTCGACCTGCGCAACCGGACCAGCGGCTGGCCGCGCTTCTGGCGGCGGCCCGAGTCGCTGCCGGCGGTCTCCGGGGACCGGGTCTTCTTTCACGATTCGACCAGCGTCTGGGCGCTGGACTGGCGGGGGGGCAGGCTGCTCTGGCACTACCGCACGCCCGGCGCGAGGCTGGAGCTTCACCACCGGGGGCGCAGCTTCAGCAACCAGATCAACGAGGCCCGCCAGACGGGCCGCGGCTACCGGGTGGGGGTCACCGGCGAATACGTCTCGGCGCGCTTCCGGCATCCCACGCATCGCCTGTGGTACGAGCTGCGCTGCCTCTCGGCGACCGACGGCCGGCTGGCCTGGAGCACCGAGGGGAAGGCGGAGCTGCGCGGCCTGTCCTACGCCTCCGACCCGGTGGGCGCCTACGACCGCTTCTACGTGCTGGCCTTCTCGCCGATTCACATCTCGGGGGCCTTCGTGGTCTGCTTCGACCCCCGCAGCGGGCGGGTGATATGGAAGAGCCAGGTGGCCAGCGGCATCGACTCCTGGGGCAGCGACATCGGCAACTTCTTCTCGGCCCACGGGGGCATCACCGTGGCCGACGGGCGCGTGTACCTTTCCAGCGACCGCGGCTCTCTGCTCGCCCTGGACGCGCTGGACGGCTCGCTGCGGTGGGTTTCGAGCTGCGACCGCATCTTCGAGCGCGGCGGCTGGGTGGGCGTTCGCGGCCACACCACCCGCGCCGACCGGGGCGTGATGATCGAGCGCTCGCACACCGCGCCGGTGCCGGGCACGGGGGCGGTTTACTTCCTGGCCAAGGACCATCCCGGGACGTTCGCATTGAACGCGGCTACCGGCCGCAAGGTCTTCGTCGAGCTGCCGCGCACCGCGGTCGAGATTCTCGGCGAGTCCGGCGGGGTGCTGGTCGCCGCCGGCCGCCGGGGGCTCTTCGGCCTGAAGGCCGGGAATGGAAACGTGGCCTGGGAGCGCGATATCTTCCTGCCGGGCAACGCGCCCTGGCGCTCCGGTTTCCTGCATGGCGGCAAGGTCTACTGGCCGGCGGGCAGGGAGCTGTTGATCCTCTCCGCCGACGACGGCAAGGAGCTGGGCCGCGCGCCGCTCAAGGGGCCGGAATACGCAACCACGCTCCGCCCGCTGCCCAGCGGCGAGATCGCCGCCTTCTCCTCTTCGGGGGCCGTGGACCAGTTCACGGTGCTGGCCGCAGGCGTCAAGAAGACGCTGCGGCTCGTCGACGAAACGCCCGGCGCAGTCACCGACAAGGCCTCGCTCACGGTGCGCGACCCCGAGGCCGCGAAGATCGGCGCGGCCCCGGCGAAGCCGGTCCCCGCGGCGCCGCTTCCTCCCGTGGAACTCCTGTGGATGGCGCGCTTCTCGCCCGAGCAGATATTCACCGGCCGCTATCCGGTCAAAGTGATTGACTCGCCGCCGCGCATGCTGGTGGCCGCCGGCACCGAGCTGCGCTGCTACCGCTTCGACGCGCGCGGCGCGCTGCTCTGGCGCGCCCCGACGCCGCCGGCGCCCCAGGAGATCCAGGCGTGGCCCGGCGGGCGGGTCTGCCTGCGCTGGTCGCACGGCATCGAGGTCTACGACCTGGCCACCGGCGCCCGCAAGTTCGGCTGGTCGAGCCAGGGCAACTACGGCCGGGGCCAGGCGACCGGCGGAGTGTGGGGCACGGCCGAGATTGCGGAAGGCATCGCCCTGGTCTGGACCCGCGTCGCCTTTCAGGCGGTGCGCATGCCCAGCGGCCGCAAGCTGTGGGTCAAGCCGATCGTCAACAACGCCCACGGGCTTCACGGCAGCCGCACGCGGTGGGGCGCGCTGACCCACGTGAGGCAGGACAGGAGCTACGGCGGCCGCTCCTACCTGGACCTTTATGACCCCGCGACCGGCAAGCGCAAGTGGCGCAAGGTGCTCGACAAGGGCAGCTACGCGCGCCTGGAAGGCCAGCGGGTCTGGACCTGGGTGCCAGGGATGACCAAGGTGGGCCTGGTCGAGGCCGGCAAGGACGGCGCCCGGCAGGTCTGGTCGCGCAGGGTGCCCGGCGGCGGGAACCGGATCATCTTCGACGGCGACCGCATGCTGGTGGTCAAGGACGGCCGGGGGGTGACAACCTTTGACAGGATGACTGGCAAGGACGCGCTGCCGCCGATCAGGCTCACGGGCGGGAGCTTCGCGGCCGGACCGGCGGTCTATACCTCCCGCGGGAGGGGCAAGAAGTATCGTGAAGAGGTGGTCCGCGGCCTGGACCGCAGGACCGGCAAGCAGCTCTGGGAGTGGCCCACCGGCGGGGGCAGCCCGCCGCAGGCCACGGCCAGCCAGGTGCTGGTGCCCGGAGGGATGCCGATACACACGTTCTTCCGACGCTACTACCGCCACCCGTCCCCGGCGGGCATGGGCTCGCTCTACAGCCTGGAGCTGAAGACCGGCCGGATCCTGGGGCGCTTCCCCATCCCGGGGCGGGACTTGGACCGCAGCCGCCTGCGGGCCTTCCAGCCGAACATCGTCGAGCGAAATAACATGCTCCTGCTGCGCACCGAGAGCGGGCCGGCGGTTATGGGCTCGGCCTCGCTGAGTTCGGCTGCCCAACTCCGTAAGGAAGTTGCCCTTCTGGACAAGGGCGCCCGCGGCCTCGCCGAGGAGCGCCGCCTGGCGATGCTTCGCGAGAGGCTGATGCGCTACTCTCCGCCGTCCGTGGGGGCCGAGCGGATAAGCCGCCCGCCGCACCTCGACGGGGAGTTCGACGACTGGGCCGGCGCGCGCTGGGTCAGCCTGACCGGCGCCCGGAACTGGGCGCCCTCTTCCGGGGGCGCGCTGGCCGCCGCGGAGAAGAAGTGGGGTGGTGCGAAGGACTGTTCCGCGCGCTTCGCCCTGCGCCACGACGGCCGCACCCTGTACGTTGCCGTCGAGGCCCGCGACGACGACTTCAGCCCGCCGGCCGGCTCCAGCTTCCTGACCCCGGGCGACTGCCTGGAGGTGGGCCTTTCGCTGCGGCCCCTGCGGCCCGACGCACTGACCATCGACGGCGACCGGTACTACCCGGACACGAAGGTCAGGTTCGCGCTGCTGAGGGGAGCGGCGACCGCCCAGCGGCTGTGGCACGGCGACGGCAGCGAGGCGGCCATCTCGGTGCGTCCCGGCATGGTGCGCTACGAGGCGGCGATCCCCTTCAAGCGCGGGCGGCTGAGGATGAGCCGGCACGATGCTTTGGGCTTCGCCCTGCGCGTTCTCGACGCCGACCGCGGCCAGCTCAGGGGCGCGCTCTCCTGGGCCGGGGGCCTGGCGGACGCGGGTTCGGCGGCCCGGTTCGGCAGCGTGGTCCTGGCGCCGCTCTCCGGGCAGGAGCTTGCCGAGAGCCGCCGGCTGGCCGACCTCCTGCCCGACTCCGCCCTGGCCTGGGAACGGCTGCGCACGAGGTCCAGGACCCACTTGGCCCGGGGCCGGGTAGGTGCCGCCGCAACGGAATTCTCCGACTTCCTTTCCCGGCACCCGAACAGTTACCACGCCTCCAAGTGCCTGGTCTGGAGCGCGCACCTGGCGCGCCTGGCCGGCGGGGCCAAGCCGGCGGCGGTCCCCAAGCTTCCCGAGGTCGAGCAGCAGGAGGCCGCATGCGGGTCTTCGCGCGGGTCAAGGTGCCGGAGGGCCGGCGGCCGCGGAACCTGGGTTTCAAGGTGCAGATAAAGGGGCGCAGATGGAGCACCTCCCACTGGCGCGGGGTCTACTGGGGCCAGCGCCGCGAGCTCCTGGCCGGGGACCTGCTCTACGCCGGGCCGCTGCCCGGGGGCAATGAACTGGAACTCAGCGTACCCGCCGAGCTCCTGGAGCTGGCCAACAGGACGGTTATGTCCGTGCAGTTCCTGCAGCACGACGGCGCCGCCTGGTGGGGGGACTTCGGCCTGGTGGACGCCGCCGGCAAGCGCCGCGTCTGGATTCCCGCCGCGGCGGAGTGCAAGGAGCGGCGCACCAACTGGGCGAGGGGCAAGGCCCCGGACGGCTCGGCGGCGCACCTCCCGGCGTACCTGGGCCTGGGCTGGAGCGCTCACCACTTCACGCGCCCGCGCCGGGGCCGCAAGGGCGGCGTTGTGGCCGACGCCGACCTGGCCAACGCCAACCTCAAGCTGGAGACCGCCGGCGGCAAGCTGCCCCGCGAGGAGTGCCTGGCCGCCGCCCGCCTCATGCCCCGGAACCGCCTGGCCGGCGACCTGCTGGCCGCCGTCGGCGACAAGGCCGAGATCGCCAGGTTCGTCCGCAAGCACCCCCGGAGCCCGGTGGTGGCGGGGCTGCTCTGGTGGCTGGCCTACCACGGGCGCGACGCGGCGCTGGCCGGCAAGCTCATCGCCGAGGCGGGGGTCCCTCGTGAAGTCGGCCGCGCCCACTACGAGCGCCTGGCCGCCGGCATCCCCGCCTGGCAGGTGGTGGGCCCCTTCTCCAACGAGGCCGACGTGGCCCTGCGGCGCACTTATCCTCCCGAGAAGCAGCCCAGCCTGAAGGCCAGGTACCGCATCGGCGAGGAGCAGGTCGGCTGGCGAGCCGTCAAGGTCGACCGCGGCGGGTACGTCAACATCGGGCAGGCGCTCAAGGGCTCAGATTACCAGGCGGCCTACGCCATGTGCTGGGTGCACTCCGCGAAGCGCCGCCGGGCCTGGGTCTACCTGAGCACCGGCAACGTGATCAGCATGTGGAACGGCGACGAGCGGGTCATGGAGAACGCCGACGCCGGGGGCGGGAGCCGCCGCCGGCGGGGCCGCTACCGCCGGACGCTCGCCCCGGTGCCCATCACCCTGCGGCCGGGCCCGAACCGGCTGCTGGTCAAGAACTGCACCCGCTGGGGCTACTGGGGCTTCAAGATGTACCTGGGCCGCGCCGACGGCGCGCCGCTGACGGGCCTCAAGTTCAGCACCGACGAACCTCCCGAGAAGAAAGAGGAAGGCTAAGCGGCCTCGTGTAAAGAATGCGAGAATAACTCCACACGGCTCAGAACGAAAGCAAGCCCGTTCCGGTCGGTATACGGCCGGAATCGGGCCGCGCGCCCGCGCCAGCTAGGGCCCGTCGCGCACCCGGGGCAGGAACCTCTTCACCGCGGAGGGCGCGGAGGCGGAGGGACGCACCGCTCCGGAGGAGCGGACCGGCCCGGAGCGGCGAGCGACTTTAAGCGAGCCGTCGCCACCGATGGCGACTGAGACCTGAGTCACGGATGACGGATATGTTCCCGCGCGATTCGGGGGACACGTACCGCTTCCCCCTTCGGGGGACTTCCGGTACATGTCCCCCCTCGCGCTCGCCCAGTGCATATGTCTGCGGTGAACCAGCAGGGTCCGCGCCGCGCGGGCGGCGAGCTTTCTGTCCGGGCCGAAGGCCAATGACGTGA
>CAZONU010000079.1:0-15216 GCA_964581145.1 uncultured Planctomycetia bacterium
TGCTGGATACGAACGGCAACCCCATCACCACCTTCGGCGGCTACGGCAACGCCGACAGCAAGGGCCCCGACAGCGCGGTCATCGACCCGAAGACCAAGAAGCTGCGCCCGCGCAGGAAGGACGACCCGCAAACGCTCAAGAGCCCCTTCGCGAAGCCGGACATCGCCTTCTCCTGGCTGATCGGCGTGGGCGCCACCGACGACTACGTCTACATGGGAGACAGCCTTAACCGCCGCCTGCTGCGCGCGAAGATCACCTACGCCGCCGAGGAAACCTGTTCCATCAAGTAGTAGAGGAGGAGCGCCATGAAGCTCGCCGCCGCTCTCGGAACCGTCCTGCTCCTGGCCGCCCCGGCCCTCGCCGGCGAGGCCAAGCTGGCCGGCCCGGAGTGGCCCATGTACAAAGGCAATCCCGGGATGACCGGCGTCTCGCCGGACAAGTCGGTCAAGCCGCCCTTCAAGCTGCTGTGGTCCTACCGCACCGACAGCGACACCTCCGGCGACGCGCTGAGCGGCCCCACGGTGGCCGGGGGGATGGTCTTCCAGGCGCTGGCCAACACCAAATCATTGCTGGCCATCGACGCGAAAGACGGCAAATTTCTCTGGGAGTACGAGCACCGCGACTTCTCGTCGGCCAAGCAGCCCGCCTATCACGACGGCAAGGTTTACGTGTGGCTGTGCAGGTGGGGGCGCTCCACGGTGGCCGCCCTGAATGCCAAGACCGGCAAGGAGCTCTGGCACAAGAAGCTCAACGCCAAGGGAGTCCACGGCCACCGCGACGGGCCGATAGTCTACAAGGGCCGGCTGTATCTCGCCGACGGCGGCGACGAGCCGGCAATCGTGGCCCTGAGCCTCGACAAGGGCGAGATCGTCTGGCGCCGGAAGCTGGGCAAGGCCGACGGGAACTGCGTCTACACGCCCACGGCCGGCGATGGCCGGCTCTTCACCGGCACGCGCGACAAGTTCGGCAACAGCAGGAAGACCCAGGGCGCCACGGTCGCGCTGGACGCGGCCAGCGGCAAGGAGCTCTGGCGGGTCAGGAACATCTACCCGGGCAAGTCGCCGAGCACCGACGGCAAGGTAGTCATCTGCCCCATGGCCGCCGGGCCCGACCGCAAGACCTACGCGCTGGACGCCAAGACCGGCAGGCAGCTGTGGGTCACCAAGACCCAAGGCGGCTCCAAGCCGGCCACCATCCTGGGCGACAGAATATTGTTACGGCCCTGGGGCGGCCGCTTTTACGCGGTGAACCGCAAGGACGGCAAGAAGCTCTGGGACTTCGACTTGAAGGCCGGCACCGGCTGCTGCCCGCCGGTGGCCTCCGGCGGGCACGCCTACGTGGGCTCGGGCTGCCCCGGCGCCAACGACAGCGAGAGCGTGGGCGCCTGGTCGCTCATCGACGCGCCGCGCACCCGGGGGCAGGGCTGGACCCTGCACGCGGTTGATCTCAAAAGTGGCAAAGGGACCTGGAGCTTCGGGACCGGCGACAACGTCTGCGGCGAGCCGGCCATCGCCTACGGGCGGCTCTATGCAGTAAGCCGCGACGGGCGCATCTACTGCTTCGCGCCCGCCAGGCCCGGCCAGCCCACCGTCCCCGAGGCCGTCGACAAGTCGCCGGGCGCCCCGGCCGCCGAGGTCCGCAAGCTGCTCGCCGAGAAGGCCAAACTTGACAAGGGCTGGCCCATGCAGGGCGGCACCGCCCAGCGCGCCGGGGTGCCGGGCACGACGCTCAATACGCCGCTGGTTAAAGCGTGGGAGTTCCCCACCGGCGGGCGGGTGTGCACCGCGGCGGCGATTGCCGGCGGCCGGGTCTACGTGGGTTCGGACTCGGGGAAGATACTGGCGCTCGACGCCGCCGCCGGCCGCAGGCTCTGGGAGTTCGAGACCGGCGACAAAGTACGCTGCTCCCCGGCGGTCGCGGGCGGGGTGATCTACTGCGGCTCGGACGACGGCAGTTTTTACGCCCTCGACGCGGCCAGCGGCGCCAGGAAGTGGGAGTTCCAGTGCGGCGGCCCGGTGCGGGCCTCGCCGGCGATATCCGGCGGGGTCGTCGTATTCGGCGCCGACGATCATTGCACTTACGCGTTAAACAGAAAGACGGGGAAGAAGCTGTGGAGTTCCCGGGCCACGCACTTCAAACATGTAGCTCCGCCGGTAGTGGTCGGCAAGCGGGTCTTCACGGCCTCCTGGCTGGACTTCGCCCGCGCGCTGGACATCGAGACCGGCAAGGAGATATGGAAGAGCTACGTGCCCATCAGCGCCGAGGCGCTGGCGCACTGGCGCGGCAAGCTTTACCTGCGCACGCCCTATTACGTCATGGAACTCGACCCGGCGGGCGGCAAGCGCCTGCGCCTGGGCATCGCCTCCTATGGCTATGGCGGCCTGGCCTTCATGAAGAGCGTCATGTTCCAGTCGGGGGTCAGCGGCCAGTACGGCTCCTCCGGCGGCACATCCACGGACCTCGCCCAGGCCGGCAAGGAGATGAAGCGGAAGCTCAAGAATCTCGAGGACGTGCGCATGCTGGCCTCCAAGGGCCTCAAGGGCTGGCCGCGGCTGGCCTCCATGGGCGCGCCGCTGGTGCTGGGCGACACCGTCTGCTTCGCGACCCGCAAGGGCGAGCTGATAATCACCAAGCCCGACGGCACCCAGCTCTGGAAAACGAAGCTGGGCCGCTTCTGCCACTCCCCGCCGACCGCCGCCGGTGGCCTGCTGGTGGTGGGCTCAGATGACGGAAAGGTCTACGCCTTCCGGGGCAAGTGATCGCCAAGGAGAGCACCGCCATGAAACTCACGTCCGTTCTCGCTCTGGTTCTGTTCATCGCCGCCGGCGCAGCCCTCTCTGGGGAGAAGGCCAAGCGCGTCCCCATCAAGCTCGTCCACAAGGGCGACGTCTTCGGAAAGGGCGGGGAGTGGAACCGGCAGTACGCTCACGAGGCCCTGCAAATATTCAGGGACTTGAAACCGGACCCGGCCTGGGAGGCCAAACTGAAGGCGCTGCCCGACAACACCTGGCTGAGGTGCAGTCCCGGCGGACCCCAGAAGCCGGAAAGGAGCCGCGCGGAGGTGCCCATGGTCTACGCCCCGGGCGTGGCGGCCTGCGTCTTCACGTGCGGCTGCACCTCGCCGGGCTACAGCTCGGACACCTGGGCCTACAAGACCGGCGCGAACCGCTGGGTGCAGATGTGGCCCAACTGGATAAAGGGCAGCGCCGCGGGGCGCCTCAACAAGGGGCCCTATCCCACGGACCGTCCCGCGGGGCGCTGCTCGCTGGGCTTGGCTTACGACAGCGACAGGAAGCGGGTCGTCCTCCACGGCGGGGCCAACGCCGGCAGGTACGGACGGGTTACCTGGGACTACGACCCGGCTGAGAACAAGTGGGCCGAGGCCGCCCCGGGAAAAGCGGGCCCCGCGCGCGGCGAGGACAACTGCATCGGCTTCGCGCCCGGCTTCGGGGTGGTGGAGGTCCTCGGCAACAGGAAAACCAAGGCGGCGAGCACCTGGGTCTTCAAGCCCAAAGAGAAAAAGTGGCAAAAGCTGGCCACCAGGGGCGCGCCGCCGGGCGCGCACAACTCGCACCTGGTCTGGGCCGCCGCGCACAAGAAGCTGGTCTACTGGTCGCACCAGGACGACACCCTGTGGACTTTCGATCCCAAAACTCTCGCCTGGGAGAACGTCACGCCCAAGGAGGGCCCCAAGCCGGTGGGCTTCTATCGCCAGGGCATGGCCTACGACTCGGCCAACGACGTTGTGATCATGTACGGCAGCAAGGACGGGCGCAACAACAGCCAGGGGCCGTGGGCCTACGACTTCAAGACACAGCAGTGGAAAGACATGAAGCCGGCCGGCGGCCCCAAGAGAAAAGACCAGCAGCTCCCCATGTGCTACGACTCCAGGTACAACGTGACGGTCATCGCCTCCTCCGGCCGGGGCACCTGGGTCTACCGCTACAGGAAGGCGGCGGGGAAGAGGGGGAAGTAGCGGGGGACTGGATATGGAACTGCCGATGCTATCAAGCGGCCGAATTCGCCGGGAACGGCTGGCCCCTCCAAGCGTCTGATTTCTGGACCTGCCGGTAAGGGGAAGGCATGCCAAATGGGTCAAGTCGTAACAGATTCCAGGCCCTGGCGCTGGGCGGTCTCTTGACGGCGGCCGTGGCGTTTGGCTGCACCGCTCGCCGGCAGGAAGAACCGCCTCGGACCTCGGCTCCGCCATTCACCGTGAAGCAGCCGCCGGCCGTTGCGTGGGGCAGGGTGTTCCGCAGCCTGCAGGCGGGGCTGACTCTCGCACGGTCGAGCGTGTTGTGCAGCCAGCCCATAAGCATTTGCGTCCGCATCAGGAATAGCAGCCAGAAACCGGTAAGGGTATCCAGCGAGGATCTATGGGACGGTTCCTGGTGGGTCCATTTCACCGATGAGCGCGGCCGAATATTCATGATGGGGAACACGAAGTACATCAACGAGTTTCGCCGCTTTTCCCCTTACGACATGAAGCCGGGGGAAACCCTGAAGTTCACCTGGACCAGCGGTAACAAAATCGTCTTCGTCAGCGATTCCGGGGAAGACTGGCGCTTCGGCTTGCTGCCGGGGAAGTACAAGGTAACCGCCTACGGTGGCGGTCTGGCGAGCGGCACCTGCAAGCTGGAGGTCAAGCCGATACCGACGGAGAAGCTCCCCAAGCAAGTAACTGCTGGCAGATGCACAGTCCGGGTGAAAGATGCGAGTATTCTGCGCTACCCGCCGGGTCAGACGCCCGCGCTGCGGAAGTACTACACTACGCTTGTAATGGTCAGGTTTGTCGTCGATGAGGACCTCCCGCCGGCGACGGAGTTTCCCGCCCTCCCGGAGCTGTTCCTCAGGGACGATCAAGGGAAGGACCACCCGTTGGAGACCAGGCTGTACGGAAACCCCAAGGATAAGACAACCTACCGCTTGACCTATCATACCAGGATCACAAAAGTCGGGGAGGTCAAGGACCTGAAGTTCGTGAAGCCCGGGAAAACCTATACTCCGGTAATCCGGCTCACTTTCGGCTCCGGGCAGGAGGCTTGGCTGCGCGGTGACGCGCTCAAGCTGAAGGTGGTCGCGAAGCAGCCGAAGATGCTGCCGTGGCAGCAAGACGCGCGGTCTGGAACCTCGCGCTAGAAACCCGTATAATCCCCCAACGGGGAGAACCCAGCGCATGAGCACCGTCGCCAGCGTCAAGTTCACCAGCTACGGGAAGAGCGTCGCGAAGGCGTTGGACGCCATCTCTGCGGGGAAACAATTACCGCAGACGGGCCTGGTCATCCTCAAGCCCAACCTGACCAACGCGAGCCCGCCGCCGGTGACAACGCATGTCAAGATAATCGAGGCGGTTTACGAGTATTGCGCCGCGCGGACCAAGGCCGAGATCGCCGTCGGCGAGGGCTGCGGCAGCGGGCGGACCATTGACACGTATGAAGCCAACGGCTACGTGAAGCTCGCCGAGAAGCACGGCATCCGCCTCATCGACTTCAACGAGGAGAAGGCCGTCAAGCTCAAGCGCAAAGACACCTTTCAGCTCAAGGAACTTTATTTGCCGAAAGTTGCGTTGGACGCTTTCATAATCTCCGTCCCGGTGCTCAAGGACCACTGCTTCACGGAAACGACCATCGCCATGAAGAACATGTTCGGCTTGGCGCCCGCGCCCTATTACAAGGGCAACTGGAACAAGTCCAAGCTGCACAGCCCCTCGACCGACAGGTCGGTGGTGGACGTCTGTTTGTATAAAAAGCCGGATTTGTGCATTGTTGACGCCTCGGTGGCCCTGGCGGGGATGCACCTTTCCGGCACGCCGAAGAAGCTGAACACCATCCTGGCCAGCTTCGACCCGGTGGCCGTCGACGCCGCCGGCAGCCGGCTGATGGGCCACGATCCACAAGAGATTGAATACCTGACCCTGGCCGACGGGCTGCTGGGCAGCATCGAGGCCGAGATATTAAACGCCTAAGGGGTTGAAGCCTCCGGAGCGTGCGGGTATCCTGATATCCATGAGCGCCCGCGAAAGGCTGCGCCAGGTCATCTTCGGGGTCGAGACCCGCGCCGGGCGGCTCTTCGACGTGTTCCTGATCGTCGCCATCGTGGCCAGCGTGGTGCTGGTCATGCTCGAAACCGTCGAGGAGGTGGACCAGGCCTGGGCCGCCCGGCTGCGCGCCGCCCAGTGGGTCTTCACCGCGCTGTTCACCGTCGAGTACGCGCTGCGGCTCTACTCCGCCGAGAAGCGCTGGGGCTACGCGCTGAGCTTCTTCGGAGTCGTGGACTTCCTGGCGGTGGTCCCGGTCTATCTCGGCCTGGTCCTGCCCGGCGGCGGCCCGTTCTTCATCATGGTGCGCGTCCTGCGGGTGCTGAGGATCTTCCGGGTCTTCGGCATGGCCGGCTACGAGCGCGAGACCCGCGTGCTGCTGGCGGCCCTGCGGAACAGCGCCCGGCGGATCATCGTCTTTCTGCTGTTCATCATGACCCTGGTGGTCATACTCGGCTCGCTGATGTACGCCATCGAGGGGCGCAGCAACGAGGGCTTCAGCAGCATCCCCCGCAGCGTCTACTGGGCGGTGGTGACCCTGACCACGGTGGGCTACGGGGACATCTCCCCCCGGACCGCGGTCGGCCAGGCCATCGCCGGGCTGATCATGATCCTGGGCTACAGCCTGATCGTGGTGCCCACCGGCTTCGTCTCCGTGGCGGTGGCCTCCGCGGCCGGCAAGGGCACCGAAGCGCCCGCCGCGCCGGCGCGGCGCTGCGAGTGCGGCCGGGAGCACCCCGACCCCGCCGCGCGCTTCTGCAGTTCGTGCGGAAAGGAATTGCCGGAGGGCCGACCTACCTGAGGTTGTCTAGATACGAGCCGCGCGTTTAAGGACCTCAACATACTTTTCCCACGTGAACGTGTAGGGGCCGATAGAACGGCAGGGCTCGGAGTCCATCGTAGTCGGCTCCAGGTTGTCCTCGCACGCGAAATCAGCCCAGGTGACGCGGTCCCCCTTTCTGGAAATGCGCAAGGTGACGGCCCCGCAAGCGATGTCGCCGCACTCCGGGCAGACGAAGAGCATAACCCTTCCACCCTCCATGTCCGGCGGCGCGGCCAGGCTGAAGACCTTCTCGGCCCCGGCGTTCTGTTCGGGAGTCTCACGGGAGAACCTGCCGCACATGTCCCGTGCCCCAGCGCCGGTCAGCGCGTACAGCGACCGCCCGTTGACCAGGAAGTCGACCGAGCACCTTTCCTGCTTCCCGATTTCGCCAAGCCGATGCAGGATGGCGATGTCCAGACAGTCAGCTTGCTTGCTCATTAGTTACTCCCGAGCGACCAGAGGCCATTCCGGAATCGACCTCGATTTCCTGCGATGGCATCTGCATCCCTCACCCCTCCAACCACCGCGCGCCCCAGTTTCCCCCGCTACTCCTTCACCCTCCACACCGACTCGTCCGGCTCCACGCGGTATGCCCGGAAGGCCCATACGTCCGCGGCCACGTCCGAGCCGATCAGCCGGAAGCCGAACTTGCCGCCGTCGGGGATCGGATATTGCGACTCGTCGCGGTCTATGAACCCGTAGCAGTACCGGCCGTCGACGTGGAACTGGATGTGCCCGCCGCTTTTCACCAGGCGGACGCGGTAGCGCCTGTCGATCTCGGCGCAGGGGTCGATGCCCTGACCGACCAGCAGCATCCCCGGGTTGCGCCGGGCGTTGGATGCCTCGGTGTGCGCGCCCTCGTCGTCGAAGCGCGAGAAGGAAACATGATAGCTCTGCAGGCCCTTCTTAACCGAGTAGTAGTCGTTCATGATCCCGGTGCGCGGCGGGAGCGCCTCGCGGTCGGCGATGAGGTCCTCGCCGCCCAGGCCGCGCATCGCCACGTAGTTGATGACCAGCCCGCCGTGGGAGCGCACGGCGACGTCGTACTCCACGGCCACGTGGTCGGGCAGGTCCGGGCGGAAGAAGGCCATGCAGCCGGGGCCGCCCTGGCGGCTGCCCAGGCAGTGCAGGCGCATGCCCCCCTCCGGAGCCCGGGCGATCTCGCCGGCGCCCTCGTGATGCCAGCGCTCGAAGTCCCCGAAGTCGTCGGAGTGGAGCAGTTCGGCGTTAGCGTACTCAATGGGCATGCTTCACGGCTCTCCGCGCCTCAGCCAGGGGTCAAGTTACCTCCACCGCCACCCAGAGCGCCCCGCTCCAGCAGGGCCGCGCGCGAGCGGGCTATGCGCGGCCTCTCAACGACGCTGAAACCGCTGCGCCCGGCGGCGGCCACCGACGCCTCGAAATCTTCCGCCGGGACGCGCCGGGCGGGCTCGGCCACCAGGACCCGGCCTCCCGCCCTGAGCGTCCCGTGTATCTCGGAGAACAGCCTCGAAGCATCGAGGACCTCGTGGACCACGGCGAAGGCCAGGGCGAAGTCGATCTCCCCGCGAAGGTCGTCCAGACCCAGCGAGTCCCGGCCGCACAGGCGGGCCTCGATCCGGTCGGCCAGGCCCGCCCTGCGCGCGCGCTTTTCGAGCGCGGCTGTCATCCTCTCCTGAAGGTCAACGCACACCACCCGGCCTTGCGGGCCGACCAACTCCGCGAGAGGCAGGCTGAAGAAGCCCATGGCGCAGCCCACGTCCAGGACGCTCATGCCCTCGGCGACGTGCGGCCCGAGTATCCTGCGGGGATTCTGGAGCAGCTTCCGCAGCGGGCTGGCCAGGAAGTATCCGACCCAGACGGGGCAGACGTGCTCAGCCATGGGCGGCTCCGCGGCGGCTCATCGCGACGGCCCGCCCTTCAGCCCTTGAGCCAGCGGTCCAGGAACTTGACGCAGCGGGCCTCGGCGATGTCTTCCACGCGCTCCAGCTCGTGGCCGCCCTCGTGCTGGACCAGCACGCACCTCTCGCCGATGCCCAGCTTCTCGTAGATGGCCTTAACTTCATTAAAGGCCTGCTCGCAGGTCTTCCACCAGACCGCGCCGTCGTCCCGGCCGCTCTCGACGCAGAAAGCGCGGGGGCAGACCAGCGAGGCCTTGTCGCTGTCGGCGAACTCGTCCATGTGCGCGAAGATCTTGTCCTCCGAGGACGTGAGCACAAAGGGCCGCTGCTGGGGCAGCGCCTCCACCTGCTTGGTGTAGCGCTCGTTGAAGCTGGCCGAAGCCACCGTGGCGATTATTCTCTTCTCCAGCGCCGGGAGCCACAGCGCGCTCATGCCCCCCTGCGACAAGCCGTACATCCCGATGCGGTCCGATTTCACCTCGGGGAGCAACTCTAAGACATCAACCGCGCGGGAGAGCGCGAACATCTCCGTGCCTAACAGGTTGTGGCCGATCATGCGGCACAGGCGATCCACGTAGATGCGCGAGCGCGTGCCCGCGCCGAAGTCCTTGGCCACGTCCTTGTCGTAGTTCGCGAGAAGATATTCGCGGACCTCCTTCTGGACCTCGTTCATGAGGTGCGGGGCGCGGTGGTCCTGGTCGCGGGCCACGCCGGGGGTGACGCCCGACACCATGCGCGTGCCGATGATCACGTATCCGTGCGCGGCCAGCCGCCGGCCTATCTGGTGATAGGCGTTGTCGGGGTCGCGGCTCATCTCCGAGAAGCCCAGGATGGTCTCCGGCGCGCCGTTGACCCCCACCTGGCAGAGCACCGCCGGGAAGGGGCCTTCTCCGCGCGGAAGCAGCAGCAGCGCGTCGGTGCTGACCGTGTCGAACACGTTGTAATGCACACGCTCGACCGTGAACTCTTCCAGCTCCGCGACGGTCTCGCGCCTTAGTTCCAGGTCCCCCCGCTCCCAGGGCCAGCCGCCCAGGGATTCTCTGAAATGCTCGCGGTTAACCTCCACGGACTTTTCATACGCGTCGGGACTGGAGAAGTCCCGGTGCCACTTCTCGCCGCGCCTGTCATAATGCTCCTTGACCGCGCGCTTGTAGTAGTCGACGTAGGCGTCAAACAGCGCGCGCTGCGGGGGGTAGATGTCCTCGGCGCCGAGGGTGAGGTCGGGCTGCGTCATGGGCCGGTCTCCTTTTCGATAGGTCCACTCTAGCCGGCAGCGGGGTCTTTTCAATAACCGGAGGGGGTCAAGTGACCTTCGCCGCCGCCGCGCGGTCGACCATCCAGAGGGCGTCCTTCACCAGTCGCGCGGGGGTTTCAGAAACGCTGCCCTCGGCGGCCAGCGCGCGCCTGACCGCCTCGGCCTTGGCCGCGCCGGAGGCCAGCACCAACACCCGGCGCGCAGAGAGAATCGTCGCCGGAGTGAGCGTTATCCGCCGCGGCGGGGGCTTGGTGGCGTTGCTTACGTATAGGAAACGCTTCTCTTTCTCGTCGAGCGCCGCGGAGCCGGGGAAGAGCGCGGCGATGTGCCCGTCCTCGCCCACGCCCAGAATGAGGAGATCCGGCCGCTGCGGGAAGGACTCTCCGTACTCCCGGGCGACGCGTTCGGCGTCCGCCGATTCGGCTTTGATGCGGTGCACCCCGCTCTCCGGGATGCCCAGCGGGAGGATCAGCGAGAGCCGCGCCGAGTAGTAGTTGGCGTCGTGGTGCCCGGGCGGCACGCAGCGCTCGTCGCCCCACCAGACCCGCGCGCACTTCCACAGCCGGGCGTTGTGGCCGAACTCGGAGGCCAGCTCCCGGTAGGCGGCCAGCGGGGTGCGCCCGCCGGCCAGCACCAGGTCGAAGCTGCCTTGCGTGTTGGCGGAGCCGATGCCCACCGCGGCGATGAACCTGGCGGCCTCGCGGGCCAGGTCTTCCGCGTCAACGCAGACCTTCAACATCAGTAAGAGTCGAGCCAGCGGCGCCCGTCGCGGGCCAAAAGCTCGTCGGCGGCGGCCGGCCCCCAGGAGCCCGGCGCGCAGTTGGGGAAGCCCCCGGCGTCGGGCGTCGCGGCCAGGAGCGGCTCCACCGCGCGCCAGGCGGCCTCGACGCCGTCCGCGCGCCAGAAGTAGGAGCTGCGTCCGGCCAGGCCGTCGAGGACCACCTGCTCGTAGGCCTCGCTCAAGCTCGCGCCCAGCTGCGCGTAGCGGAAGTCCAGGTTGGCCTCTTCCACGCGCTCCTCGCGGCCGGGCACCCGCGTGGAGAAGGTCAGGCGCACGCCCTCGGCGGGCTGCAGGCGGATGACCAGCTTGTTGGGCTTCAAGCTCCGGCAGGCGGACTCCTCCTCCAGGACGCAGACCGGCACGCGCTTGAACTCGATGACCACCTCGGTGACCTTTTCGGCGAGGCTCTTTCCCGAACGCAAATAGAAGGGCACGCCCTCCCAGCGCCAGTTGTTCACGTGAAGCCGCAGCGCCGCGAAGGTCGGCACCACCGAGTCCGCGGCCACCCCGCGCTCTTGGCGATAACCCTGGTACTGCCCGAAGACGAAGTCCCCCGCCGCCACCGGCGCCAGGGACCTGAATACTTCCACCTTGCGGTCGCGCACCGACTCGGCGTCGCCGGCCACCGGGGGTTCCATGGCCACCAGGGCCATCACTTGCAGGAGGTGGTTCTGGAGCATGTCGCGGACCACGCCGGACTCCTCGTAGTAGCCGCCCCTGCCCTCGACTCCGATGGTCTCCGCCGCGGTGATCTGCACGTTATCGACGTACTTGCGGTTCCAGAGGTGCTCGAAGATCGCGTTGGTGAAGCGGAAGACTAACAGGTTGCGCACGGTGTCCTTGGCCAGGTAGTGGTCGATGCGGTAGACCTGGTTTTCCGTGAACGACGCCGCGCAGAGCGCGTTGAGGCGCCGGGCGCTTTCCAGGTCGCGGCCGAAGGGCTTCTCGATCATCACCCGGCGGCCGGCGCCGGGCCCCGCGGGCGCGGCGAAGCCGGTCGCCTTGATCTGATCGAGGACGGTTTCGGCGGCGCCGGGCGGCAGGGCCAGGTAGTAGAGGTACCCGCCGGCCCGGCAGCCGGGCTCCAGCCTGTCGAGGAACTTCTCCAGCCGGGCGAAGCCGGCCGCCTCGTCGTACTTTCCCGAGACGTAATGCAGCCGCGGGGCGAAGCGCTCCCAGAGGGCGTCGTCGACGGTCTCGCGCGAGAACTCGCCGGCGGCGGCGCGCATCTCGGCGCGGAACTGGTCGCTGGTCTTGGGGCTGCGGGCGAAGCCGATTACCTGCATGTCCGGGTGCAGCAGCCCGTCGGCTTCGAGGTTGTAGAGCGCGGGGATCAGCTTGCGCCTGGTAAGGTCGCCGCTGGCCCCGAAGATCACCAGGGCGCAGGGCGCAGGGGGAAGCCGACCACTCCCGGCCTCGGGCACGGTCTGAGCCCTCCGCTCAGCGAATGCCGCCTCAGCCGATTTCCTTCTTGAGCCTGGTCAGGTCGACGACGTGAGAGCGCTCTTCCTCAATCACTCCGGCGACCGTCGCGCGATCCTTCTCGTCGAGCTGCTTCTCCAGAAAGGCGTAAAGCAGCAGGGCCTTCTGCTCGGTCTTGAGCGCGGCGCCCAGCGCCTCCAGGTCGGAGAGCGAGCCGGCCAGCCGGCCGGCCTCCTCGGCGCCGCCGAACTCCTTGTCGGTCATCAGCGCGTCGACGTAGTCCTGGTACTCGCCCGCGTAGGTCTCCGGCCCGCCGGGCTCGCCGAGCTTTTTCAGCAAGTCCTCGAAGACCTGCTTGTGGTGCTTCTCCATGTCGGCGATGCGCGCGGCCTCGGCCTTGACTTTCGCGTTGCCGGTCTTCTCGCTCCAGGCCCGGTAGAAGGCCTCTCCGGCGGTTTCCTCGTCGACGGACATCTTGACGATCTCATTGGCGGCGAACAGGTCGGCCATCGTCCTTCCTCCTTCTGGAAAGCTGAACGCCCGGCGGGGCCAAGCTATTTCCGTGAAAGGGATTATCGGCGGGGGCTTGAAGGTGTCAAGATGCGGGGCTGGCGCCCGATGGCCGTTGAGCCGGGGGCGCTGCCCGGCAGTCGTCGGCGAATTGGCGTGAACCTCCGCCGCCCCGGGTGCGTTGACAAGCCCGGGAGGTCGAGAAGTGCCGGGTCCGGAGGTGAGAAGAGGTTGGGGGCGCGACCTGATCCGCGTCGCGCTGCTCGGCACCGTGGTCACGGGCCTGCCGGCGGCGATGGCTGGCGGCGCCTGCTATCGCGACCACATCCGGGCATACTATTACGCCTACCGCCTGAGCACCGCTGAGTACGAGTACCCGCGGAGCAGGTGGATCAACAAGCTCGTCGAGATCGGGCCGACCGCGTCTCCGGCGTGCCGGATGGCCTACCGGCGTTCCACCGACCAGTGGAACAAGGAACAGGCCGCCCGGGCGCTGCGCTGGTGCGCGGGCTTCCGGGCCCTGCACGAGTTGATCGTTGAGGGAGGAACCGGTCACGTTTTCGACGGGGACGGCGGTTTCAAGTCGGCGCCGGGCGCGGCCGCCGAGGAGGTCTTCATCGAGGAGTTGCGCGAGGTGTGCGAGTCCCACCTCTTTCTGGACGGGCTGGAGTTCAAGGAGCTCGATCCGTCCCCGCCGCCCAACGAGCTCAAGGAGTTCCGCCGGGACAAGCTGGCCCGTCAGTATCGCCTGGGCAACTACGGGGCGGACGTCACCTACGTGTGGACGCGGACGCGCACGGTGACCTATATCGTCGGCGGCAGGGAAATGCCCTGTGTGAGCACCTACCGCACGTCGGAAACGCCCGTCGAAACTCCCCGCCGCGTGAAGGCCATCCGCTGGGGACCGTGGCAACGCCGGGAAGCTTTCGTGACCATCCTGGTGAAGGACGCGTCGGGCGTTACCGGCCGCTACGTGCTGGAGCCCTCAATCAGGAAGCCGCCCGCAATCTCGAGCCAACCAGCGCCGTTGCCGGCCGGCCGATGATCGAGCCCGGCTCCGCTTCCCGCCCGCCGGCTCAGAACTGCACCCCCAACGCCACGCCCCAATACACATACAGCTGCTTCGAGCGCTTAGCAGGTCCAGAAGGGGCGGGGGCGGTCATCACCACCTCACCGGAAGGCCTACCACTTCTGCTTCTTCACGTACGTCTGCAGTCGCCGGCGCCAGTCGTCCAGTCGGGCGAGGACCTTTTTCGTTTCGGCCGGATACTTGCTCTTGGCCTCGGCGAAGCCGTGATCGCGGGAGAAGTGATAGGCGCCCAGCGGGTGCATTAGGTTGCGCAGCTCGTCCTCGGGGATGACCTCTTTGCCGGCCAGCTTGTTGCAGGACCGGGCGACGGCTTCGAGCGGCGCCCAGCGGATGTCCTTGCACCGGGAGTCGAGGAGAATCACGCGCATGAACCGCCTGGCCGCCGCCGGCGGTCCGGCGCGGGCAACGTGCTTGACCAGTGCCTCTTGTAACCCGCCCGACATCCAGGGATCGCCCTCCGCGAAGAACCGGCTGGTGAGATATGGCAGTTCCCTGAGCCGGGCAACGTTCCAGATCTCGTTCGCCAGTTGCCAGCGCTCGTAGTCGTCCGTCTTGTCCCGATACCGCTTCATGCCCTCCTTGAGGATTTCAACTGCCCTCTTCTTGTCGCCGGCCGCGCGGCTCGCAGCTATGTCCCAGGAGGGCCTGACCAGCGAGTCCTCCTGCTTTACTTCTTCCTTGAGGACTGTCAGCAGCATGCTGACTTCGTCAGGCTTCCAGTCCACGGCCAGCACCAGCCGGGTGCAGAAGCGGGTGTAAGGCCAGTTGTTGTGCCTCGGCCTCAGGAATGGGTCGTCGAAGGGTGGCTTGCGCCGCAGGCAGGCCAGGGCGAAATCCTTCGAGATGTGTTTCCGCGTCAACTCCTTGCGCTCAGCCTCGGTCCAGTAGTCGAAGTTGTGACGCTCGACCGCGAGGGCCACGACGGCCTGGAGCCAACCGGGCAGCTCCCTGGCCATTCTCTTCTTGACTGCCATGACGGGTTCCCGCCGCTCGGCCTCGGCCCGGGCCCGCAGCTCCTTGACCTGCTCCGGGGACGGGTTCTTCGGCCACTTGATCGCAGACGGCCTGTCGCGGAACTCCCCGCGATGGAGCCGGCACATCCACGTGAAGACCAGGCGCTCGGGGTCTTTGACGCGCTTCCAGTAGTCGGCGAACTTCGCGTCGGTGCTCTGGTTGTGCGTCCACTCGTTGACCATTCTCCGGGCCATGTCGCACACGCGCCGTTTCTCGACCCTGGTGAGCGGACCGAGCGGCCCGGACTTGCCGTAGGCGACTCCGATGTTCCTTTCGGTCTGATCGAAAGTGCGGGCCTTGTCAGACAGCAACGGTTCCAGCAGCGGCAGCAGAGACGGGTCGTCACCCAGGCCCGCGGCCAGGGCCCCCAGTGTGCGTATTCGGGGATCGGCGTCCGTCAGGCA
>CAZONU010000080.1:0-15090 GCA_964581145.1 uncultured Planctomycetia bacterium
TGACGCTCGACCGCTACGTCAAGGCGCGGCCGGAACGGCTGCAGGCAGCGGCTGAGAGCGTATGGAACGAAATGAGGAAGCCGGCGGGGCCGGTGAAGAAGATCAGGCGGAAAGAGAAGACGGCCTGATCATCAGCACCATCAGTGCTTGGTCGGAGGTGGTCCCCAATTAGGCGCTCCTGTTGGCCCCGTTTTCGATGCTCCCTTGACACGGAAGAGTCGGGGCGGCTGGTCACGAAATAGCGGCACATGCCCTTTCTCTCCAGACGACTCAGCGACTGCTTTCCTCTGCCAGAGACACAAATCTCATCTGTCGCGAGGCACCTCCCAGCGGCACCGGACGTGTGGGGGCGGCACCTCGAAAGAAGAAGGGCGGTCGTGCGGTCCTCCAACTCGTACCAAGGCTCTTAGATGCCCACTGCTCCACGGACTCGTAGTATGAGTCCTTCACGGGGGCAGAATCATCTGGGCGCCAGAGGACAGCATGTTCCGGCATGGCATCACTCAGCGCCATTATGATTGGCACGCGAAGAGATTGTTTGCCTGCACCAAGCCAGGAGCACTTCTCGGGAGAACGCAGTTCACTAGCCAAGGCAATGATGGCAGGAGGGGAGGCGATGTATCCAAGCCGAGTCGCCAGAGCGGCCTTCTCCTCAGGCCTCTTGCAATCCTTGAACTGTTTGACGAAACCCCTTTCGTATTCCTGATTACCCAGTCTCGCCAACGCCATCTTGAACTGAGTCTCATTGGCGCGCTTGAAACGAGGTTCTGTCTCCAACAGCTTCTGAGCGAAGAAGGAGTCCGTCCTTCCTAGAACGAGTATCTCGTCGGAGTGCGACGTCACTTTTGTTGTTTCGACTATTTGCAGGGCGAATGCTCGAAGAGAACTACTAGGAACAGCCCGGGACAACAGTCGCGATGCCTTGTTTCGCACATCTGTGTCCTTGTCCCGAAGGGCGTCCACCAGGATGAGCACGGCGGTCTTCTCTCGAACACGCATTGTCCATGTGATCCTTTTCAGTGCCGCGTCTCGTTCGGAGTGTGCGCCCAAGAGAGATGCTATGTCCAACAACTTCTCCTTATCCTTCGCGGGGCGCTTGGCGAATTCCTTGTGAATCGCGCTCAGGTTCTCTGAATCGCCCCGAAGGTCTCGGAGCTTCTCTCCAGTCAACCCCATTACTTGTTCATAGTCTTTCAGGAGGTGGGTGACTTTTGCTGCGTTTGGCTCGTGCTCTCCTGCTCCGCCAGATGAGAGGGCGTTAAGAAGCAGATAGACAGCAAGCCCCAAGGCCCTGCCAACGCGTTTGCTGATGCGCCCTCTGATTGCCGTCATGAACGCGTGTCCCAACCCGATCATATCGTCGGCAGGATACATGCTAGTTCCTCGGAATGAGATGCCACTGTTGTTCTTCGTCTGTCCTGCGATAGTACCGCGGCAGCCACCTAAATCTCAACATCGTCCCAGGTGGGTCCTGTTCAACTCCAAACATGATGCTGTCCTTCGGGCCAATATCCTTCATGCCGCATAGCGAGTGGCCGACGATTTCATGCCCGACAAGTGCCTTAAACGTGTCTTCGCTGGTAGAGCCGTCGTACAGGAATGCCGGGTCTCCGGAAAGGCCCGCCAAACCGAATATGACCGCACTTTGGCCTGCCGGCAAGGCTCTGCCGATAGCTTTGGCAAGGGTCACCTCGCGTTTGGCCTCATCGACATCAACGATCGTGAACTTGTCCGACCACACTGGAGTACCACCAGTGTAGTCTTCAATCTTCCACTTCTTATTCTTCGAGAGGAACCGCATGTAGAAGGCTGTTGTGTCGAGCTTGAGCGTCTTGTCGGTCGCCGTCGCTGGCGCGCGAAGACGATACAGCCACCGGAGTTGCGCTGCGTGTATAAGGCGCCACTGACCAGCTGCGACAGGAGTGTTGTCCTTGACCTTCTGCACTTCAGTTCCTTGGTTATCCGATGCCCAGATGTCCAATGTGCCGTTCTTCGGCGCAATGTCATAGGGCGCATTAACGGTGCCCCCATCAACTAGGTTGGCTTCGGCAACGGCCTGCTTAAAGACCCCGTTGATGTAGGTCTTAGTTGCGGCCGCTGTCGGCGTCTTGCCCACTGCCGTAGCCGGTAGATTACTGTTGTCCTTAACGTGAAAGAGCTTATATGTGGTCGTCGGCACGAACTTCTTGTACACGCAAACACCGAGCCTAGCAGCTTCTGGGCCGGCGCTGGTCCCGAGTCTGGCAAAGAGGTGCTTCATGTCCTTGTCGATGGCCTGGCCATCGATCTGAAGCACACCGGGACTTGCTGCCACATGCTCCGCCGCGGGCTTGAAGACAGTGTCGTCTTCGGAAACGAAGAAGACCTTGCTTGGATCACATCCCAGAATGGTAACTGTAACGGAAGTCGACTTGCTCTTCTCTACCGATATAAAGTCGTAGTCAGGTCCGGGCTTGATCTTGGGGTCAATGGAGGCGAACTCAGCCTCCATTTCTTCGTACTTGTCATAACCGTATGTTTGTGCCGCAGCCTTCTCGAATGTGACTTTGACGATCACCACCTTGATCCTGCGATCATCGCTAGATGGGTTATCTGTGCGCCAACTGTGAACGTAAATTGTCCTGTCGAGAGTATTGTTCCAGGGGAAGTGAGGAGTATATCCGGTCGCGAACTCCCCGCTGTCGAGCGCCTCGTATGAGCCGTCTGCCTTCTTCCTCTCGACTGCCCAGCTATTGGCTTCTTTGTGGCCACCCGTGACTATGTCGAATATTACTGAGGCCTTACCAGCGTTGTCTTCGGCAATATAGAGAACATTGGCGTCAACATCTGGGTTGTCGTCGCTGTCCTCGACTTGCTGGCCGCTTGCCGGGTCAATGGCCACAAGCGTTACACCTTCGGCTGTCGGCACAATTGTCAGGGCGCTGGGGAAGGGAATCCACTGATCAATGCCTCCTCCCGGCTTCTTGACTAGGCCAATCAAGTCATACACACCGATGTCAGAGGGGATCAGTATCTCTTCGACATCCTCCAGTGGGTATAGTGGCTTCTCATCCTCGGGAAGCGGAACGTAGCCACCGCTGTCCGCCTTGGCTGGATAGGCAACCGAGCTCGCCTTCTCGATTGAATACGCTTCACCGTCATGAGGCGCCCACACCAGCCACACGTCGAATGCTGTCTTGATTCCCTTGTAGAGTTTCTCGCCGGTGATCTTCAGTCCGTATAAGCCTGCGGCCTCGATTTCTTGAACCGTTCTGACAGAAGGATTCAGCTTCAGTCGCGCTACGCCGCTGTTGACATAAGACTTGCCTACTTCTCGTTCAATGCTCAGTTCTTGATAGACTCTGGTCGTTGTTTCGAAGTCCGGGGCTGAGTCTGGTACTACACATGGGATCTCTAGGTATCCATCTTCGTCCAATTCGTTAGAAGAGTAGTCCTTCTCAGTCATCCCGTCTGGATAGGTGGCGCCGAAACCGAGCTGCACGTTGATGCGCAGGTTGGGAATCTTGGGCACCATGCGGAGTGTGGCGGTACCCAGGTTCGTTTCGCCGTTGCCAAACCAATCACTCGCAACCAACTCGAATCCGTTTATTGTACGTCGGTCCAGTATCCTACCCGACAAACCGCTCAACCGGGCTTGGACATATGGCGTAGACACTGCCTCCAGGACCACCTTGCTCTTCACTATGTTCTCGGCTACTTCACGGTCCTTGACGGTCAGTTCATCGCCGTTCTCGCTGAGCAAGTACAGTTGTTCTGCAGCACTCGCCGGCAGGACCTCTACCTCGTAGTGAGGTTCCGGTCCGCTACCTGAGTATCCCTGCTTCACGCCAAGCGCAAGACCAGTCTTCATAGTCACGCTGACGGCGGTAACGTTCACCTCGCAGGTTTCCAGGACGTTCAGTTGACTATCGAGCACCTTGACCGTGGCGGTGTACTCTCCGTACGACGTGTAGGGCACCTCCAGCGTCTCACCCAAGCTGCCCGCAACACTGCTGCCGCCAGTGCCTGGATCAATCTCTACGCTGTCCGCGTCCGGATGGCTCGAGGTGACCATCATCAACGCTGAGTCTCCAGCCTGCATCAGGATGCCAGCGGGGCTGGCCGCGTCGACGGGCGTGTAGGTCAGCGTATCCGCGAGTTGCGTCTCGTTGCCCTCCGAGTCAGTAGCAGTAGCAACTATCTGGACGCTGTCCGAACCGTTGCGCTCCACAAACGCAAACCACTTGGTGGGATTGGTGACGGTAACCTCGACGGGATTGCCGCCGGCGGTCAGCGTGATGGTGTCGACCTCGGGATCCTTGGTGCCCTCGATGAAGGCCTTCTTGGTGCTGCTGGTGAGCGGGCTGGTGATCGTGAGCTTGGGCTTCTGGTTGTCCGGCAGGTCGCTGAGAGTGATCAGCAGCATGGGGCGCAGATCGGTTTCGTTGTGGTCGGAGCTACGGAAGGAGATTCCGCCGCTGAGCGCCTCAACGACCAGGCCGCGGTTGGTGTCCGCGTCGTTGGCCCAGGTCTGCACGGCCTCGGTCACGTCCCACTCGTAGGGGAAGGGTCGGCCATCGATGGTTTGCGTGTCCTGGGCATTGGCTTCGCGGCTCTTTTGCTCTTCACTAATGTAGCCGCAGCCATTTCCACCGCTCCAGCCAGTGCCGGCGGCGCGCCGGCAGGTCCATCGCGGCGAGGCATACGGAATGCTCCAGCCCTCGCTCACGCGGTAGACCGCGATCTGCTGGTTGGCGGCAGCCTGGCTGGGCCGCAGGCGCAGCTTCGCGCTGACGATCTTGGCGTCGTGCGGAATCTGGCCGGCCCCATGGCCGATGAGATTCGGGAAACGGATGAGCGTCTTGCGAACGTCGCCCGCGGCGCTCTGGGTCTCGAGGTAGATGCCGCCGGGGGCGAAGAGCGTCGGGTAGTATTCCTTTATATGGGTGTCCTCGGTATCCGAATACTCCCCGCCATCGCCTTCCTGGAAAGTCAGGGTGTAGGGCTGCTCGACCTCGATGAGCACGCTGGCCTGGGCGGTGAGCCCGCCATCATCGGTCACGGTCAGCGTTGCCGTGTAGCGCCCGCTCTCCTGGTACTCGTGGACCGGGTTCTGCTCGGTTGACGGGTCCGAGCCGTCGCCGAAATCCCAACTGTAGCTGGCTATCGTCCCGTCGACGTCCATGCCGACACCGGTGAACTGCACTGCCAGCGGCGGCGAGCCGCAGATCACGTCCGCCTCTGCCTTGGCCACCGGCGCGGAGTTGTTGCTGATCGTGAGGACCAGCTTGGGCCTGAGACTGGTGTCGGTGGCGTATTCGCTCGAATGGAAGCTCTTGGTATTCGTGTTGCCCCAGTAGCGCCAAATGTGCCAGCCGTGGTTGGCCAGTTGCCCGGTGCGGAAGGCTTCTACGTCTGAGGTTACCGGGAACTCCACCCAGCCCGGGTCCCACGCCGCGGTGACCAGCGGCTCTTCGCCGCCGGCCACGTCGGTCCCCACGCCCTTGGCGCCAGCGGTAGTCCAGGCCGTGGTCCCGTCGAACTTGTTCCAGGTGGCCGCCGCCTCGGTCCAGGCCCGCAGCAGGCGCTTGGCACCGCAGGTCGAATCGTACGCGGAACTCTTATAGAGGAAGAGCTTCGCGTTCTTCACCCGCCGACCGGAGGGCACCGGGCCGCCCTGCGCGGAGAACATGTTCGTGAACTTGATCAACGGGTGATAGCCGCCTGACCTGTACTTCAGCGCCGTGGACGTCCCCCTGGCCGTGTCAGGCGTCCAACTCTCCAAGTAGGTGTCCTCGGTTCCGGCGTAGCCGCCCAGGCCATCCTGGACCACGACCTCTTCGGTTCCCGAACCTTCCGCGGCTACTCCTACATATACGGAAGCGCTCGCCGAGGCGCCCTGATCGTCGGTTATCGTGAGAGTTGCCTTGTAGCAGCCGGCCTGGGCGTAGGTATGGCTGACCACTTCGCCCTCGCCGAACACGCCGTCGCCGAAGTCCCAGTAGTGCAGCAGAATCGTGCCGTCGGAGTCCGCCGACGCGCTGCCGTCGAACGTAATCTCGCAGGGGGCCAGACCCTTCGCCGGATCGGGCGTCGTGGCAATTACTGCCGTGGGCGGGCAGCGGTAGGTCACCAGCAGCTTGGGCCGGATGGACGTATCCGCATTCTCGCTCGAGGCAAACCAGCGGATGTTGGACTTGTCGTCCTCGATCAGCCAGCCGCAGTTCGAAGCGCCGCTGGACATGCTCTGCAGCGAAGCGGTCACGTCGACCATCATCCAGGCCGGGTCCCAGCCGATCCACGGCGTGGCGACGGGGCTGGAGCCGCGGTCACTCTCGTCAGAGGCGCCGCCCGCCGCCCACGCCTCGGCGGTCGACGCGCGGTTCCAGGTGACTTCATTCTCGACGAAACCGCGCTTGAGCTGCCAGACCTTCCAGTCTGTCGAGTACGAGCTCGTCTTATATAGACAGAGAGTGGCAGACAGGATTTCGGCGTTCGCCGGAATGTTCCCGCCCTCCGAGGTGAAGACCTTGAAGCGCACCACCGGCCGCCAGGAATCCCCTTCGCCACACTTGAAATCAGAATCCGGATACCAGTTTGTATCGGCATGGTAGTCGTACATCGCTGCGTCTATGCAGCCAGAGTATCCGCCCACGCCCTCCTGCATGCTGAGTCCGTAGGCGGCGCTGGTGTCATAGCCGGTGATCTCGAACTGCTTCGTATCCGTCCCGCCCTCGTCGTCGGTGATCGTGAGAGTCGCGGTGTAGGTTCCCGCGCTCTGGTAGAGATGGTCTACCCTCTCGCCTTCGCCGAACTGGCCATCGCCGAAATCCCAGGAGTAGCTGATGATCGTGCCGTCCACGTCCTCGCTGGCCGAAGCGTCGAACGTTACGTTAAAGGGCGCGATCCCTTTCGAGGGCAGCGCGTACGCCTTGGCGGTGGGCTCGGTGTTCCCGGTGTAGGTCACGACCAGCTTGGGGCGCAGAGATGTATCGGCGGTGTAGTCGCGGCTCGCCCAGCTGCGATAGTTGCCGTAGGGATCGACCAGCAGCCAGCCGTTGTTCGCCGTTCCGGATGAGAAAGCCTGCACGCAACCGGTCACGTCCACATCCATCCAGCCGGGGTCCCAGCCGCGCTGCGGGGTTGCCACGGGGTCGGTGCTGCGGTCGGTGCCCGCGCCGCTGCAGCCGGGGCTGTTCCAGGCGTCACCTGTCTTGGCGCCATTCCACGACGATTCTGTTTCTTCCCAGCTTTTGAGCACTCTGAAAACGTTGTAAGGGCCATAATCGTAACTGCCCGTCTTGTAGAGCTTCAACGTCGCGCCACTCACCACGGCCCCGTCGGGCACCGGGCCGCCCTCGCTCTTGAACACCTTGAATTTGACGAGCAGCCGCTTGACGTCGCTCCCGCCGGTGGTCAGCTGGGAATAGCGGCCGTAGTTCGCGTCCGCCGCGCCGCTATAGCTATAGATGTGGTTGTCCTGAGTTCCGGCGTAAGCCTCGCCACCAGGACTCCAGACCGGCTGGCCCTGCTGGAGCGTAACCGTGTGCTCACCCGCATGGCTGAGCCCGGCTACGCTGACAAGAATGGCGACGAAAATAGCTGCGGCGCGCGGCATAGCTGCCTCCTCCTGCTACGACCTCTCTTCAACTATCTCTGAGGACGGACCCTACCGCGGTGTGTAACGCGATTTTCCGCCCCCGGTTCGGCCTTGTCAAGCAGATCTCCTCACCGTCCGGGATCGCTCAGGCGCTAAGAATTCAGCCGCGCCCCAGGGCGCACCGGCCACTGCCTTCCGCGGTGCACTTTCGCGCACCACCTGGTGCAGACCTCACCGCCAGAACCCCTACGGGGCCTTGACTTGGCTCCGGGCCTCAGCCCAGTACGCCTTCCACTTCGCAATATCGGTGCCGAACTTGGACGCCAGCTCCCGGGACCGCTGCTTGGCGGCGGCTATCTCCTTCGGTGTCGGCCGAGTGCCGGGCTTCTTGTACTTTGCCTTCAGGTGCAGTTCCAGCAGGATGCGCAGCTGCGAGTAGCAGGCACTGGAGAACGCCTTGTCCTTCGGCCGCTTCTCCCAAGCCATGACGATGGCGGAAGCCGAGGCCACGTCCTGGAAGAAGACCGCCGCGCGGGCGCCGGCCAAGGCCAGCTGCGAATCGTCGCTGCCGATCATCTCTCTGATCCGCGGACGGGCTTTCTCGTCGAGCTTCAGCGCGGGATTGTGCAGATGGATGCTTCCCAGCGCGGTGGCCGCCGCGCCGGCCAGCTCCGCGTCCTCCGTTCCCAGGCAGCCCAGGAGCGGCTTCGCCGAACCGGGATCTGCCGGCGGAGGCTGGGGCGCCCCCTTGGGTTTGCCTGTCGCGAGGGCACGGGCCAGGCGGCAGGCGCGGACGCGCGCTTCGCGTCCCTGCCCCGCCTCGCAGCCCTTGACCACCGCCTGCCAGGAGATCCTGCGCTCGATTCCCTTCTGCTCGCCCCACTGCCTCAGCGCTTCGCTGAGTTCGGACGCTTTGGCCTTCTTGAGGCTGTGCAGGCGTATCGCGCCCTCGGTGGTCACGATGGTCTTCGGGTCTTCATACCGTGGCTCGCGATCCTTCTTGTTGCTCGGCGCCGGATCGACTTCTACGCTTCCACCCGGCCCCGGCTCCGGGGAACTGAACCATCCGGCTCTGGCCCCGTAGAGCACTACGCCCACCCCTATGGCTCCACCAAGAAGGGCTGCGGGGATGATCGCCTTCTTCATCAAGATACCTCCTTGAGCTATCGAGCAAGATAGTAGCGGCGCACGTCTCCCCGGTCAATCGGTCCTGGCCCGCATGGGCGGGGGGATCGGCCCTCTGCACCCGCAGCTCACATCAATCAACCCGTTGCATGCCGGACAGTTCCGGGCCGAAGCTGGTCGGGACCGGCCCCTTAGGGCGCGTAGATCTCGGCAGGGCCGCCGGGAATCCCGGTTAGTGCACCGAGTCGGCCCTAACCACGCCCTAACAGAAAATGGGGCTTCTTGCGGGAGTCGCGCAACTCTAGCGCGTGGCTAGAGTTGCAGAGCAGGGTGGTGGTGGAGGCGGGGGGAATCGAACCCCCGTCCCAGAGCGCTTCAGCCGAGGCGTCTACGCGCGTGTCCGGCCTTTGAGTCTCGCCCCGATGCCGCCGGCCGGCGGGCCTCACCAGGGCCAGCCCGGTTTGGTCTCGCGCGCGTACTCCCCGGGCACGGGATACCGCGCGCCAGCCCGCTTTGCGTCGCTCCTTCCGCTCCGGCGGGCGCGAGGCGGGGGAACGGGTTGCCTACTTAGGCAGCCAGAGCCAACTCAGTGTTGGCAGCTTATTGATGCGCCAGGTGTTTAACGAGGCCTCCCGGCAACCTCGGCGCGCAACCCCGACCTCCGACACCCGGTCGAAACCAGTTCGCCCCCAGGTCGGACGTCTCGGTGCTGCTCCTCTACTGTGCATTATAACGCCCGGCGGCCCCCAGGTCAACGGCCTGCTAGGGGCCGTGCGTCCTGATCCACCCATAGAACATGAGCGCTATCACCACCAGCACCAGGATGACCAGGGCCATCACCCCCACCGCGGCCCGCATCCACCGGTTCTGGCGCTTGAGGCGGTCCATCTCGGTCTCGGTGCGGTCCCGCCGGGAACGCTCGATCTTGTAGACGCGCAGTATGGTGCTGCGCCCGGCGTCCAGGCGCGGCGAGCGCGGGTCCTGGCCGAGCTTGACCAGCTCCAGGTCCTCGAAGAGCTCGTCGAGGTTCTGGTAGCGGTCGTCGGGGTTCTTGGCCATCATGCGCTCGAGCACCGCGCAGACCGCGTCGGGCACCTCGTCGTTGAACTCCCGGGGGGAGGGCAGCTCCGCGCGGATGTGCTTGCGCATCACCGTCGAGCCGGTGCCCTCGAACGGCGGGTTGCCGACCAGCATGTGGTACAGGGTGCAGCCCAGGCTGTAGACGTCCGAGCGCCAGTCGATCTCCTCGGTGCCCATGGCCTGCTCCGGGGAGATGTAGTCGGGGGTGCCCAGCACCTCGCCATCGGGGGCCAGGAGCGCGTCGAACTTGCTCTTGACGAAGCCGAAGTCGCCCAGCTTGGCGATGCCCGAGCGGGTGAGCATGATGTTGCCGGGCTTGATGTCCCGGTGGACGATGTCGAAGCGCTTCATGTAGGCGATGGCCCGCAGCACCTGCAGGGCGATGTTCAGCGAGCGGTCCACGCCCATGGGCCCGTCGCGATCGGTCACGTCCTCGACGGTGTCGCCGTCGATGAACTCCATCGAGAAGTAGAGCAGGTCCCCCTGGCGGCCGACGTCGAAGACCTGGATGAGGTTCTGGTGGCTGAGCCGCCCGGCCAGCCGCGCCTCCAGCAGGAAGCGCTTCTTGAACTCCTCGTCCTTGAGCCACTTCTTGTGCAGCACCTTGAGGGCCACCAGCCGGCCCATGGAGATCTGCCGGACCTTGTAGACGGTGCCCAGCCCGCCCTCGCCGAGGGTGCTGATGATCTCGTAGCCGCCGATCTTCTGGGGCTCGGCCTTGCTATCGTCACGGGCCAGGCGCTCCAGCGCGGTGTTCACCGCCCGGGCCGCCTCGGCGGTCATGTAGCCCTTTTCGATGATGACCTGGTCCAGCGGCCGGCGGGCCTTGCCGGCGGCCACCTCCTGGGCCAGGACCTCGCGGCACTCCTCGATCTGGGTCTCGGTGAGCAGGCCGTTCTCGATGGCCAGCTGCGGAAAGCTCTTCGGCGGCATGGCGCCCCTCAAAAGCCGGGCGGGGAACATCCCGCGCCCCAGGTACTTATACCCCCATCGGCCCCGGCGGTCAATAGCCTGCGGAGCCGTCAAATCGCATTGTTTACGAAAAAGTTACTACTTTCGCCCGGCCCGGAGGTCTAATAAGCAGGGCCGGCGGACAGCCACTTTCCGGAGATTCCACGTAGTCCGCCACCCGCCGGCGGGGATGTCCCTGTGGATGGAGGAGCCGCCATGCAGCGCTCGACCGACCGGGAGCTCCTGGGCGCCTACGCGCACGCGGGCTCGGCAGAGGCCTTCGACGAGCTGGTCCGCCGCCACGCCGGCAAGGTCTTCGCCGCCGCGCTGCGCGTGCTCGGCGACCGCCACGAGGCCGAGGACGCCAGCCAGGCCGCGTTCCTGCTGCTGGCCCGGAAGGCGGGCAGCATCCGCAGGGGAACGGCGGTTTCCGGATGGCTCTTCCGGACCGCGGGCTTCATCGCCGCGCGGCGGGCCCGCGGGCGCGGGCGGCGCAAGCGCCGGGAGGAGGCGGCCATGCAGCTTCGCCGGGAGACAGCCCTGGATCCCGAGAAGGAGCGGACCTGGCGGGAGCTGGCCCCTCACCTGGACGCGGCCATCGCCGAGCTGCCCGCCGGCTGCCGCGACGCGGTGGTGCTCCGCCACGTCGACGGGCTCAGCCAGCGGGAGGCCGCCCGGGAGCTGGGCATCAGCGAGAGCGCGGTTTCGCTGCGGGTGATGCGCGGGCTGGAGAGGCTCCGCGAGAAGCTGGCGCAGCGCGGCGCCGTGCTCTCGGTGGCGCTCCTGGCCCTGCTGCTCGGCGAGCGGGCCGCCCCGGCCGGCGAGAGCGCCGGGCTGGTCTCCTCCATCCAGGCCGTCTGCCGCGGAACGGCGGAGGCCCCGGTGTCGGTGAGTTCCATGATGGAGGATGCAATGAGAGCCATGCGCTGGAAGAAGCTGAGGAGCGTCATCGCGGCCGCCGCGGTGCTGATCTGCCTGGGAGCCTTCACCCCGCTGGGGATAAGCGCCTGGGCCGGAGGCGGGAAGAAGCCCGCCGGGTCCGGGCCGGCAGTGAAACCCGCGCCGGGCGCCGAGCCGGGGCCGGTCGCCGCCGCCGCGGCCGCCGCCGAGAAGCCGGCTGCCAAGCCGGCGGGGCGCAAGCCCGCTCCGGCCAAGGACAAGGCCGAGGTCGTCAGGGAGGCCAACGCCTTCGCCTTCGACCTCTACGCCCGGCTCAAGGACGAGAAAGACCAGCGCGGCAAGAACATCTTCTGCTCGCCGTTCAGCATCTCCTCGGCGCTGGCCATGACCTACGCCGGGGCCATGGGCAACACCGCCGCCGAGATGGCCAAGGTGATGCACTTCGACCTCAAGGAGCAGCAGCTCCACCCCGCCTTCGCGGACCTGACCGACAATCTCAACAGGCGCGGCAGGAAGGGCGCTTTCAAGCTGGCCGTGGCCAACCGCCTCTGGGGCCAGAAGCAATACGGCTTCCTGCCCGGCTTCCTGCACCTGAACAGGCTTTACTACGGCGCGGGGGTCGAGCGCCTGGATTTCGTCAAAGACCCCGACGGGTCCCGCAAGATCATCAACGCCTGGGTGGAGAAGCAGACCCAGGACAAGATCAAGGATCTGCTCAAGCCGCCGCACATCACCCGCGACACCCGCCTGGTGCTGACCAACGCCATCTACTTCAAGGGCGACTGGGCCCGGCAGTTCGATAAGAAGCGCACCTATGATGTCAGGTTCCAGGTCTCGGCGGACAAGAAGGTCAAGGCCCCGCTGATGAACCAGACCGCCAGGTTCCCCTACATGCAGGGCGCCGGCTTCCAGGCGCTGGAGCTGGCCTACAAGGGTGACGAACTGGCCATGGTCGTGCTCCTGCCCGCGCGCAAGAGCAATCTCGCGGCGCTGGAGAAGAAGCTCAACGCCAAGAGCCTGAACGCCTGGCTGGGCAAGCTGCGCGAGCAGAAAGTGATAGTCGGCCTGCCCAGGTTCAAGGTGACCTGGGACCTGGACCTCAAGAAAACGCTGATTTCCATGGGCATGATCGACGCCTTCGGCGCCGCCGACTTCTCGGGCATGACCGGCACGCGCGATCTCTTCATCTCCGCGGTGGTCCACAAGGCCTTCGTGGCCGTCGACGAGGAGGGCACCGAGGCCGCCGCGGCCACCGCGGTGGTCATGGGGAGAACAAGCCTGCCCCGCTACCCCGTCTTCCGGGCCGACCGCCCCTTCGTCTTCCTGATCCGCGACCGGAAGACCGGGAGCATCCTCTTCCTGGGCCGGGTGGTGAATCCCAAGCCGTAGACAAGAGCGCGAAAGCGAGCGGGGCCGGGGCGCGATGCGTCCCGGCCCCTTGTCTTCGCCGGGGCGGGCGCGGTATAATAGGGGTGGAGCGGGGAATGGAAAGAGCGGCCGGGCGATGCTGAACTGGTCCACCGGGTTCGGCCGGAAAAGTGTCAAACATTTCGTGGGGGCTACACCTCTCAGATCACTTGACCTCTCAGACAAGTTCGTTGAAGATTGGGGGCAATTCGCCGAAGAGCTCAAACGGCTGGGCTTCATCAAGCTGTACTGGCGGTTCCAGTAGACGGGAGAGAGAAGATGATGCACGACGTCCTGCGGTGCGACGCACCCAGCGTTAAGCCCCCGTGGCCGCTTGCCGGAGCCCTCATCGTGGCGCTTTTCTCCGGAGCTTGCGCGGCAGAGCCAACATGGGACACGAATTCCTCTGGAAAGAAAGTCGCGGTCATTCCGTGGGGCCACGTGGGCGAGGCCACCCGGACTGCCTACGCCCCTCTCCGAGTTGGAGGAGCGAAGGGAGATTTCCGGGTGTTCAGATGGAGGCATACGCCCAAGAAGGGCGCGGGTTCTCATCGGGGGGTGACAATTCAGAAGCGCGAAACGAAGGAGAAGCCGTTCAAGCCGCTTCTGGATTTCTGTACAAAAGGCGTCTACTATTGGCACGATAAGAGCTGCGTCATGGATATTGATGGCGATGGCACTGACGAGATACTCATATGCAAGACCTACGGGACTTCTGCGCTCCCCACTCTGGAGGTATTCCGATTCGCCGAAGGGCGAGTAGTGAATCTTACCCCCAGAAGGCTGCTTTTCAGGGAGATTACGTGGAACGATGTGGATGGGGATGGCTCGAAGGAACTGGTGCTTCGGGAGGAGTTGGATCGCCACAGGACACTCTACGGATTCTGGTTCGTCGTGGGCCCACTCACCAAGAATGAGGTCGGCTTCAGATTTGATGCAAGATACCTGCCATTCTACCAGAAAGAGGAAAAACGCCTGCTGGAGTTAGCGCAACGTACGAAGCACTTGCTGACCAAACTCGACTGCCTGACGGCTGTTGCCAAGAAGAATAAGTTGGTTTCCGAGTGGTACCAGCGGCAATCCGCCAGGCAATGGAAGCGGGCCGCGGAGGCCGCCCGCAAAGCAGGTTATGAAGATCTCGCCAGGGTTCTGGAACGACGAGCGGCTAGAATGGGCCAGTCCAAACAGGAAGCAAGAAAGAAGGGCGCGACACCCAGGAGACGCTGATGTGCCGGGCAGGAACGAACCTTAGGTCCGCATGAGTGATCTTGCCCCGGCGAGAGGTTCTCGCCGCGCAGTTCTCATCGCTCTGGGGATTGTATCAGTCCTGGCATGTGCTGTTGCTGGATGGTACCTGCTCGACGTTGTCCTCCTTCCCGAAATTATCGAGTGATTAAGGCAAGAAATGTCTGGAGTAATTCGCGTCTGCGGTGGCGCCGGGGCGCCCGCCGGCGGCGATGAAGACTCCCGCCGGAAATGATGAACGCTTCCGCCCCGTTTCTGAATCACACAAAGACACAAAGGCACAAAGATGAACTTGGGCCGCGGATATCGGCGCCCGGTTGTCACTCGGAGCGGCGCCTTCAGGTGCCCGACGAGAGGCAAGTCGGTTGCCAGAACCACGCCAGGGAGGGCGGAACCTCGACGGTTTGACAGGACGTCAAAAGGCATCGTTTGGGGAACGCAGCGGTGATCCAGAAGCACAGGCCTGACACAAGCACTGGCAGTCCTCCGTCGCTTCGTGGCTCCGTGTGAGAAAACGTTGTTAGCCATGCGCGGAAAATCTCCGGAAAAATCACACAAAGACACAAAGGCACAAAGATGAACTTGGGCCGCGGATATCGGCGCCCGGTTGACCGGGCAACTCCCGCCGCGACCAAAGCAGGGGCAGTCCTCCGTGACTCCGTGCCTCCGTGTGGGAAAAAACCTTCTTGTCCAGTGGCCGAAAAACGCAATTTTCAGGCCCTAATCACGCCTTGGCGTCTTGGCGGTTAAAAATCTTGTTAGTCACCCGCCGAAAATCTCCGAAAAAATGGCCTTGAAATCGC
>CAZONU010000081.1:0-15001 GCA_964581145.1 uncultured Planctomycetia bacterium
GCCCACGACCATGGCCGGCTTGCTGAGCTCGTAGGTCTTCACCTCCTTGCCGCTGAAGGACAGGACCACGGAAGCCATACTGCTATCCCCCTCGAAGCGCCTCAGGAAAACCTCTGACGCCCGGGATGATAGACCCGGCGGCGGCCCCTGTCAAGGGTCCGGCGGAGGGGCGGCGGCGCGCGGCACGTCACTCTCGCGTGTCGATGCGCAGCTCCCGGGTGCGTGATTCCTCGGCCGAGAGGGTAACTCGCGTCTTCTTGCCGGAAGGGAACACTTCCACGAGAAAGACCTGCCCGGTCGGGAGGTCCTCGGCCGTGTAGACCAGGGGTGCCTCGGGCCTGAGCCTCACCCGGGTTTCTCCTTTGTGGACCCGCGGGCCCCAGCCGACGTCCCGGAGCAGCTTCAGGGCCTCCCGGCGGGGCATCTCCACCGGGCGCAGGACGACGCGGCGCTGGTCGCAGCCGCTGCGCTTCTCCGCGGGGCTCGGCGCGCTGAGGCGGACTACCAGCGTCCCGGTGGGCACCAGGTTTAAGGTGACGTTCCGGCCGGCCTTGGCGGTGAAGGCCTTCCAGCCGACCAGCCTGCCGTGGGCCCGAGCCACGGCCAGGTAGCTCCGCCCGGGCGCCGCGCGGAAGCGGACCCGGCCGGACCGGTCGGGGAGGTCGGCCGCGACGGTCAGCTCCGCGCCGCCGACCCTGGTGGAGACCCTCACCACCGCCCCGCTCACCGGCTTTCCCTTGTGGACAGCGGCCAGTTCGATCCAGGCGCGGGGAAGCGCCCTGGGCGGGTAGCCCTTGCTCCCGCTCAGGTCGATGACGGCCTCCCGGCCGGCCTCGACGCTCACCCGGACGCGGCTTATTCCCGAGAGGTCGTAACCGGTTTCGCGCAGGTAGCTGCGCAGCTTGTATGTGCCCGGCCGCACATGCGGGCCGCGGAGGGATCGGGTTTCCGGGTCGAACCGGAGGTGGCAGGTCGACCACGCATTGCCGCCCCGCCGCTTTCCGGCGTCCTCGGCTTCCACGAGGAAGAGCTTCTTCGCCGGGCCGGCCGAGCCCTTGGGAAGAAGGACCCTTACCGACCCGCACGGCTCGAGGCGAACCGTGAGGTTCCGCTTCTCTGCGGTGATCGCCGGCGGCTGGGCGGTCCAGCCCGGCAGCGTGCTGGTGTCGCCGTCCTCGGCGAAGCGGTACATCGAGATGAAGCACCTGTCCGGTGCGGCCGGGAAGCTGAAGCGCCCGGCGGCGTCGGTCTTCGTGTTAAGGCCCAGGAAGCGGCGGCCGGATGCCTCCTTGAGGTAAAGGTTCAGGCTGACGCGCGGGACCGGCCGGCCGGCGGGGTCCAGCACCCTGCCGGCCAGCGGCTTCTGGCGGAGCGCGGCGGGCACGGCGACCTTCAGGGAAGAGTCCCCGCGCCCGGCGAGCTTCAGGCTCCGTTTCAGCTCCTTCCAGCCGGGCGCGCGGGCGCAGAACTCCAGGCGGTCGGCGCCGGCGTCCAGGAAGAGGTGGCAGCCCCGCGCGTCGGTCAGCCCCCAGACCAGCGCCGGGTCCTTGCGCTTCCCTCCCGCGTAGGCGCTGCAGGACTCGGCCTTCATCTCCGGAACGGGGTTTCCGCGCTCGTCCCGGAAGACCAGGATGAGGCGCTTGAGCTGCGCCGGTCCGCCTTTCTCAGTGGGCTCCAGAACGGTGGCGGGCTTCCACGATATCGACTGGGAGCGGAAGCCGGGCGGCGATTGCAGGGAGTAGCCGACCCGGGCGCCGAAGTAGAGGGGCAGCCTGCAGCGCCCGTCCTTGCCGGTCCGGAAGGGGCGAACCGGGGTGCCCTCCG
Source organism: uncultured Planctomycetia bacterium (assembly GCA_964581145.1). Taxonomy (GTDB): domain Bacteria; phylum Planctomycetota; class SZUA-567; order JAKLDR01; family JAKLDR01; genus CAZONU01. The sequence continues at coordinate 1,825 of CAZONU010000081.1, forward strand.
AGGACTTGGCCCGCCAGAGGGGCGTCCCCGGGTCCCACCCCGCCAGGTCGCCGCCGAGCTTCAGCCAGTACAGCCTGCCGTTGAACTGGACCTGGCTGACGGTGATCGGCAGGTCGGCCCCGGGCTTGCCGTTCTCGTAGCGCGCGCGTCCTTCGAGCGTCCTGCGCACCGGCGGGATGCGCACGGTCACCCGGCGGACGCCTTCCGGCCAGGTGCGCGGCGCCAGCGGGTAGACGAAGGGCACGCCCCGCGGCGAGACGGCCGCCAGGTGCTCTCCGGCCCGTTCGATCTCGAGCTCCCCCTCCGGCCCCAGCCTGACCAGCTCGCGGGCGGAGAAGTACTCGGTCATGGGCCCGCCTATGGGTCCGCCGGCGATCCGGGCCTCCGCGCCGCGCGCGACGAACCATCCGGCCGCGGGCCGGCCGTCGGAGTCCAGCAGCTTCACGCGCAGCCGCCGGGCAGGGAGCAGCTCGTTGACCTCAGCCTGGCTCAACTTGACGGTGACCGTCGGCGCGTCCTTGAAGGTGCGGGTGCTGCTGCCCACGGAGACGCTCAGCCCCCCGACCGCCGGGCCGTGGCGGAAGAGGTACTCGCCGCGCCGATTCGCGCGCGCCCTGTCACCCCATGAATACAGGCCTTCACCATAGTAGGATACGTAGAAGCTCACCCCGGCCAGCGGCTCCCCGTCCGGCCCGCGCAGGCGGATCAGCGTCTTCCTGAGCTTGCGGAGCACCGCCGCCTTTTCGATCCGGGCGCCGGGGAAGAGCGTCAGCCAGTCCCGGTGCTGGGGGTGTCCAGCGGCCTCGACGCTCATCCGCATGGACCAGCATATGTCGCCGACCGGCGTCCGGCGCGGGCGCTTGAGGCGGAGCACGGCGTGCCCGTCGGCGCCCGCGACACACTTCTCTTCCTTCCCGCCGCCCCGGCCCGCGGACGGGCTCACGCTCACGGTCGCGCCCGGGACCGGCCGGCCCTCCGCGTCCAGGACCCGGACCCGCACCCGCGCCGGCTCGTTCAGCTCCACCGCCGATGCCGGCCGGGCCGCTCCCGCCACGCACCCCAGCAGCAGGGCCGCGGTCGCCCAGCGGCGCGCGACCGCGGGCGAAACGGGTTCGGATGGCGGTTCGCGTGTCATGTCAGAATACCTAACGCTCTTCGCGAGAAAAGGTTCAATGTATGTTCAAGCCCTCGTCCTGCTATATCTCCAGCACCCCGGAGCCGCCCACGCCCAGGCAGACCTGGGCGGTGACCGGCAGCCCGCGCGGCCGGTAGTAGCCCTCCTCCATCGCGGATATCAGCCGCTCGGCGCTTTCCGCGCGGGCCAGGGCCACCATGCAGCCGCCCAGGCCGGCGCCGACCAGCCCCGCGCCCAGGACGCCGGGGACCTCCAGGGCGATGTCCACCATCTCGTCGAGCTCCGGGCAGGAGGCGTCGTAGCCGCCGGGCTGGCGGTGGAGCCGGGCGGCCTCGCGCCGCGCCGGGTCGGAGCCGCGGACCCCGGCGGCCAGGCGGTCGAGCTCCGCGTCGGGCAGCGGCTTGGGGAGCCTCTCGCGGCCGGCTTTTGCGCGCCGGGTCACCCGGTCGCCGTCGTGGCTGAGCGTGACCAGCTCACCGAAGCCGGCGATGTCCCCGGACTCCAGCAGCCGGGCGGCCCGCTGGCTCCGCCGGCACTCGGCGATCCCGTAGAGGCACACCCCGCGCAGGCGGTAGCCCCCGGCGGGCGGCGCGTGGCTGCGGAAGACCCGCTCTAGCGCCTCGGGCCGGTCGGCGAGGAGCCCGGAGACCTCTTCGCGCGAGGCCGTCTCCGGCAGGGCCTTGAGCATCTCATATATCTCGCCCTCGTCGACCCCCAGGGTCTCGGGGTTCACGTCGCGGAGGTGCTCCATGCGCCCGGCGCGCTCCGGGAAGCGCTTCCTCAAGAGCAGCAGCCCCAGCTCGTAGCCGGCCACCCGCTGGTTGAAGGCGTCGCGGGCCCCGGCGGTCTTGGCCGCGGCCACCAGGCTGTTGCACAGCACCGCGCAGTGGCCCTCCGGGAAGGGCAGCAGCTGGACGCTCAGCGGGAGGGAGCCGATGTGGGTCAGCGAGCTCGCCCTGGCGAACTTGATGGCCGCGTGGTCGCCCCCGCCCCCGCGGGTGCCCACGTACCACTCGGCCAGGTGGCAGTGCTCGGCCATTTCCTCGTCGGAGATGCCCAGGTCGTTGACGTGAATGCAGAGCTCCATGCTGCCCACCACGATGGAGGAGGAGGAGCTGAGCCCCGAGCTGGCCGCCAGGTCCCCGGCGGCGAAGAGGTTCATGCCCCGCAGCGCGGGGGCGAAGTTCCCGTCCTCGCGGGTGTGCAGGTGCTGCAGGTAGAGCACCGCGGCGCGCACGTAGTTGGACCAGTCCGCGGCGGTGCCGGCCGCGACGCGCCCGGCGTGCTGCTCCATGGTCCAGGCGTCCCAGTCGGCGATCCTGCCGCGGGGCAGCTCCTCGCTGATGCGGAACTCGCGCGGCCCGTAGCCCCCCTCGAGGTTGCGCAGTACCACGCGGTCGTCCTCGCGGGGCTCGGCCACCAGGACGGTGTCGCCCACCCCCAGGGTGTTGACCGCGCCCCCGCGGTGGTCGATGTGCATCCCCAGGAGGTTAATGCGCCCGGTGGAGCGGGCGATGATCGCCCGGGCGTCGGGCGAGAAGGCGGCGGCGAAGCCGTCCAGGGCGCTTTTCCAGATGGGCAGGTGGCGCGCTATGCGCCCGGAGTCCGGGCCGTATATCTCGGCCAGCCGGCGGTCGACGGCGCCGCCGCGCTCGGCGAACAGCCTCTGCCACTCTGATACCGACCGCGCGCCTCTCAAGCGGATAGCCTCCCGAACTCCGCCGGGCGAAAAAAGCCGCGGGCGGGTGCGCTCGGAGCCCGCGGCCCCGGCTCGCCGCCCGCTACTTGCGCAGCGGGCTGCGCTCGATGATGCCGTGCTCCATGGGCTTGTTCTTGAGGATCTCGTTCGGGCCGTAGAAGCCCTTGTTCAGGCGGGTCAGCTGGTAGACGATGGTCAGCGGCGCCAGGAAGGTGCCCGGGTCGCTCACCGAGTTGCAGCCCACCTGGCTGAGGTCGCCCATGATGATGCCCAGCTTGGGCCGGCCCAGGTCGTACTTCTCCTCGTCGACCTTCATGACGATGGGATCGCGGGCCAGCACCGCGTAGATGCCCAGGTTGGCGCTGGTGGCCTGGTTGCCGAAGTGGGTCTCGAAGCCGCAGAGGCTGTCGCCCAGGTAGGAGGGGTGCGGGAAGTTGGCCCCGTTCATCAGCACGGTGTTCTTGAGCTCCCCGCGCAGGGTGCAGCCGTCGCCGATGATCACGTTGCCCCGGAAGTAGGCGCCGGAGCGGACCTCGTTCTTCGAGCCGATAATGGTGGGGCCCTTGATGCCCACCGCGGACTCGACCACGTTCTCGGCGCCGAGCACCGCGTTGCCCTCGTCCAGCCAGGCGTTGGTGCCCAGCAGCCTGGAGCCCTTGCCGACCAGCAGCGTGGCGGACTCGTCTTTCCCGCCGACCACGAAGCCGGGCTCGAAGGCCGCGCCCTCCTCCAGGAGCACGGTGAACTTGCCGCTGGAGCGGCCGGGGAAGTCCGCCTGGGTCTTCCTGGTGACGGTCTGAGCGGCGCCCAGCAGGTCGGGCAGCGCGCCCTTGACGTAGTCGCCGATGCCGGCGATAGCGTCGACTACCGAGCGGGCGTTGTCGCCCTCGAACAGCGCGGAGTGCGCGAAGGGGTGCGCCTTGAAGTCGAAGTAGTAGGATGCCCTGAGCTTCTCGGGCACCTGATCGGGTTTCAGTTCCTTGAGCTTGAGCACCTGGTCGGCCACGTCCTCCTCCTTTACTTGCTGGTGCACTTGGCGATGGTGTCCAGCATCCAGTCGTGGAGCTTCCGGTTGCTGGTGGCCACCACGTCGTAGACGCTCTCGACGTTGTCGCTGCACTTGACCGGGTTGCCCTGGAAGTCGGTCACGATGGCCCCGGCCTTCTCGGCGACCATCACCCCGGAGAAGATGTCCACGAAGGGCTGGCGCGGGGCGAAGTAGGTGTCGATCTTGCCCTCGGCCACGTCCACGAAGCCGTAGGGTCCGCCGTTGGGCAGGAAGAACTTGAAGGGCTCCAGCACCGGGCGGTATTTGTCGACCAGGGGCATCAGGAACTTCTTGGGCTTCATGGCGTAGGACTCGATGCCCGCCTTGGCCGGGCCGGTGACGTCCGGGCGGCCCATCTTCTCGCGGTACTCCTTGTCGAGCTTGACGGTGTGGACCAGCCGGTCGCCCTCCAGCCTGGCGAGGTAGGCGCCGCTCCCGTCCGCGAAGGCGATGTTGCGGGGCACCGCGTCGCCCACCGCGCAGCAGACCGCGTTGAAGTCCGGGTCGAAGAAGCTCAGCGAGCTGTACCAGAAGTCGGGGATGCCCCGCTTGAAGAGCCAGCTGCCGTCGAAGGGGTCGGCGACCACGAAGTGCTCCGGTGAGCCTGAGCCGATCTCCACCCGGCCGGCCTCCTCGGAGAGCAGCACCACCGGCGCGCCGCGCGCCTCCAGGCGCCTGCGGAAGCCGTCCTCGGTGTCCTTGTCGACCTTGAAGATGTCCGGGTCCCAGTTCTTGTACTCGCCGAGGCGCTTCTCGACGGTCTCGCCGCCGATGTTCTGGTCCCGGAGGTCGGCGATGGTGTCCAGGGCCTCGGCGGCCGCGGCCAGGGCGAAGGCCGTCGGCTCGCCTTTCTCCTTGAAGCCCGCCCAGCGTTTCTTGAAGAGTTCGTCAGCCGTCATTCTGCCTCCTAACCGGTCAGTGGGAACTCGCGCGATCCCCCCGGCAATCCCCTCGCCGGCGCCGGAATCGCCCTTGCGGAATCCCGATTCTTGACGCTCCCGGAGAAAATGCAAGCGCGTTTCCGCGCACTTGATAAGCACGTACTCCGGGCGTAGGATGTGCGGGGCTCTCGGCGGCAGGGAGGTGACCGGGATGAACGGGACGGCGGACCTGGTTATACGCGGGGCCACGGTGATCACCCCCGAGCTGGCCGCCGCGGGCAGCGCCGTGGCGGTCTCCGGCGGGCGGATCAGCTACGTGGGCTCGGAGATGGGCGCTCCCGGGGCGGCCGCGACCGTCGACGCCTCCGGCGGGTTCCTGCTGCCCGGCTTCGTGGACCTGCACTGCCACGGCGGGGGCGGCTGCGACGTCACCCTGGGCCGCTGGGACCGCGAGGCCAAGGGCTTCGCCAACGCCCCGGAGGACCTCCGCGAGGGGGTGCGCACCGCCGCCCGGACGCACCTGAAGGGCGGCACCACCGCGCTGGTGGCGGCCACCACCGGCGCCGCCGAGGAGGAGCTCCTGGCCGGCCTGGCGGCCATCGGCGAGGTCGCCGAGTCCGGCGGGGCCGGCGCGCGGGTGCTGGGGGCCAACCTGGAATGCAGCTACATCAAGGACCCGGCCTGCGCCGGGGCCATCAACCCGGAGCACTTCCGCCGCCCCACGGTCGAGGACTTCGACCGGCTCAACGCGGCCGCCCGCGGCAGGATAAGGGTAGTCAACGTGGCCCCGGACTGGGATTACCTGGCCAGCGACCTGGTCAAGCACCTGATCACCCGGGAGGTGACCGCCTCCTGCGGGCACACCTCGGCGACCTACGAGCAGACCATGGCCTGCATCGACGCGGGCACCACCCTGGCGGTGCATTTTTCCAACGGGCCCTCGGCCACCAGCTTCAAGCCCCCGGGGATGGCCTTCGAGGCCCTGCTCACTGATCCCCGCGTCACTCTGGAGCTGATCGCCGACGGCTGCCACGTGAACCCCCGCTACCTGCTCTCCTTCCTGGCGGCCAAGGGGCTCCGCGGCGCGCTGGTCACCGACGCCATGCTGGCGGTGGACGCTCCCGACGTGGCGCGCTTCAGCATCGCGGGCCTGACCGCCGAGCGGGCCCCGGGCGGCGGGGTGCTCCGGGTGCAGGGCTCGCCGGAGAAGCTCTTCGGGTCGCTCCTGACCATGGGCCGGGCGGTGGCCAACGTGACCGGCTGGCTGGTCGAGGGGGTGCACGGCACCTACCAGAACGCCCCGGTCATCGATCCCCCGCCCACCGTGGAGGAGGCCCTGGTAGCCGCCAGCCGGCTGGCTTCGGGCCTGCCCGCCGAGGTCCTGGGCCTGCGCCGCGAGACCGGGGCCATCGAGACCGGCCTGGCCGCGGACCTGGTGCTCCTGGGCGAGGACCTCGCGGTCAAGCGGGTCTGGGTCGGCGGGACCGAGCCGGGCGCCGGGAAGTCCGTCGAGCGCGGTGAGGTTTCCGCCGGTTGAGAGACCGGGATTGTTCCTACTCGTACTCGAGGCCCGCGAAGGTCTCTTTGTAGACGTGATAGACGCGCTTCCAGGCGGCGGCGACCCGCTCGTCGGCCTGCTCGGCGATGTGCTCGCGGAGGGCCGGCCCGGCGCCGGCGTAGGCCACGTAGGTCTCGGCGGCGAACTCGCTGACCAGGAACTGCTGGTAGACCTTGCGGCTCTCGGCGTCGAGCAGGAACTCCAGCCCGAAGAGCGCGCCGGCCTCGGCGATGGGCGCGTGCAGCACGGCCAGCTCGTCGAGCTGGGCCGCGGAGAGCGCCGCCTCGTGGGCGTGGCCCAACTCGTGGAGGAACAGCCCGATCATGGTCCGCTTGGCCCCGCCCAGCGCGAAGTCGTAGATGTAGACCCGGCCGCCCTCGTAGGCGCTGGCCTTGGCCGAGGCCGGGCCCCAGCCGCCCAGCTGCAGCTCGGCGAAATCCTCCCGCTCCAGGTGCTCCTTGGGCAGGGCGCGGAGGATGTCCAGGGCCGCGCGGTAGACCCAGCCGCGCTTGGGCAGGTACTCGGCCGGCAGGCGCGGGGCGAACTTGTGGCCCAGGTTCCAGAGCTCCACGTGGTTGGCGGCCAGGAACCCGGCCAGCTCCTCGAAGGCCTCCAGGTCCTCGGGCTCCTCGGGGATGCCCTCGCGCTCCTTCCAGGCCGCGTAGGCCCGGTAGTCGCTCTCGGCCGCCGGGCGCCAGGTGGTGCTCGACCCGCCCTTGAGGCTGCCGCCCAGGCGCCAGCCGCCGGTGAAGGGGAAAACGCTCTGCCCGAAGCGGAAGTCGCGCTCGAGCTCGGCGGTGAGGTCGGGGACCTCCCCGACCAGCGTGGTCCAGGGCCGGCCCAGGGCGCGGACCTCCTCGGGCATGCGCCGGAAGCCGGCGGCGGGCGCGGGCGCGGGCGCGTCCGGCTGCTCCGGGGGCGAGGGGAAGAGCTGCGCCTCCTCGGGCGCCTCCTCGGGGGCGGTCAAGCCCGGGGCTCCTCCGCGGCCAGCAGCTTCTCGGCCTCCTCCCGGCTGGTGCACAGCGCCAGGAGCTGGTTGAGGCCGGCCACCTCCAGGAGCAGGTGGATGCGCTCGCCGGGGGCGGCCACCGCCATGCGCCCGCCGCCGGAGCGCACCCGCTGGAGCAGGGCGATGATCACCCCCAGCGCCGCGCTGGTCATGTAGTCCACCTCGGAGAGGTCCAGCAGCAGGCCGGTGACCCCCTCGGTCAGGCGGGGATTGATCTTCTCGCAGAGCCGGTCGGCCTCTTCCTTGGCCAGCCGTCCCCGGGGGACGGCCACCAGCAGATTCCCGCTGCGGGTCACGCTTGCGGTTTCGGATTCCACGGGAACACCTCCGGTCTCCGGCGGCTGGAGTTCGGCGCCGGCGGAATCAGAATACGTCCAGGATCTCGGCGGCCAGCTTGAAGCCGCCCGCGGCCGAGCCGCCCGGGTCGCGGGCCACGGCGGCCTCGGGCAGGCGCACGGTCACCCAGCCGCTGTACTTGGCGGCGTGGGCCGCGTCCACGAAGCGCTCGAGCTTCAGCCCGCCCTTGCCCAGCTCCACGCGGGTGGGCACCGGGCGCGCCGCGGACCTGGATTTCCTGCTCCTGGCCGGCTTCTTCTTCGCCGCCGGCTTGCGCCTGCGGGCCCGGGGCTTGGCCAGGTCGCTGAGGTAGAGATGCCCCAGGCGATTGCGGTACTTCTTGAAGAAGGTGGGCGGCGCGAGCTTGGCCGCCTCCAGGAAGGCGGAGTCCACCGCCAGGGGCAGGGCCTTCACCGTGAAGCTCTTGAGCAGCTTCTCCAGCTCGGTGCGCGTCGCGCAGATGGTGCCCGGCTGGGGGTTGAGCGCCAGGCGGATGCCGGACTCCGCGCAGCGCTTGCCGACCTCGGCCAGCAGGTTGGTGAACAGCAGCCACTCTTCCTCGAGGCTGTCGGCGTCGTACGGCGGGGGGGTGGTCACCAGCAGCTTGCCCTCCATGCCGGCCAGGAAGCGGGCCACGTTGAGGCAGCGCTCGGACTCCTCCTCGGCGCTGCCCCCGGAGAGCTGGCGCACCGGCGTGCGGATGGTCACCAGGCTGAGGCTTTCGGCCTCCAGCATCTCCTGGAGTATGTGGATGCGGTCCTCGAAGTGGGGGACCAGTTCCACGCCGGCCTCCACTCCGGTGAACCCGGCGCGGCGGATGTCGGTGAGGGCGTTAACGAAACCGGCGACGCCCCAGGGAGTGGCGTCGCAGGCCAGTTCCGTGTCGCTCATGGTGCGGGATTATAGTGGAGCTTCTGGGGCGCGCAAGTCGCGAGAACGGGCCCGCAAGGAAAGCGCACCCCCCGCGCCCCCCGGGGCCCCGGGGCCCCTCCCGGCGCGGTTTTCGGAACGCCCCGCTACTTCCCGGCGCCCGCGGGCTTCATCAGCGACTGCCGCTTCCTCCTTGCGCCTGGCGCGCCGGGCCCGGGCGCGCACCGACCAGTGCGCCGCGTTGCGGGCCACGCCGTGCAGCCACCCGGCCAGGTCCTTTCCCCGTTTCAGGGACCGGGCCCTGCGGGCCAGCACCATGAAGACGCCCTGGGCGGCGTCCTCGGCCTCGTGGGGGTCGCGGGTCAGGCGCAGGCAGACGCGGTAGACCATGGCCCCGTGGCGCTCCGCGATTTCCGCGAAGGCGGCCTCGTCGCCCGAGGCCGCGAAGCGCGCCAGAAGCTCTGCGTCCGACCGCATGGCGCCCCCGGATTAGGGGAGACTCCTCCCGTCCGCAAGGTGCTCGCCGCGGGCCGGCGGGGTATCGAAGAAATCCGCGAAAAAGCGGGGGCGGCCTTTCCCTGCCCCCCCCTGAAGCCCGGGCCAGCGGCGAAAGAGAGGACGCAGATGCGCCTGGAGCGCCGTTCGGCGGCCGGTTCCTCCCCGCTCAACCCAGCCTCTCCACCACCCCGGGCAGCTCGGCCAGCGTGCGGATTTCGAGAACCCCTTCCGGCGCGCCGCCGTCCCCCTTGCGGTCCAGCCACACGCCGACCAACCCCGCGCGCGAGGCGCCCAGCGCGTCGGCCTCCAGGCGGTCGCCGACGTAGACGCACTCACCGGGCGCGACGCGGGCCAGGCGGCAGGCCTCTTTGAACACGCGCGCGTCCGGCTTGTGCACGCCGATGTCTCCGGAGACCAGCACCGGTTCGAAGCGGCCGGTCAGCCCCACCGTTTCGATCTTCTCGCGCTGGCTCCTCGGGTCACCGTTGCTGATGATCCCCCGCCGCGGGAATGACTCGAAGCACGCCTCGGCCTCGGGGAAGAGGCACCAGTTCCCGCGGTAGTAGCCGTAGTACTCCTCGTAGAGCGCGTCGGCCTCGGCGTCGGGAATCTCGCGGCCGAAGAGCTTCCTGAGGCGCTCGCGGCGCTGGCCCCGGAAGCTGAACTCGCCGGCGAGGTAGCGGTCGAAGTACTCCTCGGCGACGGCACGCCAGGCGTCCCAGAACCCGTCCTCGGCATGATCCAGGTCCGCACGGTGGGCGCGATGGAACTCGCGCGCCCCCGCCCGCTGGGCGCTCTCGTCGTCGAAGAGGGTGCCGTCAATGTCGAAAAAGACAAAGGGCAGCGCCACGTTCAGTCGACTTTCCTGAAGCGCACCGCGTCGAGCAGGACCTGGCCGGCGCTTCCGGCCGCCAGTATCTCCACGAAGCCGTCGGCGCCCTCCTCGAAGCGGAAGGTCCCGATGGTCCGGCTCTCGGTGGGCGAGACCCAGACGCCATCATCACCCTCCGCGTGTCTGACGCGGGCGCGAAAGCGCATGGGCCCCTCGCGCCGGAAAGCGGCGACCTTCTCGAAGGGTGTTTCCTCGTGAAGCGAAACTTCGTAGCGCCCGGCGGCCAGGTCCGGCGTGAAGCGGGCGAACTCGCCCTCCTCCGGCCGGCCGCCGTTCGCGAGATAGCGCCCGCCGAACCCCGCGCCGTACTTCCCGGGCCAGCCGTGAAAAGGCGGCGCCAGCCAGAAGTGCGGCGTGGCGTAGAAGCCCGGGTCCCGGTCGTCAACGACGGCCTCCGCCGCGGGCGCCTCCCCGGGGACGGTCAGCCTCACACGGAAGACCTGCGGGGAGCTGGCCGCGCCGGGGCAGTCGACGCTGACCTTCGTGGAGTAAGCCCCCGGCTCCAGGCCGGCGGCGTCGACCTTGACCGCCAGGCGCTGGCCCTTGCCGTACTGCTGGGGCTCGACGGTCAGCCAGTCGGAGTCCGGGCCCTGCGTGACCCAGGGCTTCTCCAGCCGGTCGCCTCCGGCGTTGGCGACATTAACGAAGCGCGCGGCGGGCTCGGGCCGGGAGCTCCGCGCGGTGAAGCTCAATGTATGCGGGGCCGGCCCGGGGGGCTCGCCGTAAACGTCGGCCACCGGCGCCGGGCGCTTGCGGAAGGAGGGCTCGTCGGGCGCCTCCAGGACCAGGACGGCGCGGTCGGGCCGCGGGCCGTCGACCGTGATGTGCTGCGTGGCCGAGGCGCGCTCCCCGCCGTCCTCGACGGTGAGAGTGACGGGATAGACTCCGGCGCGCGCGAAGACGTGCTCCGCGCCCGGACCTTCCGCCGCGCCGCCGTCGCCGAAGGTCCAGAAGAACCCCGCCCCCTCGCCCGCGCGCGAACCCTCGCCCGAGAACTTCACGGCCTCGCCGGTCTCCGCCGGCGCCAGCGGGGCGATGTCCGCCTCCAGCGCGCCTCTCCCGGCCTTCCCGCCCTCGAAAATCTGCCGGAAGATGATCCAGGGGTCGAGCAGGACCTCCCCGCCCCGGGCGCTGACCTTGAAGATGAAATGCGAGTGCTGGTGGTCGCCGACCCACACCCCGGCGGCGCGCGCGAACTCCTGGCCGGCCGCGAGCGGCTGGTGCTCCGGGACGGTGAGCTCGACGATGTGGCATACCTGGATCGTCCATATCGAGCCGTCCGGCCAGCGGCGCACCCCGCGCCAGCGGTTGTTGACGTAGCCGGCGGCCACCGAGTTGTAGTAGTACTGGTCGTCGAGGTCGAAGGGCGCGAAGAGCGGGCTGCCCGCGGGGTGGTTGATGTCCAGGCCGCCGTGGGCCGAGGCCCCGCGGTAGGGCCCCAGCCAGCAGTCGTCGCCGTTGTAGGCCTCGCGCATGTTCAGGCGCTCCCCGGGCAGCCCGCACCAGGGGACCAGCTCCCCGGGACAGATGGGCAGGGTCGCGTCCTGCACCGCGAAGCGGGCGTGCCCCTCGGGACGGCAGGGGCCGTGCGTCTCTTCAACATGATAGAAGAGGTCCTGCACCGCGTCGAACCATATCCTCAGGCCGTTCACCACGTAGGGCTCGCAGAAGCTCTCCTGCGCGCATATGTAGCGGCGCATGGTCATCGGCCGGCCGTCGATGCGCACGCGCGCGGTCATTTCCAGAATTGTCCCGCCGCCGGGCTGCTCCCGGCGCGTGTCGGGCAGGTTGGTGACGAGCACCCGCGCGGAGCAGTCCTCCAGGACCATGCTGACGGCCCGGCCGCCTTTCAGCGTAAAGCGCAGCTCGTCGCCGCGGTTCATTTCAATCGCGGTCAGGGTCTCGCGGGCCTCGCGTTCGAAGATCACGGCTTTCTCACCAGCCCAGCGCAGACAGGCACGGCGCCTCGTGCCCGGCCAGGCGCAGCCAGAGGTGAATCGCGTAGCTGGTCGAGCGGTTGTGGATGCGGTCGCGGCCCACGCCGTAGTTCGACTGCCCCCAGAGCCCCCCGTAGGCCCGCCGGTCGCGGTGGTCGGAGCATTGCAGAGTGAGCCCGTGGCGCGCCGCGGCCAGCAGGGCGTCGGTCATCGGGCCCACGTCGTCGGCGAGCTTTCGCGCGCGAGCCAGCTCCACGAAGTCCAGCAGGGTCAGCGCGGTGACGAAGGTGCCGCCGGAGTTGGGGAAGCTGCCGTCTTCGGCCTGCAAAGAGAGATAGTAGGCGATGCGCTTGCGGGCCAGCTCCAGGCAGCGCTGGTCTTCAAACGCCAGAAAGCCGGCCAGCAGCGCGACGGTGGCGAAGTCGTCGTTGCCCACGGTGATGCGGCTCTGGCCGTGCCAGCCGCTCTCGGCGCCGTCAACCTCGCCGGGGTCGCCGATCTCCAGGAGCACGTCGAGCACCGGACGGAGGCCCTCCCTGAGCCACTTGTCATCCCCGGCCGCGCGCGCGGTGTAGTAGTACGACAGCGCGCCGCCGGCCTGCCAGTCGCCGCGCACCTTGCAGGAGCCCTCGCCGGCCTCGTGCCGGAACATGTCGTGCGGCCACACGTCCCCGTCGCTGCCGTGCGTGCTGTACCACTTGCACCACAGCTCGGCGCGCTCGGCGGCGTCGGCGTCGTCCTTCCTCCTGGCAAACTCCGCCAGGCCGAAGCAGCCGGTGGCCCCGTCGCGGGGGAAGTTCCAGGTGGTCTGGGGGGTATGCTCGCGGAAGCCGCCGTAGCTCTCCGGCAGCCGCTTGTCAAGAACCTGCAAGCTCTTGAGGTAACCCAGGCCCAGCTCGGCGGCCGCCCCGAAGCCCGACTCGGGGTCCCGGAGCGCGTCATCGATGTAGAGCAGCGCGGTCGAGGCCAGCGCCTGGCTCCAGACCCCGCAGCCCCGGCACCGGCCGGTGGCCGGGAAGTATTCGTAGAGGAAGCGCCCGGTGTCGGCGCTCTGGTCGACGCCGCCCCAGCCCCGGCCCGGCGCGTTCTGGTTGTCGAGGTACCACAGCCCCGCGACGCGGGCGGCCTCCAGGAAGCGGGCCCTTTCCCTGGCGCCAAGTATTTCGCTGACTGCGGACATGATGCTCTCCTTCCGGGGGACCGGGAAGATTCTAAGCGGGGCCGCAGAAGTTCTCAAGGAGTGCGCATGTCCCGGAGGGCCGGTGCCGGGGCGCAGGGAGCCGCCCTCCCTCTCTAGTTGTGGGCGGCCCCCGG
>CAZONU010000082.1:0-6636 GCA_964581145.1 uncultured Planctomycetia bacterium
GGGCACGATCTACGCGTTCTACAAGGTCGACGGCCTGGTGCACTGGTGGAGCCACAACATCAAGATCCTCGACCGCGACGGCAAGCACCAGAAGACAGTCTGGCCCTATCCGGCGGACGTCGACCCGGAGAAGATCAAGGCACTGGCGCCTCACCTGACGAAGGAAGGCGACTTGGTGCCCCACATCTACTATGGTCGCAAGTTCAGTTTCTATCCCGAAGTCAGCATCATGGGCCTGGGCCGCCACGCAGGATACTCCTGTCCGGCAGTCGGTCCCGACGACCGCGTCTACTGGATGGCCGCCGAGCTTCGACTGGGGTGCCTGGCCGCCGATGGCAGTGTGCCCTATGACGCCTTTCTGGGACCGGAGCTGTTTCCCGGCAAGAAGCTCGGTGGACGCCCAGCTCTGGCCGTCAGCGGCGACGGTAAACATATCTACCTTTCCGGCCTGGCTGTGGGCTTCAGGAAGGGCAAGGCCAAGTCATGGCAAGCGTGCGTGTACCGCGTGGACCTCAAGACCCGCGGCCCGGCGGAAGTCTTCGTCGGCAAGCCGGATTCGCCCGGCAAGGAAAAGGGACAGCTGACCGCGCCGCGCGGGCTGGCGGTGGCCAAGGGGCTGCTCTACGTGGCCGACCCCGGCGCCGACCGGGTGGTGGTCTTCAAGGAGGCGGACAAGTCCTACGTTGGCGAGATCAAGGTCAAGGCCCCGCACTTCATCGGCGTGGACCCGGCCAGCGGTGCGGTCTACGTGTGCTCCAACGTCAGCAGGACGGCGGACCTGATCAAGTTCGACGGCTACAAGAGCGGCAAGGCGCTCTACAAAATCGCGCTGCCCAAGACGGGCATGAGTCCCAACCCCGGCGTGCACCGCATCGCCGTGGATGCTTCGGCCAAACCGGTGCGCATCTGGATGCCCAGCACCGGAAACTGGGGCAAGAAGACGCCAACCTGCATAGAGGACACCGGCACGGCATTCAAGCAGTTCAAGCTCCCGCCCAACGGGGGCGGCGTGTACCGGGACTTGACTATCGATCGCCGCCGCGGTGAGCTATACGTCAAGCACGGCGGCTGGCTGCGCATTGACGAGAAGACGGGCAAGGTCGTAAAACGGCTAAAGATCAAGAACGGCATCGGCGCCCAGCTGGTACCCGCCCCCGACGGCAGCCTGGTGACCGCAGGTAGCTGGGGCGGCGCGCTTCTTCGCCACGACAGAAACGGCAAACCGCTCAACTGGCCTGGCCAGAAGACCAACAAGTTCAACTACGGCGGGATCATGAACTTCATGCAGCGAAACCTCGCCGTGAAGAGCATCGACGAGATCTACGCGATCCTGCCGCCCGGGTACCTGACCAACAACCAGAAGCGGAAGTTCCAGGTCACCGGCGGCACCGGGAACACCGTGGACGTGATCGGCTCCGACGGCAAGCCCAAACGCACTGCCGTCTGGCGATGCAGCCATGGGAGCGTGCTGCGTGTCGACCATAAAGGCAATATCTACGTCGCCGACATGGTCACGCCGCCAGGGCGCACATGGCCGAAGTTTTTCGACGGCAAGCTTACACCACCGACAAAGAAAGGCAGGACACCACCCGACCGCTTCTGGCTGAGCTACCTCTACGCCAGCATCGTGAAGTTCCCGCCGGAAGGCGGGGCCATCTGGTTCGGGAATTCCAAGGTGACAACCAGCTGCGTGGGCAAACCTTCCGCCCAGTTCCTGGCCAAGCCGGTGATCAAGGCAGGCGCGCGCGGCGCCCGTTCCAAGGGCCAGGCCGAACTCCAGAATGCCGAGTGGTACCGTTTCGGCTTCGCCCCGTGGGGAATTCACCACGGATCCCACACCTGTTCCTGCGAGGGCGGCGGCTTCGACATTGATCTCTTCGGGCGGGTGTTCTACCCCAACTCGGCTCAGTTCCGCGTGGAAGTGGTCGACGCCGCCAACAACATGATCGGCACGTTCGGGAAATACGGCAACCAGGACTCCGGCGGGAAGGACGCGGCCGTCAAGAAGCCGGAGATTCCACTGGCGTGGCCGCTGACCGTTGCGGTCAGCGACACCCACGCCTACGTGGCCGACACGATCAATCGCCGGATGCTCAAGGTCAAGCTCGGCTACGGGGCCGAAGAAACCTGCGCGGTGCGCTAGAACTGCAGAAAGCGAGGAATGCCATGACGGCTTCGAGAATCCTGTTTCTGATGGCACTGGCTCTCTCCAGTGTGGCCGGCGGCGGCGAGAAGGCGCCGACGCGCAAGGGTCCTCTTGCCAAGCTGCCCAGCAAGCCCGGCCCGCACATCGCGAAGATCAAGGCCATGGGCGAGAACTCCTGGCTGAACCTGGGCTCCCCGGCGCCGGACGGGAAGTGGGGCGACGGCATCGGCCGGGCCTGGAGCAGCACCATGCCCTACGCCCCAGAACTCCGCGGCGCATTTCTCTACGGCGAAGGCCGTCACGGGGCCTGCACGAAGCGCAACGGCAAGACCTACTACAACGACGACCTCTTCTGCTACGACGTCAACGCCAATAAGTGGGTCTGTGTCTATCCGGGGATGGAGGTCGGCGCTTACAACCTGACCATCAACAAGGACGGCTTCGAGGTGAACGCCGAAGGCAATCCCGTCCCGGTGGCGCCGTTCGTTCACTCCTACCGCATGATCACCTACGACACGCACCGGAAGATGTTCGTGCACATGTGGAGCCCGTCGGGCTACTGGCGCAAGCACTTCCCCAGGCGGGTGGCGCTCATCGAGAAGAACAAGACCAGGGTAAACGGCCTGGGGCGCTTCAGCCGGGTCGTCAACCAGTCCAGTCCCTGGATGTACGACACCCTCGCGGGGCACTGGCGGCGGTTCAGGATCAAGACCAGAACCCCCAGGCTGGGTCACGGCTCCCACCTGATCTACCTCCCGCCCCAGAAGAAGTTCTTCCTGCTGGGAGGTCGCGGAACCCACCTGTACGACCCCGCCAAGAACGACTGGGAGGCGCTCAAGCCGGCCGGTCCGCGCCCGCCCCAGCCCATAGACGCCGCGTCGTGCTACGACCCCAAGCGCCAGCGGATCTACATGGCCATGGGTTCCTATCCCAAGAACAGCTCCAGAGAAGTTGAAAACCGCGTGTTCGCCTACGACGTGCGCAAGAACGCCTGGATCGATCTCAAGGCCAAGGGCAAGCTGCCTCCCCGCCCCAAGGCGGTCAGCGGCAGCGGGATCACCCGCATGCACTACGACTCGGCCAACGACGTCATCCTCTTCTTCTCATTCTCTACGGACATCACCGGTTCCCTGGAGCGGCGCGGTATCTACGTCTACAACGCCGAGAAGAACCGCTGGACGCTGGCTACCGGCAAGTTCGCGCCCGGGTGGCCGAGGGGGTGCAACCACACGTTCTACGACCCGGAACTCAACGCCCACTTCATATACAAGGCGGGCGACAGCCGCGGCAAGGGCACCATGTACGTCTACCGCTACAAGCGCGCCAAGGCCGGCAAATAACGCCCGGGGTGCCCGGAAACCGCCTCCCGGCCGGCCTTGGGCCGGCCGGTTTTTCTCTCTTGACTTCGCCGGCCGCCTGCATAGGGTGGTCATATGGAGCGTGCAATAAACAGGTTCGTGACCCGGCGTCCGCATAGCGCGGGCGCCGGTCTGCTTTTGGAGGGGCGCGTGTCGTGAACATGAGCGAGAAGATCGTGGGCGAGGGGGTCACTTTCGACGACGTGCTGCTGCTCCCCGGAGAGAGCGACGTCCTGCCCCGCGAGGTGGACCTGGCCACCCGCTTCAGCCGCAACGTGCGCCTGAACATCCCGGTCTGCTCGGCGGCCATGGACACGGTCACCGAGAGCCGCCTGGCCATCGCCATCGCCCAGGAGGGCGGCATCGGGGTCATCCACAAGAACATGACTCCCGGGCGGCAGGCCCGCGAGGTCGAGAAGGTCAAGCGCTCGGCCCACGGGGTGATCCCCGACCCGGTCACGCTCTCGCCGGAGAGCACCATCGCCGACGTCCGCCGGGTGATGGGCGAGCACAACATCTCCGGCATCCCCATCGTCGAGGGCCGCAAGCTGGTGGGCATCCTCACCCGCCGCGACCTGCGCTTCCAGGAGAGCCCCGAGACCCGCGTCAAGGAGGTGATGACCACCCAGCTGGTCACCGCCCCGCTGGGCACCGGGCTGGACGAGGCCGAGGAGATCCTCAACCGCAACAAGGTCGAGAAGCTGCTGCTGGTCGACAATAAGGGCGGGCTGGGCGGCCTTATCACCCGCAAGGACATCGACAAGACCCGCCAGTTCCCCAAGGCCGCGCGCGACGAGGTCGGGCGCCTGGTGGTCGGCGCGGCCGTGGGCGTGGACGACGACGAGCGCGTGGCCGCCCTGCGCGATCTGGACGTCGACGTGATAGTCGTGGACACCGCCCACGGGCACTCGGTGCGCGTGCCCCAGGCGGTCCGGCGTTACAAGCAGGCCTTCGACCGGGACATAGTCGCCGGCAACGTGGCCACCGCCGAGGCGGCCCGCTCGCTGGTGGAGGCCGGCGTTGACGCGGTCAAGGTGGGCATCGGGCCGGGCTCGATCTGCACCACCCGGGTGATCGCCGGAGTGGGCGTTCCCCAGATAACCGCGGTCCAGGAGTGCGCCGGGGCCTGCGCCGGCTCCGGGGTGCCGGTAATCGCCGACGGGGGCATCAAGTTCAGCGGGGACATCATCAAGGCGCTGGCCGTCGGCGCGGACTCGGCCATGATCGGCTCGCTCCTGGCCGGCACCGAGGAGAGCCCCGGGGAAATCGTCATCTACAAGGGCCGCTCTTTCAAGGCCTACCGGGGCATGGGCTCGCTGGGGGCGATGGTCAAGGGCTCGGGCGACCGCTACGCGCAGGCCGGGGCGGAGCGCGACAAGCTGGTCCCCGAGGGCATCGAGGGACGGGTGCCCTACAAGGGCCCGCTGGGCGAGTACGTCTACCAGCTGGTCGGCGGGGTGCGCGCGGGGATGGGCTACGTCGGCGCGCGCGACCTCGCCGAGCTCAGGAGCAAGGGCCGCTTTATCCGCATCACCGGCGCGGGCCTGGCCGAGAGCCACCCGCACGACATCTCCATCACCAAGGAAGCCCCCAACTACCGGCTGGAGGGCCGCGATGGCCTCGAAGCCTGAGCACCAGCTGGTGCTTATAATCGACTTCGGCTCGCAGTACACCCAGCTTATCGCCCGGCGGGTCCGCGAGCTGGACGTCTACTGCCGCATCGAGCCCTGCTTCGGGATCACCCTCGACAATGTGAAGGAAATCGCCCCCGACGCGGTGATCTTCACCGGCGGGCCGCGCAGCGTGTACGACGAAGGGGCGCCGCTGCTCCCCGCCGAATACTTCGAGTTGGGAATCCCGGCACTGGGCATCTGCTACGGCGCCCAGATGGCCACCCACGTCCTCGGCGGGCGCGTCGGGGAGGCCGCCAGCCGCGAGTACGGCCGCACGGACATGGAGGTCACCGGGAGCGATCCGCTCTTCGCGGGCATCGAGGGCCGCACGGCGGTGTGGATGAGCCACGGGGACCGCCTCGAGGAGCCGGCCCCCGGCTTCGAAGTCTTGGGCAGCACCGGGGACGCCCCCGCCGCCGCGGTCAGGAGCCGGGAGCACAGCTTCTGGGGCGTGCAGTTCCACCCGGAGGTCAGCCACACCGAGCGCGGCACCGAGATACTGGACAACTTCCTCAAGAAGTGCGCGAAGCTCTCCGGCGACTGGACGGTGAAGAGCTTCATCGACGAGTCGGTGGCGGCCATAGGCGCGCAGGTCGGGGACGCGCGCGCCGTCCTGGGGCTCTCCGGGGGCGTGGACAGCGCGGTGGCCGCGGTGCTCATCGACCGGGCGGTCGGCGAGCGCCTGGACTGCATCTTCGTGGACAACGGCGTCCTGCGCCGCGATGAGGGCCGCCGGGTGGTCGAGGCTTTCGGGCCGCGCTTCGGCGCGCGCCTGCATCACATAGACGCCGCCGAGCGCTTCCTGAGTGAGCTCGCCGGGGTCAGCGACCCCGAAGAGAAGCGCAAGGTCATCGGCCGGGTCTTCATCGAGGTCTTCGAGGAGGAGGCCGGGAAGATCGAGGGCGTGAAGTTCCTGGCCCAGGGCACGCTCTACCCCGACGTGATCGAGTCGGTGGCCGTCCACGGCGGGCCCACCGCGACGATCAAGAGCCACCACAACGTCGGCGGGCTGCCGGAGCGCATGGGCCTGGAGCTCCTTGAACCTTTGCGCTTTCTCTTCAAGGACGAGGTCCGCGTGCTCGGCCGGGAGCTGGGCCTGCCCGAGGAGGTCATCAAGCGCCAGCCCTTCCCGGGGCCGGGGCTGGCCGTGCGCATCCTCGGCGAGGTGACCCGCGAGCGCTGCGAGATCCTGCGCGCGGCCGACTGGATCGTCGTCGAGGAGATGAAGAAGGCCGGCTGGTACGACAGGCTCTGGCAGACCTTCTCGGTGCTCTTGCCGGTCAAGACCGTGGGGGTGATGGGCGACGAGCGCACCTACGAGAACGCGGTGGTGCTGCGCTGCGTCCAGAGCCACGACGGCATGACCTGCGACTGGGCCCGGCTGCCCCACGAGCTCCTGGGCGGCCTTTCCAATCGCATCGTCAACGAGGTCCGCGGGGTCAACCGCGTGGTCTACGAC
>CAZONU010000082.1:6646-14912 GCA_964581145.1 uncultured Planctomycetia bacterium
ACAAAAGGAGACTATCCGCAGATGACGCAGATGTCGCAGATGGGCAAGAAGGATCCACGGACCCATGCGATTATCGGTGCGGCCATAGAGGTCCATAATCAACTCGGCAGGGGGTTTCTTGAATCGGTCTATCAGGAAGCCCTTGCCATGGAACTGAATTCCCGAAACATCCCCGCCCGCAAGGAAGTGGAACTGCCGGTGTTCTATAAGGGGCAAAGGCTCAACAGCATGTACCGGCCCGACTTCATCTGTTTCGACTCTGTCGTGGTAGAACTCAAGGCCCTGTCGAGATTGAGCAGGGCGGAGGAGGCTCAGCTAATCAACTATCTCAGAGCCGCAAGGATGGAAGTCGGCCTCTTGCTCAATTTCGGGGCGACTTCGCTGGAATACAAGCGCTTCGTCAATAGTCGAGACAAATCTGCGTAATCTGCGGAATCTGCGGATGTCGTCTCCCCTTCACTCTCTCACCACCTGCACGCCGGAAGGCCTCGCGGACTTCCTGAAATCGAGGGGCCTGCCCGCCTACCGGGCGAAGCAGATATGGAAATGGGTCTGGAAGAAGCTCGCGCTCGACTACGAGGCCATGACCGACCTGCCCGGGGAGCTGCGCGCCCGGCTCGCCGCGGAGCTCCCGGTGACCGGCTTGTCAGTGAAGACCGTGCGCCGCTCCAAGCGCGACGGGACGGTCAAGGCGCTGCTGGCCGCGCGCGGCGGGCAGTGCGTCGAGGCCGTGGCCATGCCCGACGAGGAGTCCGGGCGGCTGTCCGTCTGCGTCTCCACGCAGATGGGCTGCGCCATGGGCTGTAAATTTTGCGCGAGCGCCGCCGGGGGCCTCAAGGGTAACCTCTTCGTTTCGGACATCCTCGACCAGGTGCTGCTCATGTCCGACCTCGCCGGCGGGCCGGCCAGCAACGTGGTCCTGATGGGCATGGGCGAGCCCTTGGCCAACTACGAGAACTGCCGCGAGGCGGTCAAACGCCTCAACTCCCCCGAGTGGCTGGGCCTCGGCGCGCGGCGCATCACCGTGAGCACCGTGGGCCTGGTTGAGGAGATGGTCCGCATGGCCGAGGAGTGGCCGCCGGTGACGCTGGCCGTGAGCCTGCACGCTCCCAATGATCAACTACGTAAAAAGATAATCCCCTCCGCCGGGAAATACACCATCGCCGAGATATTGGAGGCGGCCTCGGGCTACGCGGCGAAGACCTCGCGGCGCTTCACCGTCGAGTACGTCATGATCGCCGGCATCAACGCCGCGCGCGCCCACGCCGAGGAGCTGGCCGGGCTCCTGCGCCGCCGGCCGGCCAAGGTCAACCTCATCGCCATGAATCCCGGCGGGGCCGGGGAGTTCGCCGCGCCCAGCAAGGGCCGGGTCAAGGCCTTCCGCGACGTCCTCGCCGAACGGGGCATCAAGGTCACCATACGCAAGCGCCGCGGCCGGGACATCGAGGCCGCCTGCGGCCAGCTCCGGCTGCGGGAGGAAGGGGAATAGGATTATGGAAAGCGAAAACTCCAGCGAGGGCGGGGAGCAGAAACGCGGGTTCCTGAAGCGCGTGGGCTGCGGCAAGCTGGCCCTGGGCTGCCTGGCGCTGCTCCTGCTGGTCGCCGGCTGCTGGTACTGGAGCCTGAGTCGGGACAGGAGCGCCTTCCTGCGCCACGCGGAGGTCCTCGTCCGGGAGTTGGAAGCCGACCGGCCGGCGGTGCCCCTCGCGGACAACGCCGCCCCCGTTTACCAGAGGGCCTTCGGTTTGTACGTGTCCTGCTCGACGTTCGAGGCGGAGACGGAGAACGATGACTACATCAAGCTCTTGAGCGCGAAGCGGGTCGTGGAGCTCGACCCCAAGCTGGTCGCGAAGTACCTCGCCAGGAACGCGGCCGCCCTCGAAGCGGTCAGGGAGGCGGCCGGGCTTCCCGAATGCGACTTCGGCCTGGATCTTCGCGATTTCCAGGCCCCCGAGCATCAGGGGGGGCTGCGCCAGGCGGTGCGCCTGCTGTGCGTGTCGGCCAGGGTCAAGGCCCGTGCCGGCAAGCCCGGCGAGGCCCTGGCCGAGCTGGCCGTCGCCCTGCGCGTGACGCGCGACGCCGGGCGCGGCGGACTGATTCTCCGCATGGTGCGGATAGCCTGCGAGGGCGTTACCGTCGCGGGCATCGAGTTGGCGCTGGGGGACTGCGAGCCGGACGCGGCGTCGCTGGGGAAGTTCCTGACTGCGCTCCGGAAATATCACGCCGAGCGCGGCACCATGGAAGAGTGCCTGATCCTGGACCAGGCCAGAACGCTGGCTTCATTCTACAGTCCGCTGGTCTCCGGGAAGGCGTCCGCCTCGCACATCGCCACCGCGCAGATGTTCATGTCCGACTTCGACCTGGCGGACGAGGCCAGCGCCCCTGTCAAGGCGGTGTGCTGGGTGTGGCAGAAGGGCGGGTTCGTCGTCAAGGACGCCCGGCACTTCGAGCGGGTGATGGACAGGTACATCGAGGCCGCGGCCAAGCCCTACCCGGAGGCCTGGGAGGAAGCCCGGGACATCGCCGCCGGGTTGGAGGAGCGGCCCGCCTGGTGGGCCCGAGTTTCCTGCGAATTGCTCGGCGCCCACTCCCACATATTCCGGAGCGACGCCTCCGCGGAGGCTAAGCTGTGCGCCGCGCGGCTGGGCGTCGGCTGCCGGCTCTACAAGGTGAAGTTCGGGAAGTGCCCGGAAAAGCTCTCCGACCTCTCCGCGAAGCTGCCGGAGCATTTCAAGCAGCTGCCCGCCGATCCCTTCACAGGCAAACCCATGATCTACCGGAAGACCGCCAAGGGCTGCATGGTTTACAGCGTGGCCAAGGACGGCAAGGACGACGGCGGGACGCGCTACAATCGGAAGAAGCCCTACGACTGGGTCTTCGAGCTGAAACGCTGACGCCACCGCCACCTTACCTTTCCGGTGATTAGCTGACCGGGTTTTCGCGCGCGGGGCTACATCCTTCCATGGAACGCTTGGGCGGCGAGTGGCGATGGACGAGAAGAGGACGGGCGCCGGCCCCTCGGGCCGGGCCATATTGCTCTGGGGCGGCGGCAGCCTGCTGCTGGTCGCCCTGCTGGCCGCGTTCGGATGGTGCTGCGTCGCGCCGGTGATTCGCGCGCGCCAGGTCGTGGCTCTCATCAAGGCGCGCGACAAGACGCTCTATGATTCCAGGCTGCAGTGGCTCTCCTGGGACCGCGGCTGGGGCTTTCCGGACGACCCCGTCGACCTGTCCTCCTGGTTCTATCCGGACCTGTGGGCAGACGGAACTGACAACGACTGGGACGACTGGGAAGCGTGGGGCCTCGACGAGCGCAACCTGCCTTCCTCGCGCGCGCTGCGGCGGCTTGGCGGGACGGGGAAGGCCGCCCACGCGCTGGCGCTCTACATGAGGCTGCCCGACCGCTACGCGCCCGACAAGCACATTGCCGCCTGCCTGCTGGGCCGCTGCGGGAAACCGGCGGTGCCCGCGCTGGTGCGGGCCTTGGAGCGCCCCGGGACCCGCCCGTGGGCGGCCTGGATGCTCGGCGAGATCGGCCCGGAGGCGGCGGAGGCCGTGCCCGCGCTGCTGGCGGCCATCGAGACCGAGAAGAGCTCGCCCACCAGCGGCAGGAGCTGGCCGACGCCTCCGCTTTCGCCATATTCCTGGTCTTCTTCGCCGTATCCCTGGAACACGGCCCGGCCGACGCGCTGCGAGATCGCCGAGGCCCTGGGACTGATCGGTCCGGAGGCTGAAGCGGCCGTTCCCAAGCTGGTCGGGATGCTGGATGACCAGCAGCCCGATGCGCGCGTCACCGCCGCGCTGGCGCTCTGGCGGGTGACCGGGCGGACCAGGGTGCTGATCCCCGCGATCCTCAAGGATTACGAATCGAGCGCCTGTGCCGGCGCGGCCATCGGCGAGATCGGCGAGGGGGCGGTGCCCTATTTGCTCAAGGGCTTGCAGAGCAAGGACGCTCAAAGGCGCAAGGTGGCCGCCTGGGCCTTCTCCTGCGTCTGGCCGGAGGGATGCAAAGTCGGCCTTGAGCCGCTGATTGCCGCGCTCGCAGATAAGAACGCGGAGGTGCGCGGCGCGGCGGCGAGCACCCTGGGCTGCTTCGGGGCCGCGGCCAGCGAGGCCCTGCCGGTCCTGGAGGAGGCCGCCGCCCGCGAGAAGAAGCGCGCGGCCGCCGAAGCCATGATCCGGGCCATGGAGTTCATTTCGGACGAGGGACCGCCGCAGTTCGTGCCTGTGGTGATTTCCGGGTTTGTGAGGAGCTTGGGATGGTCGTTTCAACGGGCCCCCAGCGAATTCATCTGTTGGGACAGCGACGGCGGCTGAACTTCCGGAAGGACTTCAGCACGAGCGAGGAGCGCAGCCCGTGACGAAGGCAGTCCCATTGAAGTGCCCCGAGAGCAACACGGCCGGCCCTTCAGGAGGGGCCATATTGCTGGGGGGCGGCGGGAGCGCGCTGCTGGTCGCCGCGCTGGCGGTGGCGGGGTGGTACGTCGCGCGGCCCGTGGCGGAGGTCCGGCAGGTCCTGAAAAGGTACGACTCGGGGATACGTCTGGCGATCAGCTTCGAGAGGGAGCGTCCTCCGGAGTACGGCTCTCTCAATGCTCGCTTGGCCTGGCGGGCGAAGTATAAGCTGCCTTCGATAGGCAGAGGCCTGGTCCAGGTCGGGGAAGACCGGTGGGTAAGTGCGCCGATGCTGCCGGCTTTTGAAGCCATCGAGGAGCTGGGCGGCCGTCATCGCGCCGCGGGGTCCTTGAGCCTCTACCTGCGAATGCCGGAATGCGTGGCCCCGGACAGGGACCTGGCCGGGTATCTCCTCAAGCACTGCAATTCAGAGTTGTTTTCCCCGTGACTTTCCCCCTCCGGGCCCGTCATGTATAATAGATGAAATTCCTGTCGGGAGGTCCGGCCTTGCTGCGCATGTTAATCATTTTCTGCCTCGTCCTCGGCGCCGCTCCGCTGGCACTCGCCGGCGAGAAGCCCGGGGGCAAGAAGGTCGAGAAGCCCGTCGATCCCGAGCCCACGCCGGAGATGAAGGCCAAGATCGCCAAGCTGATTGCGGACCTGGGCAGCGAGAAGTTCGCGGTCCGCGAGGCCGCCCGGAAGGGTCTGGTCTCAATCGGCCGGCAGGCGCTCCCCGCGCTGCGCGCCGCGGCCAAGAGCAAGGACCCCGAGCTGGCCGGCGCCGCCAGGAAGCTCATCGCCACGATCGAGGGCGCCAAGGGGCGCTCCACCGTCAAGGTCACCATCAAGGGCAGCCGGGAGAAGGGCGACTTCGAGATAAGCGTGCTCAGCTCGGTGGACACCGTTACGGTGCGCGACTTCAAGGAGGCCTTCGCCGTCGAGATCAAGCCCGCGGACGGCAAGCTGGTGCTCTACTCCGAGCCCACCAAGGCGGCCTTCGAGAAGAAGCACCCGGAGATCTGGGCGAAGTACGCCGAGCCCATCCTGGACACCGAGCACCCCGACCGCGCGGTCCAGGAGGCCATGGTCCGGGAGCTCCTGCCCCAGTTCACCAGGAAGTTCGTGGAGGTCCGCAAGCGCGAGCCCAAGCCCGAGGAGCTCGCGGGCATGGAGAAGCTGCTCCGCGAGAAGCTGGCCAAGCTGCTCAAGAACAAGAAGACCGTCGTCGGGGAGCCCGCGGTGAAAAAAGCCCCCAAGCCGGTGGAGTCGCCGCGCCGGAGCGGGCCCGTGCTGGTGCCGCTGAATTGACCGGCCGCGACGCGCGGCTGAGAGCTTGGTCTACGGGCTGGGGAGAGGGTTGGACGTCAGTTTCCAGGGCCTTCCCGGGGGCAGCGCCGCATCTCCTCGACCACCTGCTTGATCTCGTCCTGGGTGGGCTCGCCGCCGAAGGGCCAGCGCTTGATGAAGTCGCGCGCGAAGTCCTCGAAGGGCTGGCCGCTCTCCCGCGCGAGCTTCTCCACCTGGCAGGGCTCGACGTTGCCCACGATGCGCTTCCAGTCGAAATCCTTCTTCCCGTTGCCCATAATCGCCCTCCTTACGGCGAGGGCCCCGTCAGGGACCGTCTTCCCCTATCCATGATACCTCAAGTCATGCGCCTGATTCCAGGGGATTCCCCGCCGTGCGGGAGAGCGGCGCGGGCCGCGTGATGCAACTCCATGTTCGCCAGCGCTTTGCGCGGGAGGAAGAGTGTTCTGCACGAAGTGACTTCCGCGCGAATGCCGGCTCGGTCTTGACTGGGTGGGCCCATGCAACTACACTGGTTTTCGGACTGCCTGGGTGGCGGAAAGGCAGACGCGACGGTTTCAAAAACCGTTGGGGGCAACCCCATGCGGGTTCGATTCCCGCCCCGGGCACCACTTTTCAGCTTGCGCGCATCGCACGTTGCCTTCAACGGGAACACCGCGGTGCTGACTACGCCAACGAACCGGAGGACAACGCCGACCGCATCAATATGGGTGCCTGCGGCAATACGGCACAAGCTTCCAGGAGCTTCGTCCCCGCCGCCGCCGGCGCCGCTCTGTATGCCGCCATATGTGCGCGGCGCGGGGGGGGCCGGGTAAGGATGCGGTGGAGGTAAGCTCATTCCCCCGGATGGTCCGCGCGACCCGTGACAGGACGGCCGTACCTACGGCGGTTGCAGGCTGGTACCCCGAGCAGGACTCGAACCTGCAGCCCCCAGTTCCGGAAACTGGTGCTCTATCCAATTGAGCTATCGGGGCACATGCTCCCCTCTTGACGCAAGTTGCCGACTTCTCCGGTACTTACGGCACGATCCGGTTTCGTGCCAACTGTGCCGGGAGTGCCGGACCAGGCGCATTGTACGCGCCCCACGTGCAATTTCACGTACAATTCAAACCTCCCGGAGGCGCGCTTGTACAGCCTCCTGAACCACCTGAGCAGCGAATTCGAGTTGTCGGCCAGCAGCGGGCCGGTGCTTTCCTTAAAAAAACCGCTCCCCCCGGCGGCTGTGCAAACCGGCGTGCGGACGGAGTCGGCGCGCGAGCGAGCCGGCCGCCGCACGAGGGCGCGGCAGCGCCGAAGAGAAACAGCAGGGGGCCTCCCACAACTAGAGAGGGAGGGAGGCCCCCTGCGCCCCGGCTCCGGCCCCCGGGGACATGCGCACTCCTTGAGAACTTCTGCGGCCCCGCTTAGCGGGCATTCCGGTGACACCTGTTGGTATATAGTATGCCCGTTCCGGGCGGATTCCCTTGGGGGGCTCCGCAGCGCTGCCCGTGTTATGTCAGCACGTCTGCCGGGAGATTGACGCGGCCTAAGCCTTGGCCTCGGCGATGAAGGCCTCCACCCTGGCGGGGTCCTTGACGCCGGGGAAGCTCTCCAGGGAGCTGGCCGCGTCGACCAGCCAGAGGTCCGGCCCCGCGGCGCGCACCGCGCCGCCCACGTTGAGCGCCGAGAGGTTCCCGGCGATGCCCACCCGGGGATGCGCGGCCAGCGCCAGCCGGGCACTGCGAAACCCGGCGCTCCGCGCCGTGCCCCGCCAGGCGCCGGGAACCGGAGGTTCAAGCAGAAAGGCCCAGGCATCCGGGTAGCGCCTCATCGCGGCGACGGCGGGCCGGCCCAGCTTCTTGATGACCTTCATGACCTTGAAGCCGGCGGCGGCCACGTGGCCGACGTACTCGGGGTCCTCCCCCCCGTGGAGCTGCACCAGGTCGAACCCGGCCCCCGCGCAGGCCTTGAGCAGCCAGCCCAGCGGCGCGTCCTTGAACACGCCGGCCATCAGCGCGCGCCTGCCGCGGTAGCCCGCCCGGAGCTCCGCCACCAGCTCGGCGGCCAGGCGGGCGGTCACCCGCCGGGGGCTGCGCGCCAGGATGAAGCCCAGCAGATCCGCGCCGCGGACCAGCGCGAAGCGGCCGTCCTCCTGAGAGGTTACCCCGCAGACCTTGACCAGCGGGCGGCGCTTACTCGGCATCGACGACGACCAGCGATTCGATGCGCCGGCCGGCCAGGCGCTCGCGGGGCTTGAGGAAGGCCAGCTCGACCAGGAAGCACATGCCGGCCACCTCGCCGCCCAGCTCCTCGACCAGCCGGGCGGTGGCCTCCATGGTCCCGCCGGTGGCCACCAGGTCGTCGACCAGGAGGACTTTCTGCCCGGACTTCACCGCGTCGGCGTGCATCTGGACGGTGTCGGTGCCGTACTCCAGCTGGTAGGTCGCCTCCCGCGTCCGGCAGGGCAGCTTGCCGGGCTTGCGCACGGGGATGAAGCCGGCGCCCAGCGCCATGGCCACCGCGGGGCCGAAGATGAACCCGCGGGCCTCCGCACTGGCCACCAGGTCGACCTCGGCGC
Source organism: uncultured Planctomycetia bacterium (assembly GCA_964581145.1). Taxonomy (GTDB): domain Bacteria; phylum Planctomycetota; class SZUA-567; order JAKLDR01; family JAKLDR01; genus CAZONU01. The sequence continues at coordinate 14,901 of CAZONU010000082.1, forward strand.
CCTGGAACCTGG
>CAZONU010000083.1:0-14895 GCA_964581145.1 uncultured Planctomycetia bacterium
GCTTCATGCTACCAGTGGAAAGGGGCACGCTGCCAGGAGGCGGCGAAGTCGCCGACCACCTCCTCGAAGGACTGCCCGCTGTGCGTCCCGGTGCGCCCCGCGCGGTAGACCAGCCCGGCGGCGTCCTCGGGCTGCATGCCCGCTGCGGCCAGCCACCCGGCGGCGCGGTCGGCGGTGGTCTTGATCTCCTTGCGGCTGCCCGCCAGCGCGACCCGCTCGTGGCCCAGGTCGAAGAGGTGGCGCGTCGCCGCGTAAGCGCCCTGGTAGTCGTTGGGGCACACCGAGCTCAGCGGCACGGTCTCCTGGAACGGGCCCGGGACGATGACCGGCAGGCCGCCGTCCTGGACTTCGAGCAGTTCCTCCGACTGCCACCAGTCGAGGACCGTCAGAGCTTGGCTGGCGGAGCTCTCCGCCAGGCGGCGGATTCCCGCGGCGCCCCCGTGCAGGCCGTCGCCGTGGGGCAGGAACTCCAGGCCCACCCCGTTGCGGGCGCACTCCGCCTGGATCTCCATGAAGGTCATGAAGTACACCGGCGAGGCCCGCAGCGCCTCCCAGTCCTGGCGGTGGAGCACGCCCATGCGCTTGAGCTTGCCGTTGCCACCGCGCGCCAGGTAGGGCACGCCGCGCTCCTCGCGCACGAAGGTGCCCTTGCCCCTCCCGCGCTGGCGGACCAGCACGCCCTCGTCGACCAGCTCGCCGATGGCCCGGCGCACGGTCATGGGCGCGGCGCCCAGCTCGGCGGCCAGCTCCTTCTCGGGGGGCACCGGGGTGCTGCCCGCGTATTCCTTGTGGGCAATGCGCGCCATGAGCGCCTGCTTGATGAGCAGGTACTTGGGCAGCTTCTTCGCGCCGGCAGCCAAGGGGGCCTCCTTTCGCGGGGTCCAGACTAAAGATACACCGCGCCCGCCAAAAGGTCTAGGTAATATGTGGTTCGGTGTGCTCTTCGGCGCAACTCACTATATATCAGTGTGATAGCGGAAGCGGGCTTACGCGTATATGCGCCGGGAGCGGCGTCTCCGGGCGCTTCCGGGCGGCGCCGGGGGCGCCGGGGGCGGGCCGCGGGGAGCGAAGCCGCTTGCGCGGCGTGGGCGTGCGGGGTAAACCTATTCGTCGACCGGGGCGCGGGTTCGAGGGAGGGGTCGGATATGCGCAAGGCTGTCACGTTCCTGGTGCTCGCGGTGCTGTGCGCGGCGGCGTCGCCCGGCGGCGAGGTCGGGTTCCCGCCGGAGGCGGGCAAGCTGAACCTGCCGCTGGTGGTGACCGACTACAGCGGGGTGAACCGCCCGGGCGAGGTGGTCACCGGCGGCGTGCCCATGCCCCGCGGCCTGGTGCGGGACCTCTCCCGGCTGCGGGTCGTGGATGCGGCCGGCCGGCCGGTGCCCTGCCAGTTCGCGGCGATTGACAAGTGGTGGGCCGAGAGCAGCCCCAGCGTGCGCTGGCTGCTGGTCGACTTCGTCGCCGGCGTCCACGCCACCGAGAGCGCGACCTATTACCTGCGCGACGACGGGGGAAAGAAGGCGCCGCCCACCAGGCTCAAGGTAAGCGAGGACGCAAACAAGGTCACCGTGGTCACCGGGCCGCTCAAGTTCACGGTCAGCAAGAAGGCCTTTAACGTCATCGACGAGGCCTGGTACGACCAGGACGGCGACGGGGGCTTCCTGCCCCAGGAGCAGTACATCAAGTCCAGCCCGGACAACGGCGGGGTGGTCACCTCCGGCGACTGGCCCGACGGCGGCTGCAAGGCCGGCGAGAAGTACTACAGCTCGGCGAAGCCGCCGCGGAAGTTCGTCATCGAGGAGCAGGGACCCTGCCGCGTGCTGATCCGCGCCGACGGCACCCACCACGCGCGCAAGGGCGGCTCGTCGGACGGCCTGTATGACTACCGCGCGCGCATCGAGGCCTTCGCGGGCAGGCCGGGCGTGAGGGTAAGCTACTCGATAAGCAACATGCGCTGCGCCGCGAAGTGGAAGATCCCGCCCATCAAGAACTTCGAAGTGGGGACGAAAGTCGAGTTCGAGGGCAGCCACGCGGTGCAGTTTCTGCGCAACAACGATCACGTGGCCAACCCGCCCTACCAGTGGGGCGGCGCGCCGCAGACCTTCGCGTTCCCCTGGCGCGCGGCGCTGTGGGGCCGGCTCTGCTCGGACAGCCGGGTGACGCTCTACCAGGACTCCTCCGGCGGCGACAAGTGGAAGGACCTGGCCCCCGGCGGTTTCAACAAGCGGATATTCGGGGGGAACACCGTGCCGGGCGTCAAGTTCCGCGGCTACCGGGTCACCAAGGAGAAGAAGGTCGAGATCTCCGGCCGCCGCGCCGCCGGGCAGATCGACATCCGCAAGAGCGGCTTCGGCGACCAGGGCCCGCTCAAGGACGCGGTCAGGCCCCCGGCCGCCAAGGTCAACTACCGCAACCGCGGCCTGATCCTCACCTTCCGCGACTTCCCGCAGCACTACCCCAAGGCGCTCTACGGCGAGAAGGGCCGCATCGCCGCCAAGATCTTCCCGGAGGAGGCCGGGCGGAGCTTCCACGTCAACCGCGGGGCCTGCCGCACCCACCAGATGCACTTCTTCTTTCACGGCAGGAAGCTCTACCGCGCACACTACGACTGGCTCTGGGGGCAGTTCCACAACCCGCTGCGGCCCCGCGCGCCGGCCGGCTGGTACGCGCGCACCGAGGCCTACGACATGGGCCTGGCCCGCACCGCCTCGATCCCCCTCTCGGAGTTCGACAAGCACAAGCTCGACGGGGTGCGCGTCGGCGAGGAGGCCTACGGCTGGATCTCCCCCTGGAACCCCGGCGGCCAGCACTGGAACGAGGCCGCCCAGTTCGTGCCCTGGGCCGCGCGCGGCGACTGGCGCGCCTTCCAGGCCGCGGAGGTCTCCACCTGGTGGGCGCGGGACCTGGTCCAGATCCAGAACGAGTGCCCCGAGAAGGACATTCCCCGCTTCTGGCTGTACCTGCGCGGCTGGAACCTGCGCGAGAGCAAGATCAAGGAGTTGACCTATCCCGGCTACAAGAACACCACCAAGTGGATCGGAATCCCCGACAGCGGGCACATGGGCATGCTCATGTACCTGGAGCACTACCGCCACAGCGGCGACCGCTTCAGCCGCGACGCCGCCCTGCGCCTGGGCCTGCGCGGCCGGGCCTACGCCTGGAAGTACAACTACGACGACGCGGTCCTGCGCGTCGGCTGGTGCAAGCGGCAGGACCCCGACGCGGACCCCAAGCTGATGAGCGACAACCGCTACGCGGCCTGGCCGCTCTTCGACCACGTGCAGGGCATCTCGCTGACCGGAAGCAGGAAGGAGTTCGCCGAGGCCCGCAAGGTGGTCCTGACCTACCGCAACGCGGTGCGCTACAGCCCGGTCGGCTACATGTGCCTGACGGTGAACAAGAAGGGCTCGCCGGAGGTCTACGGCCGGAACTACAAGGTGGAGGACCGCCAGAAGGGCGCCTCGGCGGTCTACGGCACCTTCCAGTTCGGGCTGGTGGTCATCGCCCTGGCCAAGTACTACGAGGAGACCGGCGACGAGGAGGCCCTGGACACCATCCTGGCCACCTGCGACGTGATCGCCGGGCGCGCCCTGCTCCGCGACGAGAAGGGCCGGCCCGCGGGCTGGAGCTACTGCTGGGGCGACGTCTGGGGGGCCAACGGGGCCAAGGGGCAGTGGAACGACGACATCGTCACCGCGCTGGGCTACGGCTACCGCTTCAGCGGGCGCGCGGACTTCCTGGAAATCCTGAAGGCCGGCTACGCGGCGATGAAGGACTACTACCGGCCCTTCTCCCAGGTGGGCTACGCCTGCGTGGTCCATCCCCGCGCGGACCAGACCCCGCCGGCCGCGGTGAAGGACCTGGCCGCCAAGGCCTCCGCGGGCGGGAGGCTGCTGCTCACCTGGACCGCGCCGGGCGGCGACGGGAAGAAGGGCCGCGCGGCGCGCTACCAGGTGACGTACTCGCGCGTGAAGATGGTCGAGCGGGTCACCGACTGGCCGCCGCCGGGGCGCGCGCTGCCCGCCGATAAGGCCGGCTACCGGGCGATGGCCGCGGAGCACCTCAAGAAGGTGGGCTCCTTCTACCAGGCCTACAACGCGGGCGGCGAGCCGGAGCCGGCCGCCGCCGGCACCAGGGAGAGCTTCGAGCTCCGGGGGCTGGCGCCCGGCAAGTACTGGGCCGCGGTCAAGAGCTTCGACGCCGCGCGCAACGTGAGCGGCATCTCCAACATCGTCGAGGTCGAGGTCAAGTAGGGCGGCGGCCCGCCGCCGGCCTCACTGCCGGGGTCCGCACGCGGCCCGGAGGGTTTCCAGCCGGCCGGCCAGGGCTTTCTTGTAGTCGCCCTTCTTCATGTGGTGCACGCGCGCCGGCCAGGCCGCGTCGATTTCCGCGAGGGTCTTCTCGTAAACGGGCACCGCCCGCCGGTCGCCCAGCAGCCACAGCGCGCCGAGCAGCTCGTAGCGCGTCTCGAAGTCCGCCGCGCGCGCGCAGGCCGCGGAGACCGACTCGAAGGCGCCGGGGGGCTTCAGCGCGGCCAGCGCGTAGGCCGCCGAGACGGGGTGCTCGCCGGAGTTGACCCTGGACGCCAGAAAGGCGCCGACGACCTTGTCGCCGCGGCCGGCCTCGCGCAGGCAGAGGGCCAGGAGCACCGAGCGGGTCTGGGCGCTGGTCTCGGTCGCGTAGTGGTCCATGAGGGCCCGCGCGCAGCGCCGGGCGGTTTCCTCCTGGCCCTTGGCGCGGGCCTCGCGGGCCATGACCGCCAGGGCCCGGCAGCCGATCTCGCGGTCGTCGGGCCAGCGCGACTTCATGCGCCGCAGCGCGGCCCGCTGGCCGCCCCTGTAAACCGGGCGGATGTAGGGCTCGTCGCGCCACTCGTAAAAGGCGCGGCGCTTGCAGCCGGCCGTCGCCAGGGCCGCGAGCCCCGCGAGGAGGAGCGCGCGCCGCGCTTTCACTTTTTACTCCCCGCAACGAAGGCCCGGCGGACGTCCTCGGCGACCAGCTCGGAAATCAGGTTGTCGAGGTTGCCGTGGCCGGGCTCGCGGCCGGTGCCCAGCCAGACCTCGTGGTTCTCGGTGGCGGTCTCGATCGGCGCGCCGCAGAGGTGCGGGCTGTCCAGCTGGTAGTAGTTGACGTGGCGCAGGAGCTTCTTCCCGTCGGGCTCCGGCGTGCCCCGGTGGGCGGCCCATTTCAACCGGTGGGGGAAGACCAGCTCCAGGCTGAGCACCGAGGGCAGCAGGCACAGGGCGTTTTTGACGTAGCCTTTCTTGATCGCGTCGATGGTCACCAGCAGCGGCACCTCGTCGACGAGGCCCTCCCCCAGCGCCTCCCGGGCGAAGTCGCCCGCGGCCTGCCCGCCCCAGCTGTGGCCCACCAGCGCGAGGCGCGCGCGCCCGCCGGCCGCGCGGCGCTTCTCGGCTTCGCGCCTGACCCACGCGCGCGCCGAGGCGTAGACCTTCCAGCTGAAGATGGCCGTGCTGCCCGCGGTCTTCCCGGCGATGCGCAGGGCGGTCTGCCTGATGCCCAGGGTGACGTCATCGGTCGGCGCCGAGCGGCCCGGGAAGATGAGCACGATGGGCCCGGCGCGGCTCTCCTCGACGATGAAGGAGAGCCTCCCGGCGCGGCCCACCGGGGGGAGCTCGACGTCGCGCCGCGGGGCGCAGCCGCAAGCCAGCGCCAGGACGGCCAGGAGGAGAGGGCCGCGCCTCACGGCGTCAGCCGATGCCCCGGGAGGTCAGATAGTCGATGATGCCCTTCACCGAGTCGAGCTTCACCGCGTCGGAGGCGGGGATGGACACGTCGAAGGCCTTCTCCAGCTCGACGACCAGCTCGATGTGCGAGAAGGAGTTCCAATTCTCGACGTTCTCGGGCGAGAGGGCGTCGCCCAGCTCCGCGACGTCAAAAAGCCTCCCGAAGATTTCCGCGAGTTTGTCCCTCAAGTTTCGATCCCCTGCAGGGTCAGCTCGTGCAGCTCGCAGCGCGGCGGCGCTCCGGCGGCCGTCAGGTCCAGCTCGAAGCGCTCGACCTCCCCCTCGCGGCCCAGCGGGCGGAAGCCGCGCTCCGGGTAGAAGCCGGCGGTCTGCCCGTTCCTGGCGGTGGGAACGTACTCCCCGACCAGCTTGCCGGCGCGCCTGGCGGCGGCCCCGGCCAGCACCGATAGGAAGGTCTCCTCCACCCGCCGGCCCAGCACCCGGCAGCTCAGGAGCAGGGTGTCGATCACGCAGGTCTGGTCCCGGTAGTTGAGCAGCGCCAGGCCGGTCGTGCCGCTGTCGTCGAAGGCGTCGGCGACGCTCAGGGTGTAGGCCTCCCAGGCCGGGTCCTCCAGCAGCTCGGCCATGCGGCCCTCGCCGTGCCGCCGGGTGGTCAGGTTGAACTGGTTGGTCTTCATGACCATCTGGCAGGCGCGGGGCAGCGTCTCGGGGGAGAGCGGCGCGACCCGCAGCACGATGCGGAGGCTGCGCAGGTAGTCGTCCAGCGAGCCGCTGGCGTCGCGCAGGCGGCCGCGCGCGGCCTGCTGGGCGTACATCTCGCCGCGCCGGCGGTCCTCGGCGGTGAGCTCCAGCACCTCGAAGACGTCCAGCTCCTCGAGGAAGGGCGCGTAGCCGGCGGGGTCGGCGGGCAGCTCGGGGACCAGCACCTCGGGCAGCTGGCTCCGCACCCAGCCGCGCTCCACGGGGCTGTCGTCCAGGAAGACGAAGCTCTCGGTGCCGAGGTTGAGCTCCGCGGCGATCTCCCGGAGGTTGCTGACCTTGTCCTGCCAGTTGACCTTCACCGCCGCGAAGTGTTTCGGCCGGAGCACCATGTGCGGGTGCTTTTCCAGGACTTCCAGGGCGTCGGCTGGGTTGTTCTTGGAGTTGACGGCGAGAATCACCCCGCGCTCGGCGAGGCCGAGTATCGCGTTCTGGAAGGCCGCGTACTCGGAGCCCGGCCCGTTGGGGGCCAGGGCCAGCCCGCCGGGGCCGTCCTCGCCGACCACCCCGCCCCACAGGGTGTTGTCCAGGTCCAGCACCAGGCACTTGCGGGCCGGCCGGCGCGCCAGGCGCACGAAGGTCAGGCACTTGGCGGCGACCCGCTCCTGGAAGTCGGGGCCGAAGTCGATGCCGCCCATGTAGTGCAGCTTGGGGTCGGTGACCCGGCCCTTGCCGTAGTCGGCGGCCAGGGCGTCGAGGTCCAGCAGGGAGACGTTGGCGAAGCCGGCCAGCAGCTCGCGCAGGACCCGGTTGCCCTCGGCGACCTGGGCGGCGGCCCCGTCCTCGTGCAGCCGGAAGGGCCGCACCGGCACGATGAAGTTGGCCACCACCAGCCGGGCCTGGGAGCGGCCCTGCAGGGCCTCGAGGGGGCCGGCCAGCGAGCGGGCCAGGTCGGAGGCCCCCGCCGGGCGCGCCGGCTTCAGGAACAGGAAGACCAGCTCGGGATCCTGCCGGTAGAGGCCGCTGGCCGGGTCCAGGAACTCCTGGGCGTACTGGTCGAAGGGGCCGGTGCGGACCGCGACGGGGAGCTCCTCGGCGGCCGCGGCCCGCCAGAGGTAGGCGGCCAGGGGCTCGACGGTGAAGTTGCTCTCCAGGGCGACGCGCACCGCCCCCTCGGCGGGCGCCGCGCCGCGCTTGAGGTGCTCGCGGTACTCCTTCTGGACCTGCCAGTAGTCGGCCTCAGCCATCGCCGGCCTCCCTGGACACGATCTCCACCGGGAAGCCGGCCAGCACCGGGGGGACGAAGTTGACCTTCATGCCCGAGATTCCCTCGGCGGGGGTCTCCTCCAGGAGGGGCAGGCCCTCGGGGAGCTCCTCGCCGGGCTCCAGCTCCACGGCGATGTGGTGGATGCCCCCGCGGCCCGAGTTGTACTCGGCCAGCGGGCCGTAGTCCGAGAAGATGCACTCGATGCGCAAGCCCCCGGCCTCGAGCATCACGCACTCCGCCTGGTACTTCTCCACCCGGCCGCGCCCGACCTCCTTCATCTTGAGCAGCTCGATCAGGCCCTGCATCTGCCGGCGATGCTTGAGGATCACCCCGATGTGGTCGAGCCGCACGGTCAGGGGCCTCCCTTCCGGAGCACCGCGGCGTAGTTGAGCAGCGGGCGGTCGCCGATCCGCCCGGCCTCGACGCAGAGGTCGCGCTCTACGCCCAGGCCCGAGGCGGCGATCAGCTCTCTTATCTCTTCGGCGGAGCTGAAGAGGTAGAGGTGGTCCTTCTGCGGGGCGTTGGCCGCGGTGGTGACGTAGGCCGCCCCGCCGGGGGCCAGGACCCGGGCGACCTCGGCGAGCAGCCGGGCGGGGTCGGCGATGTGCTCCAGCACCTCGCCGGCGGTCAGGGTCCCGGCGCTGGCGCTCTCCAGGGGAATGCCCTCCTGGACGTCGGCCCCGTGGAGCTCCCAGCTCCCGGCCGGGGCGCCGGATGTCTCCAGCAGGTCGCGGGTGTGCGTCAGGGCCTGCTCGCTGACGTCGTAGGCGGCCAGGCGCCGGGCGCCGAACTGGAGGGCCAGCAGGGCCAGCCAGCCGTGCCCCGGTCCGATCTCGGCGTGCAGGGGGCTTTCCAGGCAGAAGGGCGCGAAGAACTGGTTGCGGGCGAAGCGCAGCAGCGCCCAGTGGTTGTCCCACAGCAGCTGGCTGAGCATCAGCCCGTCGAGCAGCGGCTCCATCACCCCCTGCTGGTCGTAGATCTCCCGCCGGGCGGCCGCGAAGTCCTGGAGGCCGTAGGCGCCGCTCCGCCGGAAGGCCATCTGCTCCTTGAGGGTGTCCTCGCAGAGCTGCAGGTAGGCGGCGACGGCGTCCTCCGGCCCGCGGCCGCGCCGCGCGGCGGCGGCGAGCAGGGCCTCGACCAGCCGCTCGCCCTCCGACCAGAAGGGCTCCCGGCGGGCGGCCAGCGATTTCCAGAGCGCCTTGCGGCCCGCCGGGGAGGACTTCCCGGCCAGCAGGCGCAGCAGCGCGGTGAGCTGCGGGGCCGCCGGGCGGGCCGCCTCCATGGCCTGCTCGAAGCGCCCCTGGTCCCAGCCCGCGCCGCTCCGGGCCGCGGCGCGCTGCTGCTCGCGGGCCAGCGACGGCCCGTCGTAGGGCACCTCGCCGTAGTCGAAGTCGGGCGGCCCGGCCAGGAAGTAGTAGGGGTCGCGGCGCAGGCCGTCCAGGGCCACTTCCAGCATCTCGGTCATCTTCAGGCCGTAGATGCGGCCGCCGCCCACCTCGGCGGTCTGCACCACGCCGCGGGCGAAGAGGTCCGCCTGGTAGCGGTCCAGGTCCACCGGGGTGCTGTCGCTGAGGTAGCGGACGCTGGCCAGGTAGGGGCGGTCGGCGGCGACGCCCTTCTCCACCGGCCGCCACTTGAGCAGCTTGTTGTAGACGTAGGGGACGCCGTAGTGCACCTCGGCGTAGTGGATCATGGTGACGGCGTCCTTGATCTCCAGTCCGCAGAAGAGGTTCCTGGCCCCGCGGCGGAGCATCACGTCGAAGGGCGAGAAGGCCCCGAAGTTGGAGGTGCCCCCCGAGCGGCAGACCTCCCTGGCCAGCGGGCCGCAGGCGGCCACCGACCACAGGGGGTGCAGGCTGCGCAGGAAGTCCGGGCGCCGGAAGACGTGCTCGGGGAGCAGGCCGTAGTTGGGCACGGTCTCCTCCACCACGAAGGGCAGGTTCCGGCGGGCCACCTGGGTGGTGAAGGTCGGCACCACCAGGGTGCCCTCCGGGCCGAGCACCTCGCGCAGCGCGCCCAGGAAGAGCTCGCAGAGCTCCGCGCGACCGCTCACCCCCCCGGGGCGGCCCAGCCCGTAGAGCCGCGACTGGAAGAAGACCAGCTCGCCGCGCTCCAGCCCCGCCCGGCGCAGGCCCTCGACCAGTTGGTCCCGGGTGTAGGTCTCCACTTCAGGGCCCGGCCAGCGGTGTGATTTCCACCAGCCCGCGCTCCTCCATCCGGCGGGCGAAGTCCCGCACCGCGAAGAAGTCGGCGCCGAGTTCCCGGGCGATGTCCAGCAGCGAGCGCTTCCCGTCCATGAGGATGGGCGCCGCCTCGCGGAGATCGTACTCCCCCTTCTGAGCGGTCGCGTCCGCGTAGAGCTTGTAGCGATCCTGGCGCACCGGCCCCTTGAAATTCCGCACCGGAACGCGGTCGGTCTCGAAGACCTCGGCGATGCGCTGGAGGATCCAGAGGGACTCCACCAGGTGATAGCCGTCCACCGCCTCGGGGGTGTCGGAGTCGTAGTGGTACTCGCGGGGGCTGGCTTCGTTGTGGCCGCGGCCCACCGCCGCCGCCGGTATCTCGAACCCGGGGCCGTTGTAGAACATCTCGTCGTTGCCCCACAGCTTGCGGTAGGGCCTCTCGATGTGGAAAGAGCTGTGGTAGGGAATGACGCTCTGGAGGACGGCGTCGAGCTTGCTGTCGCCCCGGAAGCTGGGCTGCCAGCCCAGGGGCTCCCCGGCCGAGAGCATGTCGCAGAAGAGCCCCCAGCGGAGGTTCGCGACCTCCTCCTGCGGCGCCCTGCCCAGATAGGCCGCCGCGCCGAAGTACTCCGGCCCGAAGAGGAAGCGGTAGGAGTACTGCCGCCCGGGGAGGCCCGCGAGGTGGCGGTAGAGCTCGACCAGCACGGCGATGTTGGCCAGCCCGTCGGCGACCTGCGCGGGGTGGCAGGTGTGGGCCATGAAGAAGACCGTGTCGGGCAGGCGCCCGGGCAGGAAGGCGTTGAAGACCTTGAGGCTGCCCCCCTCGTCCAGGTCCGCGTCGATCTCCACGTCGTACTCGCCGTCGGTGAGCGATTCGACCAGTTTGTGCGGAAGCGAGAAGCCCCACTCCCGGACCTTGTAGCGGTACCCGTTCCGGTAGCGGAAACGCACATCGTCGGGCCGCTCCGGGTCGGACTCCACGTGCTTCAGGAGCTCCTCGCGGCTCACCCGGCCCTGGAAGCCGATGCAGTGCATCCAGAGGAGCAAAGGGTTCTCGGCGAAGTCGGCCAGGATCTCGCCGCCGGTCGCCTTGAGCTGTCCCTTGCGGACGACCCACCGGCAGGGCACTTCCCACTGCGGGCAGCCCTCGCCGCCCAGGACCTCCTCGCCGCTGCGGGCCTCCAGCACCGTCCCCTCGGGGATCTCCCGCTTTATGCCCGCGATGAGCCTGTCGGTGTCGGGGCTCACCGCCGAGCGGTTCAGCCGCCAGTACTTCCCGATGAACTTCTCCATGGGCTTGCGGCGCTCCAGGAGTTGAGGCGGGAACGGATACTTGAGGGTGGACTTCGAAGGCATGCGCTTACCTCGCCCCCCCGATGGTCGGCCAGGCACCGGTTCATCATAGCCCGCCGGTTGCCGCCTTCAAGAGTAATCCGCGGGGGTGCGGGGCTCTAGACGACCTCCCCGGGGTCAGTGACTTCCCCGGCCAGCGCGCTGGCCGCGGCCACGGCCGGCCCGGAGAGCAGCACCTCGCTCGCCGGATGCCCCATGCGGCCCACGAAATTGCGGTTGGTGGTCGCCAGGCAGCGCTCGCCGGCGGCGAGGACGCCCATGTGCCCGCCGAGGCAGGGGCCGCACGTCGGGGTCGAGACCGCCGCGCCGGCCTCGACGAAGGCTTCTATCCACCCGCGCCTGAGGGCTTCGAGGTAGATGGCCTGGGTCGCGGGGATGATAATCACCCGAAGCCCCCTGGCCACTTTCTTCCCGGCGATGAAGTGCGCGGCGACCTCCAGGTCCGAAACCCGCCCGTTGGTGCAGCTGCCGATGACCACCTGGTCGATGTGCGTGCCGGCCACCTCGCCGACCGGTTTGGCGTTCGAGGGCAGGTGCGGCAGGGAGACCTGTAACTCTATCTCCGCCGCGTCGTATTCGTGCACCGAGTGATACTCGGCGTCCGCGTCCGACGTGTAAATGCGCGGCTCGCGCCGGGCGCGGCCCTTCTCGTACGTGGCAGTCACTTCGTCGGGGGCCACGATGCCGTTCTTGCCGCCGGCCTCGATGGCCATGTTGCACATGGTCAGGCGGTCGTCCACCGACAGCGCGGTCACCGCCTCGCCGGTGAACTCCATGGCCCGGTAGAGCGCGCCGTCCACGCCGATCTTGCCTATCGTGTAGAGGATGAAGTCCTTGCCGCCGGCCCACTTCTTTCTCTCGCCGCGGAAGACGAACTTCATGCTCTCGGGGACGCGCAGCCAGACCTCCCCGGTGGCCATGCAGGCGGCGAGATCCGTGGAGCCCACCCCCGTCGAGAAAGCCCCCAGGGCACCGTAGGTGCAGGTGTGGCTGTCGGCGCCGACCACCAGGTCGCCGGTGACCACGATGCCCTGCTCGGGCAGGAGCGCGTGCTCGATGCCCATCTCGCCGATCTCGAAGTAGTGCTCCAGCTCGTGCTTGCGGGCGAAGTCGCGGAGGAGCTTGGCCTGCTCGGCGCTCTTGATGTCCTTGTTGGGCGTGAAGTGGTCGGGCACCAGGGCGATGCGCGAGCGGTCAAAGACCTCGACGCCGCCGAGCTTCTCGAACTCGCTTATGGCCATCGGCGCGGTGATGTCGTTGCCCAGGCAGAGGTCGACCTGAGCCTCGATGAACTCCCCGGCCGTGACGGATTCCCTGCCGCAGTGCGCGGCGAGGATCTTCTGGGTGATGGTCTGGGGCATGGCTGTGCTGCTCCTTATGGGCGGCCCGCTTCTAGGCCTAACATAGTATAAGGTAAAGCCCGGGAAGCGCAAATGGCGGGAAGGGATGCCCCGGGTGGAGAAATTTCTTCGTGGAGCGCTCGTCCTTGGTCGGTTAGAATCCGCGCCGGTCACAGGTAAGGGAGCGACCGGGACGTGGAAGCGCTGGAAGTAAACGGTACTCAGCCGGACCTCGTCGGCAAGCGCTGCGAGGAAATGATCGCGCTCGAGTATTGGCACGAGGGCAAGCTGGTGGACCCGGCAAACGTGGTGCATCTGAATTTTGACGGTGATTGGCACCTTCTATACTTCGATTCCGGGATCGTATTTTGGCGGGACGACACCCGAGTGCCGGAGTCCTTCGAGGCGCCCGAAATAGACGCTTCCTATCGTGCGTTCGATTTGGCGGAGGTGCACGCCCTGCGCGGCGCGAAGCTGACTTCCCTGGAAGCCGAGCCCATCGAAGCGGGGTCTCAGGTCAGGTTCGGGTTCGAAGGGGACAAGCAGATAACTTTCCGGAACGTGAGAGACGTATCTACCTACTCGGTTCCTTAAGATTCCCCGTCGCCGCCGTCCGGCTCGCCCGGCTCGCCGGCCTCCCCGGCCTTCTCGGCCTCCTGGCCGTTCCTGCCCAGCGGGTCGGCCTGGAGTTCCTTGCGGCACCTGTCGCAGAGGTCGAACTTGCGCAGCCAGTAGACCGAGTCCTCGGCCTCCTGCCGGGTCTGCCTGGCGGCGTCCATGAGGGTTTCGATGTACTCGTTGCGCAGGTCGCGCTCTTCGAGCTTGCGGCGCGAGCCGATCTCGATGACGTCGTAGGCCGCCCAGACCTTCATCTGGGCGACGTAGCGCACGTTGGCGCCCAAGAGGTCGGCGCCGCAGCGGTCGCAGGTGGCCGAATCAGCCATGAACCGGATTCCTTACCACCAAAACCCCAAGGCACGGAGAACCTTGGGCTGATCCGCGGCGAAGCGCGCGGGCATCACGGGGCAGGTTACCCGCGAACTGAGCTCCTCTTTGTGTCTTCGTGTCTTGGTGGTTCAAAGCACCGTCCTCTGCGCGTCTCTGCGCTCTCCGCGGTGACAAATCATCCCCCGCACAGCACGTCGAGCTTCTTCTCAAGCAGCTCGCGGACCACGCCGGCGTTGGCCTTGCCGCGGGTCTCCCTCATCACCTGGCCGATGAGGAAGGTGATCGCGGTCTTCTTGCCCTTGCGGTAGTCCTCCAGCGCCTTGGGGTTCTTCTCGATGGCCGCCTGGACCGCGCCCTCGATGGCGCCCGCGTCGGTGACCTGGGCGAGGTTGAGTTCCTTCACGAGTTCCGCCGCGCTCTTGCCGGTCGCGAACATGGCGGGGATCAGCTTCTGCCGGGCGATGGAGCTGTTGATGGTTTTATTCTCGACCAGCGCGATGACCGAGGAAATTTCCGCGGGCGGGACCGGGAAGTCCGCGAAGTCCAGGTCCCGCTCCTCGCGCTCCCGGAGGCAGTCGTTGATTACCCAATTCCCAGAAGAGGTAGAGACCTCCGTTTCCGATAGGCCAAGGCCCATTCCAATAACTCCGCCGCGGACCGCTTCGTAGTAATCCGCCACCGGCTTTTCCGCAGTGAGCACCGCGGCGGCCTTGGCGTCCAAGCCCAGATCCTTCTCGAACCTCTCCCGCCGCTTGCGCGGCAGTTCGGGGAGCGTGGCGCGGATTCTCTCCACGTCTTCCTTCGTGACCGTGAAGGGCGGGAGGTCCGGCTCCGGAAAATAACGATAATCCTGGGCCTCTTCCTTGGAGCGCATCGGCTCGGTGCGCTCGCGTTCCACGTCCCAGAGCATGGTCTCCTGGCGGACCTTTTCCCCCTCCTCCAGCAGCCTGGCCTGGCGCTTTATCTCGTACTTGATGGCCGCGGCCACGTGCTTGAAGCTGTTGAGGTTCTTGATCTCCGTCTTGGTGCCCAGCTCGGTCGCGCCCCTGGGCCGGATTGAGACATTCGGCTCGCAGCGCAGCGAGCCCTCCTGCATCTCGCAGTCGGAGACGTCCAGGTATTTCAGCAGCTGCTTCAGGGCCGTCAGATACGCCACCGCCTCCCCGGCGCCACGCATGTCCGGCTCGGTGACGATCTCCAGGAGCGGGGTGCCGGTGCGGTTGAGGTCGACGAGAGACCCGCCGCCGCCGCGGGGGTCCTCGTGGAGCAGCTTGCCGGCGTCCTCCTCCAGGTGCGCGCGGGTGATGCGCACGGTCTTTTCTACACCATCGACATCGAAGGTGATGTGCCCCCCGTGGGACAAGGGGACGTCGTACTGCGAGATCTGGTAGTTCTTGGGG
>CAZONU010000084.1:0-561 GCA_964581145.1 uncultured Planctomycetia bacterium
CTCCGGGCGGGCGAACTTCAGGGACATGGCGGAGAACATGAAGAAGGGCATGATGATCATCATGATCAGGAGGGGCACCACGAACTGGGCCACCAGGAAGATCGCGCCCAGGATTCCCGCGGTGAGCGTGAACTTGCGCTTGTCCTCCTCCGAGAGGTATCCGCGCGGGGCGGTTATCAGCCTGGCCTGGAGCGCGCTCATTGGGGGCTTCCTCCCGCAGGGGCTCGGATAGCTTCCGTCGCTTCAATCCTACCCGCTCCCGCCCCGGGGGCAAGAGCATTCCGCAGGCGGTTCAGAACCCCCCGCCGATGTCGTCGCCCTCGCCCTGCTCCCACTTCTCGTTGGGGCCGCAGGAGTAGACCGCGAACTGTTGGGCGAAGGATGGGCCCGGTCCCCTCCAGAAGAGCGCCCGGTAGGGCCGGCCCCAGGGGTCCACGAAGCTGCCCTTGGCGTTCAGTTCGCGCTGCTCCATGAGCAGCAGGTTCGGACGCATGAGACCGTTGAGATGCCCGACGACGACGCAGTTCTGGTAAGCGCCCTCGGCGTCGGTCCAGGGGTTGT
>CAZONU010000084.1:571-14825 GCA_964581145.1 uncultured Planctomycetia bacterium
GCGGGCCATGCGCGGCTTGGGAATCGCGCGCACGGCGCTGAAGGCGAAATACAGGGACCCCAGCGCCACGATGATGGCGGCGACGGTGAGCACCTCCTTGCGGCTGAAGCCGGGGGAAGGCCCCTTCATAGTCGCCCTCCGTTCTGGGAATAGTATAGCGCCGGAAGGCCCGGCGGGTCAAGCTTTCGGTTCCGGCCCGGAACGCGGGATTTTCCCGCCGTTCGGGGGACTTCCGGCACATGTCCCCCACGGTCCGCAATCCGCCCTGTACGCCGGTCCGTTCCGCACTTGATATTTCGGGGAATTCCGTTAGTAGTTGGGCCGGTAACAGTGTTTGGTTCAGGGGTTTCGGGAGCGCCGGCGGGGCGGGAGCGAACCTGGCGGAGTCGAGAGGGAAAATTTTTTGGCCGGCGATATGTCGCGCTGTGCATAACCGCGACGGGGAGCGCCACGGTGGACGAGAACAAGCGCAAGGAAATGACCCGGGCCGTGCTGGCCGCCGCGCGGGAGGAGAACGGGCGCAGGTACCTCAAGTGCGCGGAGGCTTGGCGGCTGGCCGGCAAGTTCGGGGTCAAGCCCGTCGAGATCGGCCGCCTCTGCCAGCAGCACGACGTCAAGGTCACCGCCTGCCAGTTGGGGCTGTTCCGATGAGCGCGCAAGCAACCCCGCTCCATCCCCGCTTCAAGCTCTGGCTGTCCTCCGACGAGGCCGAGGGGGTCTTCGGCGACGGCAAGTGGCGGCTGCTGGCGGCCGTCGACCGCGAGGGCTCGCTCAAGGCCGCCAGCCAGTCGCTGAGGATCAGCTACCGCAAGGCCTGGGGCGACCTCCGCAAAGCCGAGGACTGCCTGGAAGTGGGCTTCCTCGAGAAGCGCCGCGGCGGCAGCGGCGGGGGCGAGAGCAGGCTGACCGACGCCGGCAAGAAGTGGCTGGAGGCCTACTCGACATTCCGCGCCGAGGTCGAGCGCGCGGCGGCGGCGGCCTTCGAGACGCACATCAAGGGACTGGTCACCGGGGGAGGCAGGGAGTGAGCAAGGCGGGGGTCGCGGCCGCGGTGGCCGCCATTGCGGCGCTGGCCGTGGCCGCCCTCATCCTGAGCCGGAAAGGCCGCGAGCCCGCGGGGAAATCCGCCGCGGGGGAGCTCTCCGGAAAACTGGTCATCTTCCACGCGGGCAGTTTGGCGGTGCCCTTCAGGGAAATCGCCGAGGCATTCAACAAAGAGCACCCCAACGTGAAAATACTCCGCGAGGCCGCCGGCAGCCGGGCCTGCGCGCGCAAGATCTCGGACCTGGGCAGGCCTTGCGACGTCATGGCCTCGGCGGACTACACGGTCATCGACACGCTGCTGGTCCCCGAGCACGCCGAATGGAACATCAGGTTCGCCACCAACGAGATGAGCATCGTCTATCACGAGAAATCGCGCGGGGCCGCGGACATCAGGGCCGACAACTGGTGCCAAGTGCTCCTCCGTAAAGACGTGGCCTTCGGCCGCTCGGAGCCCAACGCCGACCCCTGCGGCTACCGCGCGATGCTGACGGTGAAGCTCGCCGAGAAGCACTACAAGGCCCCCGGCCTGGCCGCGAAGCTGCTGGCCAAGGACCTCAAGTACATCCGCCCCAAGGAGACCGACCTGCTGGCCCTGCTGGAGGTGGGCGAGATCGACTACGTCTTCCTCTATCGTTCAGTTGCCGAGCAGCACAAGCTCAAGCGCCTGATTCTTCCCGACCAAGTGAACCTCAAGAAGCCTGAACTGAGCTCCTTCTACTCGACCGCGACGGTGGAGATCTCCGGCAAGAAGCCGGGCACCATGGTCACCAAGAAGGGCGCGCCCATGGTCTACGGGGTGACCGTCCCCAGGAACGCGCCCAACCCGAAGGCAGCGATGGCCTTCGTCGAGTTCCTGCTCGACGCCAGGAAGGGCATGGCGGTCATGGAGAGGAACGGCCAGCCCTCGGCGGTGCCCTCGCCCACCGGCACTTTCCACAAGCTCCCTCCGCCCTTGAGGGAGTTCGCCCGGGAGGCGAAATGAGCGGCGGCCTTCCCGCCTCCCGAAGGAAGTTCGAGCCGCTGCACCTGGTCTTCGCGGCGCTTGGCGGGTTGGTGCTGCTCTTCATCATTGCGCCGCTGGCTGGAATCTTCCTCAACTGTTCCGTCCCCCAATTCAAGACGGCGCTGGACGGGGAGGTCGCCGGGAGCATCTGGCTGACCCTGTGGACCTCCATGGCCGCCACGCTGCTCATGGCGCTGGCGGCGATACCCTTCGCCTGGCTCCTGGCCCGCAAGGAATTCCGTTTCAAGCGACTGGTGGCCGGGATAATCGACCTGCCCATCGTGATCCCCCACTCGGCGGCGGGCATTGCGCTCCTGGGGGTCATCGGCCGGGAGAGCCTGGCCGGCCGCGCCGCGGGGTCGGTGGGCCTCACGCTGGTGAGCTCGCCGCTGGCCATAATGGCGGCGATGGCCTTCGTGAGCATCCCCTTCCTGATCAACGCCGCGCGGGACGGGTTCGCCGCGGTCCCCGTGCGCCTGGAGAAGACCGCCCTCAACCTGGGCGCCTCGCCGCTGCGGGTCTTCTTCACCATCTCGCTGCCGCTGGCCTGGAGGTCGGTGCTCTCGGGGCTGGTGCTGATGTGGGCCCGGGGGCTCAGCGAGTTCGGCGCCGTGGTGATCGTCGCCTACCACCCGATGATAACCCCGGTGCTGATCTGGCAACGACTCAATGACCAGGGCGGCCTGAAGGCCGCGCGGCCGGTCGCGGCAGCCTTCATCGTGGTCTGCCTGCTGGTGTTCATCATGTTGCGGCTGCTGGCCGCCGGGAAAAAGAGCCATGCTCAGCGTCAGTAATCTCAACAAGTGTCTCGGCGAGTTCACCATGAAGGAAGTGTCCTTCGAGGTCGCCGAGGGCGACTACTTCGTGGTGCTGGGCGCCTCCGGCGTGGGCAAGACGGTGCTGCTCGAAACCATCGCGGGGCTCATGGACCCCGACGCCGGGGAGGTCGCCCTGGACGGCCGGGACATCACCCGGGAGCGCATCCAGAAGCGGCGCATCTCGCTGGTCTACCAGGACCGCGCGCTCTTCCCGCACCTCTCGGTGCGCGCGAACATCGACTACGGCCTGAGCCGGGAGCTCTCCCGCGCCGAGCGCCGCTGCATGGCCGGGAAGCTGGCCGAGGATGTGGGCGTCGCCCACCTGCTCGACCGCGCCCCGGAGACGCTCTCCGGCGGGGAGGCCCAGCGCGTGGCCCTGGCCCGGGCGCTGGGCACCGAGCCGCGCTGCCTGCTGCTCGACGAGCCCATCTCCGCGCTGGACACCAAGAGCCGCGGCGAGATGCGCGCGCTGCTCCGCAAGCTCAACCGCCAGGGACATACCATGCTGCACGTCACCCACGACTACGAGGAGGCCATCTCTCTGGCCTCCCGCGTGGCGGTCATGGAGGGGGGCCGCATCGCCCAGGTGGGTACCCCCGAGGAGGTCTTCCTCCACCCCAGGGGCGAGTTCGTGGCCCGCTTCGTGGGCATCAGGAACTTCTACCGGGGGGAGATCGAGGGCCCCGCCGACTCGAGGGGGGCCAGGAAGTTCACGGCGCCCGGCGCCGAGTTCTACATCCTCTCCGACGCCCGCGAGGGCCCCGGCCACCTGATGCTGCGCTGCGAGGACGTGACCGTCGCCAACGCCCGCCCGGAGAGCAGCGCGCTGAACACCTTCGAGGGCACGGTCGTCGACCTGGCCCCCGCCCGGCTGGGGGTGGAGGTCACCGTGGACGTCGGCGTGGAAATCTCCGCGCTGGTCACCGCGCGCTCCGCGGACAAACTGGGCCTGAAGTGCGGTCGCGAGGTGTTCGTGAGCTTCAAGGCCAGCGCGGCCAGGTTCATCGAGGGCTGAGATGCTTCGGGTCCCGGGAATGCTGATGGTGGGCGCGGCCGGCAGGAACACCGGCAAGACCGAGTTCGCCTGCTCGCTGATCCGGAAGTTCGGCGCGACGGCCGAGATCACCGGCCTGAAAGTCACCGCCATCCGCGAGCGGGGCGGGGCCTGCCCGCGCGGCGGGGCCGGCTGCGGGGTGTGCTCATCGCTGGAGGGCGACTACTGCATCACCGAGGAGACCGGCGCGAACTCCGAGAAGGACACCGCGCGCCTGCTGGCCGCCGGCGCCGTGCGGGTCCTCTGGCTGCGGGTGCTCAAGGAGCGCCTCGCCGAGGGGCTTGACGCGGTCAGGGGGCGGCTCGGGCCCGGCGCGGTCACCGTCTGCGAGTCGAACAGCCTGCGCCTGGTCGCCGAGCCGGACGTCTTCCTCATAGTCAAGGAGAAGGGCTCCGAGGAGCTCAAGCCCTCCTCGCGCCACGTGCTGGAGCACGCCGACCGCGTGGTGCTCTCCGACGGGAAGAGCTTCGATCTCGACATCGGGGACCTCAGCCTGGCCGGCGGCCGGTGGGCGCTTCGCCGGGCGGCGGCCGCGGTGATCATGGCCGGCGGCGCCAGCACGCGCATGGGCCGGGACAAGAGCATGCTCCCGGTGGGCGGGCGGCCCATGATCGAGCACGTTTACGAGCAGCTGGAGCCGCACTTCAGGGAGGTGCTGGTCAGCGCCGCCGACGCCGGGAAGTACGCCTTCCTCGGCGCGCGGGTGGCGGTCGACGAGGCCCCCGGCCAGGGCCCGCTGATGGGCATCGCCTGCGCGCTGTCCGCGATGGAGCACGACCTCGCCGCGGTGGTGGCCTGCGACATACCCGAAGTAGACACGGCCCTGCTGGGGAAGATGCTCCGGCTGGCCGAGGGGTTCGACGTCGTCGTCCCCCGCACCGGACCGGACAGGTACGAGCCTCTCTTCGCCGTCTACCGGAAGAGCGCCGCGGCCGCGGCGCGCGCGGTGCTGGCCGCGGGAAAGCGCCGGATCACAGAGATCTTCGACCGCTGCCGGGTGCGCTTCGTCGACCTGGAGGGGGAGCCCGGCTTCACGAACGTCAACACGATTGAGGACTACCAGGGCTTCACGAAGGGACGCGATGATACCGTTTGAAGAAGCTTTCCGGATAGTGATGGACTCGGCCCGCCCGGTGGGGGTCGAGCGGGTGGAGATCACCGCGGCCCCCGGGCGCGTCCTGGCCGGGGACGTCTGCTCGGACATGGACATGCCCCCCTTCAACAAGGCGGCCATGGACGGCTATGCCTGCCGCCGGGCCGACCTGGGCGCCGAGCTCACCGTCGTCGAGACGATACCGGCGGGCCGCGCCCCGGCGAAGTCGATAGGCGAAGGGCAGTGCGCCAGGATCATGACCGGCGCGATGGTCCCGGAGGGCGCCGACTGCGTGGTCATGGTCGAGTTCACCGAAATGGTCGACAAAGGCCAGGTCCGTTTCACCGGCGGGGCAACCGGCGACAACATCTGCATCAAGGGCGAGGACATCAAGACCGGCGACGCAGTGCTGCCCGAGGGGACGCTGGTTCGCCCGGAGCACGTCGCGGTGCTGGCCGCGGTGGGCTGCGTGCGGCCGCTGGTTTCCGAGCGCGTGAAGGTCGGGGTCATCTCCACGGGGAACGAGATCGTCGAGCCGTCGGCGAAGCCCGGCCCCTCGCAGATCAGGAACAGCAACGGCTGCCAGCTGGTCGCCCAGGCCGCCCGGATGGGCGCGGCGCCCCGCTACTGCGGGATCGCCGCTGACGACCGGGGATCCCTGGACCGCACGATAAAGGAGGCCCTGGCCGGGAACGACGTGGTGGTGCTCTCCGGCGGGGTCTCCATGGGCGAGTTCGACCTGGTGCCCGAGGTGCTCCGGGCCAACGGCGTGGAGCTTCTCTTCCAGCGGGTGGCCACCAAGCCGGGCAAGCCCGCCACCTTCGGCACCTCCCAAGAGGCGCTGGTCTTCGGCCTGCCCGGCAACCCGGTGAGCAGCTTCGTGCTCTTTGAGGTCCTGGTCAAGCCCCTGCTCTACAAGATGATGGGGCACGACTTCCGCCCCCCCAACGCGATGATGCCCCTCGAGGAAACCATCTCGCGGAAGAAGACCGCCCGGACCTCCTGGCTCCCGGTCGAGCTCACAGACTCGGGCGGAGTGCGGCTGGCGGAGTACCACGGCTCGGCGCACGCCAACGCCCTCTGCGCCGCCGACGGCCTGATCGCCGTGCCCGCCGGCGTCTCCGAAATGAAGAAAGGTACGGTCGTCCATGTTCGACAGTTTCAATCGTAAGATCAACTATCTGCGCATCTCGGTGACCGACAGGTGCAACCTGCGCTGCGTGTGGTGCATGCCCGAGGAGGGCGTGAAGCTCCTGCCCCGCGACGAGATACTCTCCTTTGAGGAGATATACGCGGTCACCCGCGCGGCCGTGGAAATGGGCATCGACAAGGTCCGGCTCACCGGGGGCGAGCCGCTGGTCCGCCGGGGCATCGTCGAGCTGGTGGCCATGCTGGCCGGCATCGAGGGCATCAGGGACCTGGCCATGACCACCAACGGCGTGCTGCTCGAGGAGTTGGCCGCGCCCCTGCGGGAAGCGGGCCTGCAGCGCGTCAACGTGAGCTTGGGCGCGCTGGACCCCGACAGGTACCGGGAGCTGACCCGCGGGGGCGAGGTGAAGCGGGTGCTGGCCGGCATCGCCGCGGCACGGGCCGCGGGGCTCGACCCCATCAAGCTCAACTGCGTGGTGGAGAAGTCCTCCTCCGAGCCGGACGCCCGGGCGGTGGCCGCCTTCGCCGCCGAGAACGGCCTGGAGGCCCGCTTCATACACAGGATGGACGTCTACAACGCGGAGTTCTCGGTGGTCGAGGGCGGGACCGGCGGGGACTGCCCGCGGTGCAACCGCCTGCGGCTCTCCAGCAACGGGATGATCAACCCCTGCCTCTTCAGCGACCTGGCCTTTAACGTCAGAGAGCTGGGCGCGCGCGAGGCCATCCGTCGGGCGGTGGAGGCCAAGCCCGAGATGGGCCACACCGGACGGCACAGCGGTCTCTACGCCATCGGCGGCTAGGAGGATCAAATGAAAGAACTTTCCCACGTGGATGAAAAGGGCCGGGCCAGAATGGTGGACATAGGCGCCAAGCCCGTCCAGCTGCGCACGGCCCGGGCCTGCGGGCGCATAGAGCTGGCCGCGGACACCGCCGCGCTCATCCGCGATAACAAGATGAAGAAGGGCGACGTGCTTACCGTCGCGGAGATCGCCGGCGTCGCGGCCGCCAAGCGGACCTCCGAGCTGATCCCCCTCTGTCACCCGCTGGCTATCACCAACGTGAGGGTCACCGCCACGCTCGAGGAACGCGCCGTCTCGGTGGCGGGCGAGGTCCGCTGCGCCGGCCGGACCGGCGTCGAGATGGAGGCCCTCACCGCGGTGAGCGTGGCCCTGCTCACCGTCTACGACATGTGCAAGGCGGTCGACAAGAGCATGAAGATCGGCGAGATTCTCCTGGTCGAGAAGACCAAGGAGGACCTTCCGGCCCAGACGACTTAAGGGAGAGCAAAGCCATGCCGCAGGTCGAAGCCCTGTGCGTCAGCGAGAAGAAAGGCGAGCCCAAGAGCCCGGCCGAGGCGGTCACTTTCCGCGCCGGTTACGGCATCGAGGGCGACGCCCACGCCGGCGACTGGCACCGCCAGGCCAGCCTGCTGGCCGCCGAGGACGTCCAGACGGCCCGCGCGCGGCTGCCGGGCATCAAGCCCGGCGCCTTCGCCGAGAACGTGATTCTCTCCGGACTGGACATCAACACTTTCGGCCTGGGCACGCGGCTGCGGCTGGGGAGCGAAGTGATTCTGCGCATCAGCCAGATCGGCAAGGTCTGCCACTCGCCCTGCGCCATCGAGCGGGCAACGGGAGGCTGCATCATGCCCCGGCTGGGGCTGTTTGCGCGCGTTGAGGCCGGCGGCCAGGTGCGGGCCGGCGACGTTGCCGAGATACTGGAGCTGGTTCCCCGGGAACGCTGCCAGGCGGTGGTCCTGACGGTCAGCGACCGCTGCTCGCGCGGCGAAGCCGAGGACACCGCCGGCCCGGCGGCCGCGGCGCTTCTCGCGGAGAAGCTCAATGCGCACGTCTACCGCCGGGAGATCGTCCCCGACGACCGCGAGACCATCGCCGGGCGCCTGGAGCACTACTGCGACGGACACTCCATAGATCTGGTGCTGACCGTGGGGGGCACCGGCTTCGCGCCGCGCGACGTGACCCCCGAGGCGGCGCGCGGGGTCATCGAGCGCCCCACCCCGGGGCTGGACGAGGCCATGCGCGCGGCCTCCATGCGGAAGACCCCGCGGGCGATGCTCTCCCGGGCGGCCTCCGGCATCCGCGGGTCCACGCTGATCGTCAACCTCCCGGGCTCGAGAAAGGGCTCCACTGAGAACCTCGAGGCCCTCTTCCCCGCCCTGGAGCACGGCCTGGACAAGCTGCGCGGCGACCCCAGCGACTGCGGCTAAGTTGATCCTCGCGAACTCGCGCTGGTGTATCGCCGCAGGGCGAAGCGCCGCTGGAGGTGGCTGGCCGGGGCGAAGGTTGCCCTGCGGATGCCCGCAGGACGGAATTGTTCCCCGTCAGCGAAAGTGAGACAGTGGGAAGTATACGGATGGGTTCGTGGAGTCGTTCAACAGCCGTTTCAGGCAGGAGTGCCTGAACGAGAACTGGTTTCTGTCAGTGGCCGATGCGCAGGAGAATGTCGAGGCCTGGAGGAGGGCCGGTAACGGGAGCAGACCACACAGCTCGCTGGGGAACCTGACGCCCGCGGCATTCGCGGCCCGCCCCCCCGAGCGCCCTGTCCTGGTTATCATGTCTGCCACGAGGATTCTTCATCCAGGAACGACTTGCACGATGTGCAGGCGTAACGTCCCGCTCAGCGACCGCCGACTACCGCGACATTGCTGATCGCCGACCGGTTACTGCTGTCGTCGAAGGTCCGGACGGCGAAGTGCTTCGCTCCCGGCGGAACGCCGGTCAGCTCGAAGCTCTCCTTCTTGCCCGGCGCTCCGGGACGCGGCTCGCCGCCGAGGTTGACCGCCATCCACCAGTTGATCACCTTGCCGTCGGTGTTGGCGGCATAGGCCTTGAGGAACGTCTCGTAATCCACGATGGGTTCCTCGGAGCACTTGACCTGGTAGCGCAGGCACCTGCCGCCGGCGTCGGCCGGCGCCGTGAAGCTGACGGTTGCCCGCTCGCCGTTCAGCTTGACCCGGAGGTCTTTCACCGCCGCGGGCGCGACCTTGTCCTTGCGCGGGTGGGAGTGCTCGTAGAAGGTACGCAGCACGAAGTCCAGCTGGCCGTCGTGCTCGCTGATGTAGTCCACCCACATGCCCACCGAGGTGTGCGGAACCCTCTTGGTGCCCCGGCGGTGGGTGGCCTCCGCCCAGTAGTCCTTGGCGCGCTGGAGCAGAAACGGTTCGCCCGAGAGGCTGTAGGCCCGGCCGGGCACGTCCGGGTGATATCGCGCCAGATACGGGTTTATGTTCACCCCTTCGGCGTAGGCGTTCTTCTCCGCGGCCGCCCAACTGGCCTGGTCCTTGCAGATGCCGCGCTTGGGGAAGTCGGCCAGGAAGGCGCCGTACGAGAGATTGCCGTGGCGCTGCCAGAGCACGCGCGCGGCGGCCTGTCCGTAGGCGATAACCCAGTCCATGGCGTCCTCGTCCCCGGTGATGCGGTAGTAGCACTCCATCGCCCGGGAGAGCGGCGGGAACATCCAGGTGTGCGGACCGTTTAGCGGGTGCCACTTCGCCCCGGTGGCCGGATCGTGAAGCGCCCCGGTCTCCGGATCGATGGTGACGCCCTGGTCCTTCATGGCCTTCAGGCCGCGCTCGCCGACGTGCTTCTTCCAGCCCGCCAGGATCGCCTTCGGGTTGACCTTGCCGCGCTTCTTGACCAGCGGGGCGGCGTTAACCAGCCCGCGCGGCTCCCTGACCGGGCGCTTGAGGTAGGCGGCCGCGAAGTAGTCGCTGGCCTTCTTCACGAACTCGTCCTGGGGGACGACCGTGCGCGCGGCGTGGGTGTTGTAGGAGGCCCGGTTGAAGTCCCGCGAGAAGGAGTTGGCGGTGCCCGGGGCCTTCCTGAACGCCCGCTTCTGGGTGTCGTACTCCTTGTCCACCAGGTCCAGGGCGGCCTCCAGCGAGTCCCGCTCCCCGGTCAGCAAATACCACACCAGCAGGCCGTTGCCCCAGTTGTGGCACTTGCAGCATTTCTTGCGGCCCGCGTTGTAGAAGTCCTTGCCCAGGCCCCCGGTCCACGACGGGTCGGCGACCTTCCGGGGCGTGTAGTTCCGGCTCTTGGTCACGGGGTCCGGCTTGCGCTGCGGCCGGTTGCCCTTGGGGCCCGAGCGCTTCCAGACGCCGCCGTCCTTCCAGCGCCAGCCGTCCGTCCGCCAGATGTACAGGTCTGTCCAGTGATTGGCCCAGGCGCGCGCGTCGCTCCAGTAGATCGGCGCCCCCGTGCGCATGTACATGATCAGCAGCTGATCGAGGATGTCCTCCTCGTAGTCGAAGTGGACCGAGGCGTTTCCCTGGGTGACGCGGCCGTAGCGGTACTTGCCGCGGCGGCGCGAGCCGTTGGGCGCGTCCTTCTTGTTGTACTTCCAGCCCCACTTGTCGTAACAGGCCAGCTCGTCCGCCTGCGTGGCGAACTTCCCGCAGGCCAGGGCGTCGGTCTCGTTAAGGTACCACGAAGGGGCCGCGAAGGCCCAGGCGCGGTCCATGACCCGCAGGGCCTCGGCGGACAGCTTGGCGGCATCCGCGGGTGCGCGGAAGTCGATGCGGTACTGGCTGGTCAGGTGGGAGCAGTCGTAAAGCGTCCGGCGCTTGTCGAAGTAGGGGCGGCCCCGATCCCCCCCCGGGCCCCCCCAGCGCTCGAAGGCGCCCTCGAGCGCGACGACGCCGCCCTTCACCGACAGCCGCCGCGCCGGGTCGTCGGCGAAGTAGAGATCCGCGGCGAAGAAGGTTTCCTCTCCGAGCCGGGCCGCCAGCCAGCCCTGCGCGCGGTCGCGCCCTCCCTTGGAAACCCACAGCTCCTCCCCCGCGCCGCCCGCCTTGGCCGAGCCGGGGGTTCCCGGGTGCAGGGCCTGGGCGATCCAGGCCTGGCCTCCGGCCTTCAGGGGCGCCGGCGCGCCCAGAATTGTCTCCGACGGCTTGGAGGCCAGCTGCAGCGACACGCGGGAGTTCTTCAGCGCGCGGTAGCAGTAGTGCTCTTTATTGCTGTTGGCGATCGTGTACCTGAGGTGGACGTCGCTGCGCCCCGCCCAGGCGGTGATTCGTGCGATGTAGCGCAGCTTGTTCTGGTCGTCGCCGACGAAATGCCCCTTCACGCAGACCGTGGCCCGCATGGGGCCGCTGTACTCCACGGTCACGCTGTCCGGCTTGCCGGCGCCGTACTGCCTGCCGCTGAACCCGTCCGTGTAGCTTGCGGTTGCCCCCTTGATCAGCTGCCCCTCCCCGGCCGACAGCGACGAGAAGAGACCGAAGGGTTTCGTGCGCGATACGCTGAAGGTTATTCTGCCGGTGTCAACGGTCAGCGACTCGCCGGTCTTCTTGAGCACCAGCGCGGCGGGCGGCTTAACAGTCGACAGTCCGGAAGCCAGAACGAACTTCTTCTTCTGCCGGGCGGAGAGGTCCGTCTGGAAGTCGAGGAGGATCCAGCGCAGGTACCCCCGGGTGTTGACCACCAGCGGGCATATCTGCACGGGGATTTCCCTGCCGTCCTGAAGCAGTCTGAAGGCGGCACCCTTCTTGAAGCGGCCGTCCGGCAGCGGGATGCCGCCCGAAACGGGTTCCGACTTGCGCTCGACGCCCTTGGGTTCGGTGACGGTGAAGGGAATCTCCAGCGCTGCGGCAAGGTTGACGCTGAGGCAGAAGGCGATCACCGCCGGGAGACATCTGGACATGGCCCGCTCCTTATGTGACGAGGGGTGCTGCCTTCATCAACGGTTGTTCCCTTGCAGAGTACCCCGCAAACAGGTAACAGTTGGCCTTCCTTTTGGCAACCCCCGCATCCACCAGGAGCCCGACATGCTCCGCAAGCCCGTCCGAGATCGCTGCTGCTCGAATCCAGGCTGTCCACAGCGGGGGCAATTCGAGGGCGGCAGTATTGCCAAGCACAGCCTCATGAAGCGCGGCTTGGCCGGTAGTTCGCCCAAAACCAGGCGGTTTTCGTGGCCCTGTCTCGAAAAGCGAAATCGGTGCGTCCGCAGCTTGACCGGGCGGTGGCCCGTCTGCCGGGGCGCTATCGGGAGGTGATCGCCATGCACTACCTGGCCCGGTTGCGCAAGCGAGGGCTGATCGAGATCGTGGGGGGAACGAGGGCGGGGTGGTACAGGAGGCGTTGATACGGCCAAGCCCTTGACCGGGCGAGGACCGGGAGATACCATGGAGCCAACACGTTGAAAGGAGGGCATCTGAATGCGACGGAAGGGCAAGAAGCCCCCGAAGCCGTACAGCAAGGAGGCGGTGGCTATCGGGAAGAAGGTGAAGGCGCTGCGGACCAAGTTGGGCTTCACCACCATAACGCTGGCGAAGGCGATGAAGATGTGCCAGGCCCAGATCTCGCGGCTGGAGAATGGGCTTCAGGGGTTCCGGAGCATCAGGTTGCTGCGGTTTGCAAAGGTACTGGGGGTGCCGCCGACCTACTTCTACACCGAGGGCGAGGAGGTCTCGACCGCCAAGGTGACCCGAGAACTGGAGCGGGCTGGCCTGACGCCGAGCAAGACTCTAGCCAACGCGATGAAGGACAAAGGATTCTCGCGGTTTCTTGGACGGTGTGCTCGGGCAATGAAGCGACACAAGAAGAACCTCGGCAGGATGGAGAAAGCGATTCGGAAGGTCTTGTAGTCATCGTCAATGGAGAACTGATGGTCGTGCCTCAGCGGGAGGATCCCGTCACCACCCGCCGCCAGTCCGACCCGAACCTTGCCAAGTGCTTCCTGAGCTCTACCTGCCGACCACCCAGCGGATGGCCGCATTCACCTCCACTGGCACCGGCTTGGCGTACATCGGCTCCAGTTGCGGCGGCGGCGCGAAGACTTCCCCGGGCGCTTCTGCCCGGACCGCCAGGCGGATCCGGTGCCTGCCCTTGCCCCACTCCCGTGCGAAGAAGTGCAGGCCGTCGTCGTGCTCCTCGAAGGCGCAGATCCCACCCTCCAGCTTCGGCTTGCGGACCAGCTCCAGGCCGCAGGGCCTGGGGACCGATATCCGCAGGTAGGAGAGCTTCTGCTTCAGCTCGCACTCCAGCACCAGCTCCACGGTGCGCCCGGCCTTCACCTTCAGGTCGCCCTCGCCGCTGGCTTTGATCTCGCGATCGCCCGCGCCCTTCAGGAAGTACCGGCACTTGATGGTCGCCGTCGGGTTGGCCGCCGGTTCGGGCGGTTCGGCGCTCCAGCCGTTCAGACGCGCCGACCAGAACCCGCCCGCGCCGGGCCGACGCGGATGCAATGTCACCGCCCGGCCGTCCTTGAGCTCGCCGGTCAGCACCAGCCGCTTGCGGGCCTTCCGCCCGGGGTCGAGCGTCGCGACCCTGCGCCCGTCGACGCGCACGTCCAGAGGGCCCGAACCGACGCGCGCCGCACCCAGGGCCCCGGCCAGGCCGCGGACCGCTGCGGCGGTGGTCTGGGTGTCGCCCCATCCGCTGCCCTGGCGCGCGGCGACCAGCCGGCTGGCGATGTGCACCCAGGTGGCTCCCTTGGGGTCCAGTGCCGCGCCGATCTCCAGGAGCCTCCCGGCGATGATCTTCCCGGCGCGACTGGAGATGTCGACGGTCATTCCCCTGACGACCTCTCTCAGTTCCTTGGCGGCCCGCTCCCTGCGGCCCAGCAGGCGAAGCGCGTCGAGGCGCAGCAGGGCGTCGCCGGTCCGCAGGCGCCCGTCGGGCAGCAGCTCCAGCAGGCGCTTCCTCTGCGCCGCGTAGGTGCCCGGCTCCAGACTGTAGCGCAGCGCCAGCGCCCGGGCGGCGTAGAGCTTGGTGTCGCACTCGCCGATCGACCCCGCGCGCCGCCCGGCCAGCTTGCCGGAGACCAGTCGATCGAAGAGGTACTTCTCCGAACGATTGATCATCGCCTTGGGGACGCCGTGGCCGGCCTGCCGGCAGAGGCTCAGCCCCTCCAGAACGTAGGCGGTCATGAAGTCATTGGTGGAGTCCTTCTTCCACCAGCCCCAGCCGCCGTCTTCGTGCTGGAAGCCGGCCAGGCGCTCCAGGCCCGCCTCCAGCACGCCGGGCAGCATCGCCGCGCGCGCGCAGCTCATCCTCGCCCGCTTCATCGCCCGGGAGGCGATGACCCCGGGCATGAAGCGGCTCATGGTCTGCTCCACGCAGCCGTAGGGG
>CAZONU010000085.1:0-14492 GCA_964581145.1 uncultured Planctomycetia bacterium
GATGAAGATGGTCCTGCCCCCGGCGGCGTACTCGTTGTTGAGGCTGTCCTTGCCGCTTATGAAGGGAGTGCCAAATGCCACCGCGAAGTCGTAGCAGGCCTCCGCGGCGCGGACCAGCGCGCCCAGACGGTCGGGCTTGTCGGTGTTGCCCCAGGAGAAGTTGTCGAGCAGCGCGGTGCGCTGGGGATCCGCGCCCACGGCCACGGCGTTGCGCAGGGCCTCGTCGATGGCCGAGGCGGCCATCCAGTAGGGGTCGAGGTCCCCGTAGCGCGGATTGCATCCGCAGGCAATGGCCACGCCGCTGCGCGCGGCGGGCAGCGGCGCCAGCACCGCCGCGTCCCCCGGCCCCGCGAAGCTGGGCCCCACCAGCGGCTTGATCACCGTGGCCGCCTGGACCTCGTGGTCGTACTGGCGGACTATCCACTCCTTGCTGGCCACGTTGGGCATGGCCAGGATGCCGACCAGGTCCTTGGTGTGGTCGTCCGCCTGGAGGGCCCCCAGGGGCGCCAGCTCCGGTGCCTTCCACTCGGCCTTGCGGACCACCTTGGGCATGCCCCCGTGCAGGAACCTCATGTCCAGGTCGCAGACCTGGCGGCCCTCGTACCTGAGCACCAGCCGGCCGCTGCCCGTGAAGCTGCCGATGACCGTGGCCTCCACGTCCTCGGCGCGGAAGACCTCCAGGAAGCGGTCGATCTTCCCGGGGGGCACCGCGAAGACCATGCGCTCCTGGGCCTCGCTGATCCATATCTCGGAGTAGGACAGCCCCTGGTACTTGAGGGGCACCTTCTCGAGCTCGACCTCGGCGCCGAGCTCCTCGCCCATCTCCCCTATCGCCGAGGAGAGCCCCGCCGCGCCGCAGTCGGTCACCGCGTTATAGAGGCCCTCGTCGCGGGCCTGGAGCTGCACGTCCAGCACGCGCTTCTCCTCGATGGCGTTGCCGATCTGCACCGCGCCGGAAGAGACCATCTCGGAGTCCTCGGTGAGCTCCCCGCTGGAGAAGGTGGCCCCGTGGATGCCGTCGCGCCCGGTGCGGCCCCCGGCGGCGACCACCAGGTCGCCGGCCTGGGGCTGCTTCTCGACGTGCTCGCGCCTGATCAGCCCCACCGTGCCGCAGTAGACCAGGCAGTTGCCGGTGTAGCGCTCGTCGAAGTAGACCGCGCCGTTCACCGTGGGGATGCCCATCCTGTTGCCGTAATCGCGCACGCCGCCGACCACCCCGCGCATCACCCGCGCGGGGTGCAGCGCGCCGGGGGGCACCGCGTCGGGGGGCGTGCCCGGCAGCCCGAAGCAGAAGACGTCGGTGTTGGCGATGGGCTTGGCGCCCAGCCCGGTGCCCATGATGTCGCGGATCACCCCGCCGATGCCGGTGCCCGCGCCGCCGTAGGGCTCGATGGCCGAAGGGTGGTTATGGGTCTCGACCTTGAAGGCCAGGCCCCAGTCGCCGTCGAAGGCGATCACCCCGGCGTTGTCCTTGAAGACCGACCAGCACCAGTCCTTCTTGAGCTCGTGGGTGGCCCTGGCGATGGTGCTCTTCAGCAAGTTCTCGATGCGCCGGCCGTTGAAATCTATCAGCCCGCGCAGGGTCTTGTGCTGGCAGTGCTCGCTCCAGGTCTGGGCGATGGTTTCCAGCTCCACGTCGCGGGGGTCGCGGCCCTGGGTCCGGTAGTAGTCGCGGATGGTGCGCATCTCCTCGACGTTGAGGAAGAGCTGCATCTTGTTGCACAGCTCAGTGAGCGCCGCGTCCTCGAGCTCGCGAACCGGGACGAAGACCTCCTTGAACTCGTAGGTGACCTCGGCGGGCCCGTCCAGCGGCGGGGTGCCGAAGACCACGTCCTCGATGACCGCGTTGGCCAGCAGCTTGTCGGCGAGCGTGCCCAGCTCGCGCATGGAGGCCGTGCCCCGGAAGACGTACTTGCGGGCGGTGCCGACGCTCTTGGCCTCCAGGCCGAGAAGCCCCAGCCCCTTGACCACGCTGGCCGCCACCGGGTCCATCACCCCCGGCCGGCGGACCACCTCCAGCACCTGGGCTCCGGCCTCGTCGAGCACCGGCCAGTCCGCGCGGAAGACGTCGACCACCGGGTCGGCCAGGAGCTCCCGCGCGGCGCGCTCGGCCTCGGCGCGGTCCCAGTCGGCCTCCAGCACGTAGACGCGCACCGTCCGGCAGGACTTGATGCCGCCCACCCCCAGGTGCCTGGCCTCGGCGACCACGGCCTCCCCGGCAACGTCGGGCACGCCGCGCCTGAGGGCTATCTCGATGCGGTGAAACACCTATTCCCCCTTGACTATCTCGCCGCGCCGGCCCGCGCCGGCCTCCAGGAACTTGCGCAGGGCCTCGCGGTCGGCGGCGGTGAGCAGGTTGGCCGCGCCCTGCAGGCGCTTGGCCAGCTTGTAGAGCTCGGCGGCCAGCGCCTCGCGGTTGGCGAGCGCTATCTCCGTCCACATGGCCGGGTCGCCGGCGGCCACCCGGGTGGCGTCGCGGAAACCCGTGGCGCAAAAGGGCTCGTCGCCCTTCTGGACCAGCGCGGCCAGCGCCGCGGCGGCCATGTGCGGCAGGTGGCTGGTGCGCGCCAGGCGCGCGTCGTGCTCCTCGGGGCCGAGCTCCTCGACGCGCATGCCCAGCGCGGTCCAGAAGCCCTTCACCGCCTCCAGGGCCTCGGGGTCGGTGGAGCGGTTGGGGGTCACCGCGCAGAGCGCGCCGGCCAGGTCGATGTCGGCGGCGTTCTCCACGCCGCGCTGCTCGGAGCCGGCCAGCGGGTGCGAGCCCACGAAACGGGCCTTCTTGCCCAACGCCTCCACGCAGCCGGCCACCACCCGGCTCTTGACGCTGGCCACGTCGGTGACGATCGCGTTCTCGGCCAGCGCGTCGACTATCTTGCCGGCCAGCTCGGGGATGGACTCGGGCCCGGTCGAGAGAATCACGAAGTCGGACCCCTCTGCGGCCTTGACGGGGTCAGTGAGGCACCGGTCCACCGCGCCGGCCTCCACGGCCGCGCGGCCGGCCTCGCTCCGGCGGCAGTAGCCGGTCACCTGCCCGGCCAGGCCCGCCTTTTTCGCGGCCAGGCCCACCGCCCCGCCGATGAGCCCCACTCCCATGATGCTGATCCGTTCGAACTGCTGCGCCACGCGAGGGCCCTCCTGGACGGGGAGAATCCTAGCCGGGGCGGCGGGGCGTGTCAATCAGAGGGAGAGGCGGTGGAAAGACGGCTTAGAGCCGGTCGTAATGGCATTCGAACTTGGCGGGCTCCGGCTTCAGCGCCGCCGGCAGATCGCGCCAGGGACCGGGGAGACGTTTGACAACGCTACTCTCGGCACACATTACCCGTGCCCAGTGACGTTCGTGGCCAACCCTCTCCCATGCGACATGACCGTGGACCCTGTAACTGCCGAAGTCAATTCGCAGAGGCAATAACAGACTAGAGACATCTTTCGCATTATTCTCCGGTGGATACCAGTTGCCATTAGCGTTGGTGAATCCCTCCTTGCGAGCCACAGCAGGATCGAAGCCACCCGGTAGAAAGAGTCCGCCCCTTTTCACGACCTCTGTAAGTGCTTCCCTCAAGGTTTTCGCGGCAGGAGAATCATCGCCATCGACTGTTGCCAGTGTGTAAAGCTCACGAAGACCGAAATGCGATGCCACGTTCCAAGCCGCGCGCAGCTTTCTCTTCTCATCCGGGGCCCAGCGATAGGCGAGCCTGTGAGCAACCTTGGCCGCGGAATATGGCGGTTCGATGTCATACAACTTGTCGGTCAAGTCAAATGAAGGCTGCTCCGTCCGCGCCCACTTCCACGCCCAGTAACATGCCTGGATATGCTTGCGATAATGCGCAGCCGCCATCCCGGCCGCGGGCAGGCCGACGAGCAGGACCGCCAGCAATACCGCCCGCGCCAGGTCGCGCTTCCAGGATTTGGGCTTGGCCTTATCCATCGTCTTCTCCCGCTCATCCCAACGAAGGGCGGGGGGCGAAGGTTCACCGGTTCCTGGCGGGATTCGGACTCAGAACGTGTACTGCAGCCCCAGCATCCAGATGCGGTCGGTCTTCCGCACGCCGGCCGGCGGCTGGCTGTCGTGCTCGAACACGTTGGAGAGCTTCAGGCTCCAGCCCGCGCCCAGCGGAGTTGAGAGCGCCGCCTCGTTGCGCAGCTGGTACTGGTCGTCCTCCAGGCTGGGCAGGATCGTGAAACGGTCGGAAAGGGTCACCTTGCCGAAGGGCTTCCACTCCAGGACCGCCGCCGCGCGGCCGGCCGCCCGGCCATCGTCCTCGCCGACCTCGAAGTCCTCGTTGATGTGGGCGGCGCCGGCCTCCAGCCCGAGAGAGAGGTCCGGCCTGTCGGCGGCCTGCCAGCCCAGCCCCGCGCCGGTCACGGTGCGCAGCTCCAGGTCGCGGAACTCGTCGGAGAGCATCTCCACGCTCAGGTAGCCGTAGAGCTTTTTCGCGAAGAAGTAATCGTACTTGCCCGCGCCGAAGGTGTTGCGCGCGGTTATCTGGCCGCCCTCCTCGGCGTAGTTGAAGAGGAAGCGCAGACTGAAGCGGTCGCGCTCGCTGCGGCGGGCCGCCTCCGCGGCGGCCGAGAAGCTGGCGCGGTCGGTGTTGCCGCCCTGGTCCGCGCCGCCGACGGTCACGCTGCCGTGCCACAGGCTTTTGGGAGGGTTGAGCGCAGTTACCTTGGCCCAATCGACGGTCACCGCGCCGCGGCCCGCGCCGGGCTCGGCGACCAGCCTGCCCTGCCCGTCGGTCCGGAGCTTGGCCTTGATAACCTGGCCGTCGGCCAGGTGCAGCTCGACGGGCTCGTCGGTGCGGATGCTCTTCACCTTTGACTTGTCGATCTCAATGGGCTTCTTCGAGTAATCGACCTTGAGGACCAGCTTGCCGCCGGTCAGGCGCAGCACCTTGCCGGTGAGCTTGTCCCCGTTCCGGAGCACCACCTCGTCGGCGGCCGCGGCGAGGGCCAGGACACAAGCGAGAGTGACGCACCCGACGGCTCTGGACATGGGATCTCCCGGTGTGCTCATCGAGGACCGCCCCCAGCCTATCCGGTCCGCCGCCGGGCTCAAGCGCATTTCGGGCTCGCGCAGGCCGTTGACAGCCGCCGGCCCGGCCCCTAGAATCGCCCCTATGCGACTGCGAATCAAGGTATTGCTGGCTACCATCGCCGTCATGGCCCTCGGTTACGTAATAGTAACACTGGCCTCCGTGGCGCAGATAATGAGCTCGGCCCGCGAGCAGAACGCGGACACCGCCGGGCGCATCTTCAAGTGGTCGGTGGAGTCCGGCGACTTCACCTCGCCGGGCGGCGCGGAGCGCCTTTCGGGCATGCTCAACGAGACGCAGCTGATTTCCGACTGGAGAATATTCAAGCGGGGCAGCGCGGACCAGCCCCCGGGCAGCGCCGGACCGCACGCCGTGGCCGTCTCCTCCGCGGGCGACCTCTACGAGCTCTACGGCAACCCCTCCCTCGGCGGCATGGGCATCGGCGATTACGTTCTGGAGCTGCTGCCCTCGATGCTGCTCGGCGCGGTGCTGCTCTCGGTGGTCCTCCTGGCCCTGCTCAGCCGGCAGGTCCTGACCCCGGTGGCCGAGCTGGCCAGCGCCAGCCGGCAGCTGGCTTCGGGCGGCGACCCGGTCCGGCCCGGCGGCGGGGGCCGCAAGGACGAGCTCGGCCAGCTGGTGCGCTCCTTCAACCGCATGGCCGACGAGGTGGTGGGCCACCGGCGGGAGCTGGAAGAGCGCGTGGCCGAGGCCACCGAGAAGTTCAGGCGCGCCCAGGAGGCCGCGGCCATCGCCCAGCGCCTGGCCGCCACCGGCAAGCTGGCCGCCGGCGTGGCCCACGAGATCAACAACCCCCTGGGCGGGATGATCAACGCGGCCAGGCGCCTGGAGCCCGCCGTGGCCGAGGGCGGCCGCGAGCGCGGGTACCTGGACCTGATCAACGAGGGCCTGAAACGCATCGGGCGGATCGTCAAGCAGATGACCCAGTTTCAGCGGGCCAGCCCCGAGCTCTCGTCCGTGGACGTGCGCCGCGCGCTGGAGGACGCCCTGCGCTTCGCCGAGCATCGCCTGAAGGGGGTAAAGGTCGAGCGCGAGATTTCAGAAGAGCTGCCCCCCGTCCTGGGCGACCGGCACGGGCTGGAGCAGGTGTTTCTCAACCTGATACTCAACGCCGCCGACGCGGTCCGCGACTCGGACGCCAAGCGGATTACCGTCCGCGCCAGCGCCTCCGGCCCGCGCCTGGTGGTCGAGGTCGAGGACACCGGCTGCGGCATGAGCCCCCAGGAGCGCGATGCGGCTTTCGACATATTCCACACCACCAAGCGCGCCGGAGAGGGCTCCGGGCTGGGCCTGCCCGTGGCCCACTCGATAGTCGAGAGCCACGGCGGCGAGCTGCGCCTCCAGAGCTCCCCCGGCCGGGGCACCAGGGCGGTGGTGGTCCTGCCGCCGGCCGGCGCGGAGGAGGGAAAGGGCCAGTGAAGATACTGCTCGTCGACGACGAGAAGTCCATCCGCATCACCCTGGGCGACGCGCTGGAGGACGCCGGCCACGAGGTGGTCCGCGCCGGCACCTGCGCGCAGGCCTCCTCGCACGTGGCCGGCGAGCCCTTCGACTGCCTGATAACCGACCTGCGCCTGCCCGACGGCGACGGCCTGGAGGTGCTGCGGGTCGCCAAGGAGCACAGCCCCGAACTGATCGCCCTGGTGATCACCGGGCACGGCTCGGTCCAGAGCGCGGTGAAGGCCATGCAGCTGGGCGCTTTAGATTATCTACAGAAGCCGTTCCTGGACGAGGAGGTCCTGGTCCGCCTGGAGCGCAGCCTGGAGCTGCGCCGGCTGCGCGGCGAGGTCGAGCG
Source organism: uncultured Planctomycetia bacterium (assembly GCA_964581145.1). Taxonomy (GTDB): domain Bacteria; phylum Planctomycetota; class SZUA-567; order JAKLDR01; family JAKLDR01; genus CAZONU01. The sequence continues at coordinate 6,844 of CAZONU010000085.1, forward strand.
CCTGCAGACCGAGTTGGGCGCGCGCGCCCAGTTCGAGGGCATGGTCGGGGCCAGCCCGGCCATGCAGGAGGTCTACAAGCTCATCGAGCGGGTGGGCGGCAGCGAGGCCACCGTGCTGGTCGCCGGCCCCTCGGGCAGCGGCAAGGAGCTGGTCGCCCGGGCGGTCCACGCCCGCAGCCCGCGGCGGGCGGGGCCCTTCGTGGCCCTGGGCTGCGCGGCGGTGCCGGATAACTTGTTGGAAGACGAGCTTTTCGGGCACGTCAAGGGGGCCTTCACCGGCGCGCAGTACGACCGCAAGGGGCTCTTCGAGGAGGCCCGCAGCGGAACGCTTTTCCTGGACGACATCGACGACCTCAAGCCCGCGCTCCAGGCCAAGCTGCTGCGCGTGCTCCAGGAGAAGAAGATCCGCCGCGTCGGCTCGGACAAGACCCACGAGATCGACGTGCGGGTCATCGCCGCGACCAAGGCGGAGCTCACCGGGATGGTCCGCGCCGGGACCTTCCGCGAGGACCTCTACTACCGGCTCAACGTGGTCACCGTGTCGCTGCCGGCGCTGGCCGAGCGCGCCCAGGACATCCCCGAACTGGTCGCCCACTTCGTGGCCCGCCACGGGGAGGGCCGCGACTACACGGTGGGCGCCGGGACCGTGAAGCGCCTGACCGCCGCGCCTTGGCCGGGCAACGTCCGCGAGCTGGAGAACGCCGTCTGCCGGGCCATCGCCCTGACCCCCGAGGGCGGCGAGCTCCGCGCCGAGGACCTGCTGCGCGGGGCCCAGGCCGCCGCGCCGGCCGCCCCCTCCCCGGCGGAGACCCCTCCCGGCCCTCATGAAGAAGGCGAGGTCCTGCCCCTCTCGGACGCGGTGGCCGCCGCCGAGCGCGCGGCCATCGAGCGGGCCCTCCAAGAGACAAAGGGCAACCGCACCGCGGCGGCCAAGCTGCTGGGCATCAGCCGCAAGACCCTCTGGGAGAAAATGGGCCGCCTGGGGATGAGCGGCAAGAGCAGCGGATGAGCGAAGGGACGCCGGCCCAGAGCCGCCACCCCTCCCGGCGCATATACATACTCTGGGGCGCGGCGATTGCCCTCCTGGTGGCCGTCGCCCTCTCCTGCTGGCTGCTGGTCGTTCCCGCGCTCCGGGTGCGCGCCGCGGTCCAGAACTATCAGACGACCGTCATCGACGGCGCTCTTAGCAACGAGCGGGCCAAGGTAAGATACGCCGAAGAGCTGGTCGCCCGCTTGGGCGGCCCCCGGCGGGCCGCGGCCGGGCTGTGGCTCTATCTGCGCCTCCCGGAACGGGCTGCCCCCAACAGGGAAGTAGCCGTTTCTCTCCTGAGCCACTGCCGGGAGCCGGGGGCCGCGCGGCTGGCCGAGTTCCTTCGACGCAACAAGGACAGCGGCCCGCGCCTCCGCGCCGTCGAGGCGCTGGGCTCGATGGGCGCGTTCGCGGAGTCGGCCGTGCCGACGCTGGCCGAGGCCCTCGGAGATTCTGATGTGCAAGTGCGCTCCGCGGCGGCCCGCGCCCTGAGCGAGGTCGGCCCCGGCGCGCGGGAGGCGGTGGACGCGCTGATCAAGGTCCTTGACGACCAGGACGAAGGTGTGCGCGGGAATGCCGCCCGGGCGCTCGCGGAAATCGGCCCGGACGCCAGGCGGGCCATCCCCGCGCTGGTGCGCACCGTACCCAACCCGGAGATCAGCTTGAGCGCCATGGTCTACTGGACGTTCTGGCAGATCGGTCCGCCGGAGAGGAAGGCGGTCCCGGAGTTGGTGGAAGCACTGGGCCACTCGAACGCTCGGGTGCGGAACTGCGCCGCCCAGGCTCTGAGGCATCTGGCTCGCCTGGACGAATTCGAGCCGGGCGAGAAGACGGTGGCCGCGCTGGCCAAGGCCCTCGGCGATCCGGACAAACAAGTCCGCTGGAGCGCCACCTGGGCGCTGGAGAAGATGGGCCCGGCGGCAGCCGCGGCCGCGCCGGCGCTCAGAAAAAGGGCGGACGAATCCGCCGGGACTAACCGCTGCATGGCCGCCTCCGCCCTCTGGCGGGTCACCGGGGACCCGCGCGAAGCGGTTACCCTCCTGGTCAGCGTCCTCGAAGAAAAGCCTTCGCGGGCGCGCGCACAGGCGGCGAACAACCTGGGCGTGATCGGTCCGAAGGCCAAGGCCGCTGTGCCCGCCCTGGAAAGAACCCTGGCCGCCAGGGAGGGCGACGTCCGCTGCGCCGCCGCCGTGGCCCTGTGGAAAATCATCGGCGATGGCGGCAAGGCGCTCCCGGAACTCGCCCGCCAGCTGGCCCACGAAAAATCACCGGTGCGCTCCGCGGCGGCCTGGGCGCTGGCCAGAATCGGTCCGGCAGCCAGAGCCGCGGCTCCCGCGCTCAAGAAGGCCCTGGAGGACGAGGATCCCGACGTGCGCAGCGCCGCCGCCGTGGCCCTGTGGAAGATAACCGGCCGGCCGGAGCGCTCGGTCCGCGTGCTCATCGCCATACTTCAGACCGGGGAGTCCAGGTCGCGCAGCAACGCCGCCACCGCGCTCAGCCAGTTCGGGCCGCAGGCCAAGGAGGCCGTCGAGGCGCTGGCCGAGGCCCTGGACGACCCTGAAGAGTACGTCAGGAAGCACGCCTGCTGGGTCCTGGGCGAGATCGGGCCCAGCGCCCGCGAGGCGGCACCCGCGCTGGAGGCGCTGCTCAAGGACAAGAACGGCCGCGTGCGCGCCGCCGCCGCCAAAGCCCTGAAGAAAATCCGCGGCAAGGGGAAGCCCGCGTTCAGGAGGAATCCATGACTTCCGCAGTTCACGAATTCGACGTAGTTGTCGCCGGCGGGGGGCCGGCGGGTCTGGCCGCGGCGCTCTCGGCCGCGCGCAGCGGCGCCCGGGTCGCGCTGATCGAAGCCACCGGGGCCTTCGGGGGCATGGCCACCACCGGCATGGTCCCGGCCTTCTGCCCCTACAGCAACGGGAAGGAAGTGGTGATCCGCGGCATCGGCCTGGAGGTTCTCGAAAAGGCCTGGGAGAGCGGCGCGGCCATCAGCAAGCAGACGGGCGGCGTTGACAGGTACGACTGGGTGCGCATCAACCCCGAGAAACTCAAGCTGCTGCTGGACCGCATGCTGCTCGACTCCGGCGCCGAGCTCCGGCTCTTCACCCAGGTGACCGAGCCGGTCCTCGACGGCGGGCGCATCGCCGCGCTCAAGACCTGGTCGAAGTCCGGCGAAGAAGAGTGGCGCGCGCCGGTATTCGTCGACGCCACCGGCGACGCCGACGTCGCCGCCCGGGCCGGCTGCCCCTGCGAGAAGGGCGACGAGAACGGGCTCTTGCAGCCCTCCACGGTCTGCTTCGTGATCGCCGGCCTGCGCGGCGAGCAGGCCAGGGACGTGCTCCACTACGACCCCTTCGGGGAGATCGTGGAGCGGGCCAGCCTGGCGGGCGAGCTCTCCGGCAAGTACGACCACCATCACTGCGTCAGCCAGGTGGTCCCCGGGTACACCGCCACGGGCTTCAACTACAAGCACCAGGAGGGCACCGACGGGACGGACGCGGCCTCGCTGACCCGCGCAATCATCGAGGGCCGCCGCCAGGCCAATGAGCTCTGCGAATACCTGCGCAAGAACGTGACCGGCTGCGAGGACGGCTTCGTGGCCTCGACTGCCGAACTGGTGGGGGTGCGCGAGACCCGGCGCATCGCCGGCGAGTACGTGATGGACGCCGAGCACTTCTTCGCGCGCACCAAGAGCCCCGACGATATTGCCAGTTATTGCTACTTTATCGACGTCCACGTGGTCGGCGCCACCCCCGAGGAGATAGCCGCGCGCACCCTCCAGCACCGCCGCCAGGAGCTGCCCCCCGGCGAGCACTACGGCATCCCCTACCGCTCGCTCGTGCCCAAGGGCATCGCCAACCTGTTAGTGGCCGGGCGCTCGATATCCTGCGACCGGGCCATGCAGGGCTCGGTGCGGGTCATGCCCGGGGCCATGGCCACCGGCGAGGCCGCCGGCCTAGCCGCGCAGATGGCCGCCGCGAGCGGCGGCGCGGTCCGCGAGGTGGACGTGGAGCAGCTACGAGACAAACTGCTGGCCCAGGGGGCCTTCATCGACCTGGCCGGCCGGGAATTCACCCCTTCCGGCTGAGAGGGCCCCTGGAAAGCCCGATCTCGCCGGCCGAGGCCATCCAGGCCGACATGGACCTTCCGGGGGCTGATGGAAGTGTCTCAGGAGAAGAGGGTGGCGTGAAGTCGAATATGCCTGCAGATAGGGCTATGATGCTCCCGAAGGCCCGGCAACCGGGGCAGGCTGGAGTTTTCCGGATGAAGTTCGAACCCCCGTAAGGAGATTGCGTTAAACATACGGATAAACGGCTGAAGCAAGCTAGGGAGAGGAGGCGGGGTCACCATGCGCTTCTTTGTTCTGGTCCTGACAATGCTGGCTGCGGTCTCCTGCCATCCTGCCTCAGAGTCCGACAGGGCCGCGGGGAAAACGGAGCGGCGACTCTACCAACTCAAGGACTACCAGGGCCACGAGGCCATCAAGAACCAAGCCGTGCGGGCCATGCTGGAGCGCAACGGCTTCGCTGTCACCGACGTCACCAGTAAACAGATGTACCGATTCTACATGGGAAAGCACAACTACTTCATCACCACCGATAGCGCCTTTCACTGCTTTCATGTCCTCTACGAGGACCTCGTGCAGCAAATCGAGGTCAGCAATGCGATTCTCATGCAGCACTTCTGCCGCCGTCTCCTCGAGAAGGCCAGCCAGCGGCTGGAACGGGGCGGCGTTCCGCGCGATGTGGGGGAGCACCTGTTCGTACACGTCGCCGTCCCCGCGCGCCTCCACGGCCTGAAGACGCCGCTACCCGCCGTTCTGCGGAAACGGGAGAAGCACATCGCGCAGGTGATTCAGCAGGAAGTGCAGCGGATCCTGGAGGCCAAGAGGTCCAGCGTGGTCTCGCCCTACACCGGTCGGGCACACGATTACACCCGCTACAAGGTGCGCGGGCTGTACGCTGAGAAGCCTGGCCTGGGGAGCTATTTCCGCGCCGTGGTCTGGTTCGGGCTGCACGGCTTTGCGTTTGGAAGCGACCAGGGCCTGGAAGGTGCCCTGCTCCTGGCCGAGGTCATGGAGGACGGGGATCTCACCTCCATGTACGGGCGGCTTTCCGAGGTTTTCACGGCGCTTCTCGGCGCGCCGGACGACCTGGGTCCCCAAGAGGTCCGGGCGGCAGTGGCCGGTCTCCCCGCCGGGGCCAGCCCGGACCAGAAGCGCAGGGCGCTGATGAAGACGCGAAAACCGCGCCTGAACACCTCGATCCTTTACGGCAACGATCTTGTGCAAAAACTGTGTTTGCTCGGCGGCCGTTTCACGCCGGACGCCGCCCTCCTTTTCGGAATCGCGGGGCAGCGCCTGGATCCCAGCGGAGTGCACGTGATGGCCGGGATGGGGTCCGAGGCGGCCCGTGCGTGGTGCGAGCTTCCGGCCAAGGCCCAAATGCAAGCGCTGACTCGCTGCTTCAGGGACGATTTCATCGACAATCACTACAGGCGCATGTACGACCTCCTTGGCCAGCAACTGGCGCCGGCGCCGGAGAACGCGCCCGCGTACGCCCGGACCCCAGCGTGGCGGCTGCGCTGCCTCAACTCCGCCCTGGCTCAATGGGCCTCGATCAAGCACACCTGGCAACTACACACCAAGATCCCCATTTACTACCGCTGCATGGCGCTGCGGGAGCCGGTGCCTATCGTTGAGCCGAACCCGAAATACTTCCGCATGATCGAGAGCGTGACCGCGGAGCTTGACGCTGTCGCGCAGAAATACGGGATCGGGTGCTTCGTGCCCAATCGTGACCTGCCCACGCTTCGGCGCTTGACGGGGCTCGCCGGCAAGTTGAAGGCGCTGGACCAGGCGGGGGCGCAGGCCTGGAAAAAGGCCGAAAAAGTGAAACGTCGAGGTGACGCAAACGCTCGGAACTGGCTGGAGGTCCTGGCCGAGGGCATGCGGGGCGTGGAAAGGCAATTCGGGCTCCAGCCTGGCGACCTGGACTGTCTAGGGCGGTTCCGGTTCGAGGGCCGCCTGGGGGGCGTAAACGCAGGGAGCGAGCAGTTCTGGCCGCGACTGCGGGCGCTGGTCGAGCGCTTGGAGAAGGGCGGTCGCCCGTCGGAATCCGAGGCGCGGTTTCTGGCGAAGGCTTTTTCCTCGCCGGCACGCGGAAAGCTCAAAGAGCTAAGGAAGCTATGCGGCTTCCTCGCGGACTGCAGCCAGGCTCTGCTGGACGGCAAGGCTCTTTCCGGAACTCAGGCTCAGAATCTCGGGCGCTACGGCGACACCCTTCTGATGCTGGAGCGCGACACAAACGTGGACACCGGCATGCCCGACGACAACCCTCTGGTGGCCGACGTGTTCGACATGACCGGCACTGGAATGCCACCGACGCCGCTCATGGCGGCCACCGGCCGCCCCCACGAGATCATCGTTCTCGTCGACTATCAGGGGAAGAAGTACATCGCGCGGGGGGGCGTCATGGTCTACTACGAGTGGTGGCAGTCGGGACACAAGCGCCTTACGGACAAGGAGTGGCGCGATCAGGTGGCGGAGGGACGGACCCCCCCACCGCCGGCCTTCGTCAAGCACTTCTGGCTGCACGGCAAGGCCAGTGCGACTGAAAGTAAAAAACCCTAGTTTCACCGCAGCGCATTCCTGGCGGCAGCCGACAAATTCATTCCTCCCACCCGGACCATACCCACAGCAAGGCCCTTCCCCAAGGGCCAGGAGGTGCCCCATGAAGGTCCTCAGGAGGGCCCTGGTTCCGGACGAATCCGTCCCCGAGTTCAAGCGCCTGCGCTTCGAGGCCGCAGATACCGGCTACCCGTCCGGCCCGTCGCTCTCCGGGGCCGCGGGTGACTTCGCTTCCTTGCCCATCCTCTTGCGCAGCAGCCAGTCGGAGGCGCGCAGCGCCAGGAGCAGTGAGCCGGCAACAATCACCAGCCAGAATGAGAATTCGTACAGACCGGGGTCGATCCCGACTTGTGTTGAGAAACTCTTCCTTTTCCCCAGGCCGCCGGCCAGTTCGTTGATGAGCTTACGACTCAGCAGGGTTTCGTTGACGAACCTCTGGTCCCCTTGAGGAGGGGTCAGAATGAACCTGCGCCCTACGATCGTGCTGTAAGTCTCCGCCGATTTGCCGCCGTAGTATATCGCGACCCGCTGTTCCCAGACGGGGAACAACCAGGCGATGGCCAGATACCCCGTGGCCATCCAGGCGATCACCGAATGCAGCTTCATGATCCGGGTGGGCGGCCCGAGAGGCGCTTTCGACGGCCCCGCTTCGGCCCGCTTCTTCTGCCTCGTCCGCAGCAGCCACTCGACGCTCAGCAGAACCAGCACCAGCATAACGGCGCCCAACAAACCGCCCATAAGCACACTCCCATCCGGTTCCCACCAGAGGCGTAATTCTCAGGGCCGGCGGCCATTCTCGCCCCGGGCCGCCTACCGTCAAGCCGCCAATATGGCGGCGCTCAAGCTGAGAGGCCAGCCCTGCGGCCGCACCGACTACATCCCTCCCCCCTACACGTCGTAGTACAGCGCGAACTCGTAGGGGTGGGGCCTGAGCCTGAGGGCGTCCACCTCGTGGTCGCGCTTGTAGCTGATCCAGGTGTCGACCACGTCGTC
>CAZONU010000086.1:0-14361 GCA_964581145.1 uncultured Planctomycetia bacterium
AGAGATATCGACCAAAGTCCTCACCCGCTGAAACAAAAATGATGGAACACTAGCACTCCCCCGGAGATCGCGCTGTGAGCAGGACGGCTTCAGCGCTGAGGACAGGCGGCTGGTGAGGGGGAGCAGCGACAACACCGTCAAGGTTTGGGAGGCCGCGACCGGCAGGTGACCCTCATCCGGCCAGCTTCCTGAAGGCCCGCGCCTTCCAGTCGATCTCGTAAGCCACCCGCCTGCACGCGATGCGTTCATTCTTTGAGTCGTAGCGCACCCCCGCTACCACGGAACTAAAAACTGGCGGGACGAGGTCAATAACGACCTCCCGCCGGTTTTCATCTACGACCTCACCTGTCGCGTATCGTATCATATCATAACGCTTGATTCCTCATCTGCGGTCGAGGGCGGGCCGGGGCCGTTGACTTCCGACAGTTCCGCTCACTATCCTCGGCTTCGTAAGCGTCCTGATAGAGTGCCATAGGTCAATTATGCCTCTTCTTGCGGATTTCAAGCGACAATCAGGGGCAATCGGTGTATTTTCACGCAGGGTTCACACTGGGGGTCACCATGGATTCACCAGGACGAGGTGCACTGGGCAGGTCGGGAGCCAAGGTAGCCACAGCTATTCGCAAAGGAATCGCCGGCGGCGAGTACGAGAGCGGGAGCTTCCTGCCACCGATACGTACGCTCAAGGAGACTATGTCGGTCAACTACAAGACGGTGACGCGCGCTCTCAAGGCTCTGGAGGCCGAGGGATTGATCGCGGCCGAGCCACGCCACGGATATCGCGTGCTCAGCCGGGCGCACGACCCGCATCGGGGATGCCCGTTCGCCTACGTCTCCTGGAGGGATCGAGGCGGCGACGAGTGGGACCGCTTCCACCAAGTGCTCATGTCGAGTCTGGAAGGCGTGGCCAGGGATCGCGGCTGGACCGTCTTGAGCGTGGGTTCGCGCCGCGACAAGTATCCCGAGGTTGTCGAGCAACTCAAAACCGCCAAGGTCTGGGGGGCGATCCTAGAGACTTCGAAGCCCGAGTTTCTCACGCTCATCGAGCGCGCGGGGATCCCGGCGGTGATGATGGACGAGTGGCGCGAGGACCAGAGCTACGACAGCGTTCTTCAAGACAACTACCGCGGCGGTTACCTCGCCGGCAAGGCGCTGGTCGAGAGCGGCTGCGGGAGCATCGCCTGGCTTGGGCCGGTAGGTCGCAACGCTCACAGCCGCGAGCGATTCGGCGGGGCGGCTGCGGCGCTGGCGGAGGCCAGGCGCACGCTGACTCCGGAGCTCTGCTTCGATGCCTGGGACCGGGTCGAAGAGGGCACGCGCCCGGGATTCCCGGACTGGGCCGCGGCCGCCCGACGGATACTGAACTCGCCCGCGCGCCCCGACGGGGTGATCGCCCTCTGGGGTCCATTGGGCAGGGCGCTGAAGAGGGTCGCGGACGAGCTCGGCCTGGTCGTCGGGCGGGACTTCAAGATGGTCGGCTGGTCGATGGAAGAGACCTACGAGCAATTCGCCGCGCTCTTCGCGGGCGGCGAGGTCCCTCCTGCGGTCACCTGGAGGGTGAAGACCATGGCGCAGATAGGCGTCAAACGCCTGGCCGAACGCCGCAGCGACCGGAGCACGCCGCCGCTGCGCATCAACGTGCCGACCAGACTGAGGAAGGCGGAGTGATGATCGGGCCGCGCGAGGCGGGGCGGAAGGGCACTGAGAGCAAGCGTCTGCCGCTCTCGGTTTTGCTGATCCTGGTGAGAATTGCTTTGGCCGATCTGGAGGGGGTTGAGAGATGAAGATTTGCCTGATCGCGGTTGGCTCACTTCTGCTGGGAGTGCTGGCCAGCGGGGGCGAAGCGCGCTTCACGAACAAGCCGGTTGCCAAGCGGATCAACGGCAAGGTGAAGATGACCTTCACCGTTTCCGCGCCCACGGACGTGGAGGTCGCGATGCTCGGCGCTGACGGTAAGGTGATCCGCCACCTGGCCGCGGGAGTCCTCGGCGGGAAGAAGGCGCCGCCTCCGCCGCTGAAGCCCGGCCTCAGCCAGAGTATCACCTGGGACGGCAAGGACGACCTCGGCAAGACGGCTTCGGGTGTCAGGGTGCGCGCGCGCATCGGCACGCGGGTGAAGTTCGGGCGGCTGATCGGCGGCGATCCCTATCGCATCGGCCAGATCATGAGCCTGGCGACCGACGAGAAAGGCCGGCTCCACGTTTCGTCGTTCAAGGGCTCCGTCGGCCAGAACATGGACGTGCTGCGGGTCTTCACGCCCGAGGGGAAGTACCTGCGCACGGTCGTACCCGGTCCGTTGACTCTCGGCGCGAAGCGCGCCGCGCACTGGGCGGAGTCGAAGAACGGGGAGTTCATCCCCAGGAACCTGCGCGCCCAGCGGCCGATCTTCTACTCCTGGAGCAGGGACAACAAGGGCGCGGGCATCCGCATGGCGGGCGTCTCGACGAAGAGCGGCTTCCTGATCGTCTCGGGAATGTACGTTTACAGGATGGACGTCGACGGCGGAAACATCACCGGACCGACGCCTCTGTGGAGCAAGGCCGCCAAGGTCAAGAACCCCTGGTTCAACGACCCCAAGGTGGCGCTCTCGCCCGACGGCAAGTACATGTACATCGTCAATGTGGCCGGCACCAAGTACAAGCCCAAGAACGGTCACGCCGACACCGACCCCAAGTGGCCGCAGGGGCGCGTCTACCGCAAGGACATGAGCCGGCCGGGCTCGGACCCCGTGAAGTTTCATGATCTCGCGCTCCCCGACTGGAGGCAGACGCCCTTCTGGGTGCCCAACGCCTGGAACAAGCGCACCGCGGCTTACGGCCTGTGCGTGGACGGCAAGGGACACCTGCACGTCTGCGATCTGGTGAACGGGGGCATCGAGGAAGTCAGCCCCGCAGGCAAGAAGCTGGGTTTCACCCCGGTGCCCTGGCCGGAAAGGGTCCACGTCAGCCCCAAGACCGGCGACTATTACGTGGTAGCTCGCACCGCTGCGCCCAAGAGCGCGCGGGTGTTCCACAAGCTGCTGAGAGTCAAGGGCCGCGGCAAGGGAGCGAAGATCGTCGCCGAGACCGCCCTCAAGAAGGGTTACGGCTCGATGACCGCGCTGGGCGCGATCGGGGGCAAGCTCGTCCTGTGGATCGGCGGCAGCGCCGGGCTGATGTGCCTGCGTTCGACCGGCGGCAAGTTCCAGGTGGTCGAGACCGGTTTCCGGCCCGAGTCGAAGTCGCAGCTCGACTGGAACCGCCTGAGCGTCGACTACGCGCGCGACGAGGTCTACACGTCCAACGGCGTGAATCTCATGTATCGCTACGACGGCAAGTCCGGAAAGGGCAAGATGCTCAAGGTGGCCGGCAAGCCCTTCTATGGCGTCGACATTTCAGTGGGTCGCGACGGCTTGCTCTATGCGCGCACCGGGAAGAGCTACAGCGGTCCGCTGGAGCGCTACACGCGTGACCTCAAGCCCGCGCCGTTTGCGAGCGGGACCCACGTCCTGACCAAGCACGTCTACAGCCGCTACGGGATGGGCTACTGCGAAAAGGGCCTGGGCGTGGGGCCGGGCGGCAGCTGCTACATCAGCTTCATGTACTACTTCAACAAGTACTTCATCGCCGGTTTCGATCCCCAGGGCCGGCCCATCAAGGGCAAGTACCTCGAGGGAACGGTCAAGAGCAAGAAGGGCAACCCGGAACTGACCTCGGCAATGATCGCTCCGGTCACCTCGGCCAGCGGCGGCGTTCGCGTTGACTTGCAGGGCAACTACTACCTGGGAATGCGCCTGCGGCCCGCAGACTTCAAGCCCCCGGCCGGCTTCGAGAAGGACCGTGCCTACCTCACCTGGACCGGCAGCGTGGTGAAGTTCGGCAAGGAGGGCGGGGCGGTTCTGGGCATGAAGCGCTATCCCGGAAAGAGCGCGATGCCCAAGGCCCCGCGCATCGAGGTCATGGAGGGGCGGGCGAAGTACACGCTGGAGAACGCCCTGGCCATCTATCCGGGTATGGGGCCCTTCAGCGGCCGCGGCTACGGGGGCGGCGGTGCCTGCTGCGTCTGCCGCGCGCCGCGTTTCGACGTCGACCCCTACGGTCGGCTGGCGTTGCCCAATCCGAACACGTGCAAAGTCACCATCGTCGACAATGCCGGAAACGAAATAGTCAGGTTCGGGGCCTACGGCAACTTCGACTCGAAGTACGTGAACCCCAACCTGCCGGAAGGCAAGGCCGGCAAGCCGACGGTCTCGACGCCGGATATCCCCATCGCCTGGGTCACCGGCGCGGGCAGCAGCGACAAGTACTACTACCTCAACGACACCTACAACCGCCGCGCGGTGCGGGTCGACAAGCTCCACGCGGCGGAAGAGACGTGCGCGATCAGATAGAATAACCCTCGGCCAACGTTCCCCCGCTACCAAAGTTCCATACGGCCGGCCTTCGGGCCGGCCGTTTTCGTCTTCAGCCCGCTTTGCCTGTTCCCAACGCGGCCACGCCGCAGGGTTTAGGGCCATGTGGCCGGCCCTCGCAGAGGGCTTGATGATGACCTCTGCGATGTAGGACGTGACCGCCTCACGGGCCGCCCCGCCCCTCCATACCCTCCACGTCCGCCAGGACCAGCTTCTGGAGCTTGGCCAGGACCCATCCCTCCAGAGCGTCAGCCCGGACGTGGGAGGGAGCGGCGCAGACCGACCGCCCCCGTGACTGGCGACCGCTGCACATGTAATAGGGCGTGATGACCTCTTTCCGGCCGGGCTTGCTGCCCTTGCGCCTCCGATTGCCCCAGAAGGCGTAACCGCAATCGCCGCAGCGCAGGATACCGCTCAGAAGCCAGCGGCCCTTTCCCCTGGCCTCGCCTCCCTTAGCTGCAGTTGCTCCGCCCTAGTGTGTTCCGACGACGCAACCGAGCCAAGAGATACAGCCCCGCCACCAGGAGATATGGCAGCCACCAGCCCAGCGCGCTACCCGAGCCCGGCGCCAGCGCGCAGCCACTGCCTCCCCCGCCTCCGGACTTCTTGGTCACGGTCAGCGTCACCGCGATGGTCTGCGGGGTGTTGTTGGATCCGGGCGCCGTTATCGTGATGGTTGCGTTGTGAGTCCCGAGCGCCAGGCCGCTCGTGGTGTAGGTGACCGTAATGGTGTCGTGCTCGCCGGTGGAGTCGCCCGACCCCGGGCCGCAGGAGAGCCAGCCGGCATCGTCGCTTATCGTGTAGTTGAGCGTGCCCACGCCGGCGTTCCACACCTCGCAAGACTGCGCGGCGGCGTTCTGGCCCTGAGTGCAGGAGGGGCTCAGCGCTGCGGTGCTGCAGCCGATGCTCGGGAGCGCGTTGACCGTCAAGGTCACGCTGATGGCTTGCGGGGTGTTGCCCGCTCCCGGCGCGGTTATGGTTATGGTCGCGTTGTGCGTGCCCGGCGCCAGACCGTCCGTGTCGTAGGTCACGGTGATGGTGTCGTGCTCGCCGGTGGAGTCCCCCGCTGTGGGCGCGCAGGAGAGCCAGGCAACGTCGTCGCCTATGGTGTAGTTGAGCGTCCCTCCACCTGCGTTCCACACCTCGAAAGTCTGTGCAGCGGCGTCCTGGCCCTCGGCGCACGACGGGCTGAGTGTTGCGGTGCTGCGGGCGATGCCCGGGACGGAGGTGGTCACCGTCACGTTCCAGGTGTGGCTGTCGGTGCCGCCGTTGCCGTCCGAGACGGTGACCTTGATGGTGTGTGGGCCCACGTCCGCCTGGGTGGGGCTGTAGGTCATGTCGAAGGTGGTGTCGCCGGTCGGCACCCCGTCGATCTCCCAGGCGTAGGACAGGAGATCGCCGTCGTCGTCGTGGGCCGAGACCTCGAACACCTGCGAGGTGCCCGCCTGCATGAAGAAGGGCGTCGCCGGGTTGAAGGTGCTGATTATCGGCAGGTCGTTGACCGAGTTAACGGTGAGTACGAAGCTGTCGCTGGCCTGCAGGCCGCCTTCGTCTTCAACTGTGATGGTGATGGTCGCCGTGCCGTGCTGGTTGAGTTCCGGGATGATGGTCGCCGTGCGGTTGGCCCCCGTGCCGCCGAAGATGATGTTGGCCAGGGGCACCAGCGTCGTGTTGCTGCTGGCCTTGGTCAGAACCAGGTCCCCGGGCAGCGTCTCCACGTCGCCTATGGTGAAGGCGATCGGCCCCTTGGGGGTATCCTCGTCAGTGTCGGTGTCGGCGATGTCCGAGATGGTCGGCGGGTCGTTGACCGCATTAACTGTCAACACGAAGGAGTCGCTGGCCTGCAGGCCGTCCTCGTCCTCGACCGTGATGGTGATAATCGTCGCCCCGGACTGATTGGGAGCCGGGGTTATCGTCACCGTGCGATTGGCGCCGCTGCCGCCCAAGACGATATTGGCGTCGGGGACCAGCGTCTGGTTGCTGCTCGACTTGGTCAGCACCAGGTTATCGGGCAGCGTCTCCACGTCGCCTATCGTGAAAGCAATTGGCCCCTTGGCGGTGTCCTCGTCCGTGTCGGTGTCGGCTATGTCCGAAATGGTCGGGGGGGTGTTGGGATTAACGGTGAATGTAACCGGGATGTCCACCAAAGGTGTTTCGTTGTCGTTCGAGGCGACTTTGAGGGTGGTAGTGTAAACGCCGGGAGTGAGCCCCACAGCGTTGAAGGTAACCGTTACGTCGCCGCTGGCGGCCGGGCTCACGGTGCCGATGTAGGCCGAAAACGCCAGCCAGGAGGACCGGCCGGAATGCAATCGGATCATTCCCCAGGCGTCCACCCGCCAGAAATGCAGGCCGTCAAAGGTCAGACCCTCGCTGAGGTACGGGTCATCGTACTTCCCCATGTCGTAAAGCAGATTCCCTTGTCGATCAAAGGCCATGAGTGTGCCGGGACGATACCCCACCACCCACAGCACTGAGCCATCCCAGGCCAAGGCGCCGAATCCGGGAACACGCGGCAGTTTGAAGCTGTAGAGCGCATTGCCGGAAACGTCATACTTGGTCACGCGGGCGGTACTGGGACCCGAAGAGAGAATCCAGAGGTGAGTGCCATCCCAGGTCAGGTCAGTGAAACTTCCAGGAAAGAAACTCGAAACCAACGAGCCGTCTGCCGGCTGCAGGCGGCATAGCTTCCCGTTGCCCGCGTCTCCGACCCACACGTAGGTGCCATCGAATGCCAAGCCCTTCGCGAAGCCCGGTACCGCTGCGTCGATGTCAACAGCCGCCTCAATCGACCCATCTATCTCGCTGCGTTTCAGGAGGAAGTGCCTGTTATCTGAGTCCCGACGCGCCAGCTCCCAAATTCCGTCGGCGGTCCACTCGATGCCCGGGAGGCCGAAGTATTCCCCATACATGTCTCCGCGCTTGTACATCCGGGTCGTTTCATCGCCGTTGACCTGGAAAAGGGCATGGTTCAGTTGCGCAGTGCCGTTGTTGCCGATGGTCAGTGTCTTCTCCACGCTCGAACCGGCCGGACAGGATGCGCTGAGCGAGGCCGGCAGCGTGATGTTGGCATAGCTGCTGCGGACCACCAGCGTGAACTTCCTGTCCCACTGGTTGCCGGCATCGTCCGTGACATGTATGTTGAACTCCACCTCTTCCTCAGCGGGGCAACCGGCATCCACGGTGAAGCGATAGTCGGGCGCGTTCGTGCCCGTACCGCCACCCGAAGACAGGTTCCCGTATGCCGCGTCACTCGTGACCATGCTCACAAATCCTGAGGCGGTGGACACGGTGGCATTGACGTTGTTGGCGGCCGCCGGCCCGTGGTTCTTCAACATCACCGTCAGGTCGATAGTCTCGCCGGCATTTATCACACCGTCACCGTTGCCCACCGGGTCGGTGAACGTAGTGGATTTCACGGTCATGATGGGCAAGGCTGTCGTGCCCGGCAATCGAAGAGCAGGATCACCAAAAAGGTTCACCGCATACGCTGCCCTCAGCGCCTCGCTTGGCACGCGGCTGAATATGCCGCTCAGCGCCTCTTTGGAGGCCGCATTGGCGGGACCGGCGCGATTTACGCCGTCCTCGAACACGACCTTGACGAACATGCGGTGGAACGCGTCTTCGTAGGTCTCATTGATCCCTGTCCCGATGCCGTCATTGAGATCCGTACTGCACATGAGGGCCGCGACCGCACCACTGCGGGTCGATGACGTGAAATGCTCGGCGATGCAGTCGGCGCTGAAGTCGCCTGCGTAATCACCGTGGTCATAAACCACCAGCAGCTTCGTGTTGGTCAGGTTGTCCACATCCGTGGTATCCATCCTCAGGCTGGAAGTCGTGCCCGAGCTTCTGCCGCCGATGTGAACCGCGCCATAGCGATTGGAGTCTATGAGAGCGATGATGTTGGACTTGTCCCAATCGCCGGGGTCGTTGTCGCCGGATTCAGTATACAGCCGATAGGGCACAATGTACTCCGGCAAGCCAGCCGACGCCGGAGTGTCCGGGGGGTACGGGTTGTGGTCGGACATGAGTCTGTCGCCCGGATGCCCGATGATGAGTCTTTCGATGTAAAGGTTCCACGAAGGGCTTCGCTCGCTGGCCATTATGGCGCGGTAGAGATAGGCTTCAGTTTGCACAGCATTCTCGTGGGTAACCGTCTTATAGACAAAGTTCGACATCTCCGTGGCGTTCTCAACAGAGGCCCGGCCAACCCAGACTTCCGTGAGGATGTCCGGCATGCCCCCCAGGGCACCGTCATCGGTCTCGCCATAGAAGCCGTTACCATTCGAGTTGTAGTCACCGTCCAGGCACTGGAAATACCAGTCGGAGGGGGCGTCAAGGTCATCCGGCCATCCAAATACCCGCAATGTGCGGTAGGGCATGACGTTCGTGTCGCCAGCCAATAGAACGTACTCGGTCTCCCAGTCGTTGTAGGCGTCAATGACGAAGTTGCGCAGTTTCTCAGCGTCGTCAGCGCCGGCGTAATTCGCGAGAATGTCCTCAATAGTCACCAGAGTTGACGAGAGGCCCTGCGCAGTCCTGAGGGCCATGAGGTCTTGCAGTCGGTAGTCAGTGGCGGCGTCCCGCAGGGCCTGCGGAGCGACAACCACGTACTTGTAGGTGTCCGCCGGATCAGTGAGGACTCCCTGTGGCGCGATGCCGCCTTGCGGTACGGCGGCCGCGAGCTTGTAGGATTCAAGCACTTCAGGGTTGTCCACCAGTTTCCGTATCTCCGCCGCGGCTCGGAGACGCGGGCGTATCCGCGCGCGCCCGGTTACCGCACGCGTCTTGACCGTCACTGAAAGAAGCTGATGAACAGCCAGACGCCCTGACTTTGGCTGATACTGCACCGGGTTCAAGTCGAGCACAACAATGGCATGGCCCTTCTTGCGCTGCACGCCGACTACCGAAGCCAGTTGACCAAGGCAGGGCGCATCGGGAGCGCGGGGAAGCACTTTGCCGGAACCCACCTCAATGCGGTGGACGCCCGGCATCTCCACCAGTCCGGCCGAGCGCACCACGATTTCCTCGACAGCTTCGCCGGGAGGGATGAGGAGCCGCACTTGCGCTACGGGCAACATTGGCTCGCCCGGTTTGCCTTTCAGCCGGAGGCCGTCCATGGGCTGGAAAGTCTGGTATCCCCTCATCGTCCTGGAAGGTGATAACTTGATGTCCGGGTAACTGTGAGTTACGGAAACCCAGTGATCCCCCGCTGCCGTCGTCTTCTCCAGTTTCTCGGCTTGGTGACCATCGGCTGAACGCAGCCTGAAGCCGGTGGACAACGGATTCCCTGCCGAGACATCGGCAATAACATGCCACCCTCGAGCATGCAGCGCCCTCGCCTTGGAATCATCTGCAGGCCTTCCAGGCCGCCATATCTCCACTCGCTTGGTAGTGCGGAAAGTGCAGCTAGATGCGTCATCGGGTCTCTTGGTCCCCGAAAGACTAGGCTGCCGCCAGAGAAGACATACAGCAGCCACTGCCAGCCCCGCTCCCACGACGGGGAGCACCCAGCGAAGCTTGCGTATCGCGCTCATAATGGCTGAATACCCTCCCTTGCCGGCCCAACCATTCCCGGGAGGTCGTTCTCAGGTGTATGTATATAGTTTAGCGCATATCCCCACCAATGTCAAGACATTCACAAATCCCCGCCCCACCCGGCCCCCCAAAGGCTCAGGAGTTCTTCCCTCCCGCGCGGGGCCCCATCAGCCCCCAATATTGCCCCACCTCCCTCCCAACAGGTCCCCAACTACGGAAGCCTCCGCCCGTATTCCTATGCGTATATAGTATCACAGGCGGCGGGGCCGATTCGGGTGCGGAAGTCCTTGGGGCGTAGTGAGTTACGCCAGCCAGGCGCTCCCTCCCGCCGCCGGGGCCGGCCTCCCTTATTTTTTTTCGGGGCTCGCAAACCACTGGGGGAGAAGGACTCAGGTGCGTCCAAGACAGGGAGCGAAGGGGGTGTTGTCGCTCGGAGCGGCGCCCCGGGGTGCCCGGCGAGCGGCAAGTCGGTTGCCGGAACCACGCCAGGAAGGCGGAACCTCGACGGTCTGCCAGGGAGGGCAGAAGGCATCGTTGGGGGGCGCGCGGGAGGATGACACGGCCGCCGAATTCAGGCGCCAACTTTTTTTTCAAACGTCGCAACCTATTGAACGGGAGGGGCTCAGATATGTTCAGGACGGAGAGCCAAGGGGGACATGTACCGTAAGTCCACCGCAGGCGGAAGCTTGCCCGCCGTGGTGGGCGGTACGTGCCCCCCGGAGTGGACCCCCTACTTCTTCCAGTCGATGTCCTTGGCCCGGGGCGCCTCGTAGAAGAGCCGGACCGAGCACTCGCTCATGCTGTTGTTGTGCGCGCCCCTTATGTAGGCGAAAGGCCCGACCTCGTCGTCCGCGGCGCACTGCTCGGTGCGCTGGTAGAGGCGCTTCGACCCCCGGTTCCAGGAGCGCTTGGCCAGCTTCAGCCACTTGGGGTCCTTGGTGAACGAGTACGCGCGCGCGAACATGTCCGCGGTGTAGCGCGTGGCGTAGCCGCTGTGCTTGCCGCCGCCGTCCGCCGGGCACTTGTCGTGCGAGGCCTGCCAAACGCCGGGATCCAGGACCTTGTCCTTCTCCGGCCAGCCGAACCAGGGCGAGCCGATCATGTGCTGACACTTCTGGGACCACCAGTGTTTGTTGACGCCCTCGGAGACCGCGACCAGGCGCTTCTCCATGGCCTTGGACTTGAGGAGGCGCGCGTAGCGCTCCATGGCCAAGTGGCAGGCGGAGAGCTCGAAAACCTGGGTCAGGTAGGTCACCTCCCATTCCTGGCCGGCCTTGTTCCTGGCCATGATCCGGCCGCGCTTGGCGAAGGCCTTGATGCCCTTCTCGGTGAGGTGCTTGTCCAGCCGCGGGGGGATGTCCCGCAGCTTCCAGCCCCTCACGGTGGAGAGGTCGAAGTGCCCCTTGGTCCAGGCCCGCGCGAAGTAGGAGCCCTTGATGCCCAGCCCCTGGCGGTAGATGCTCAGCTTGGGGTCCCAGTTGGTGCCCTTGAGGATCATCGAAGCCATGTGGTCCGCGACCTTCTTCCACTTCTCGTCGCGGGTCGCTTTCCAGGCGCTGATGGCGGTCAGGAAGGCCCGGCCGAAGGTCCGGCCGAAGGCGAAGCCCTTGCCGGTCTTGTACTTCAGGTAAGGCAGGCACTCGGCCTCGGCGAGGTCCAGGCCGGCCTCCAGGGCGTCGACGTCGCCGGTCATCATGTAGAAGTCGAAGATGCCCCGGCCGTAGTGGTGGCAGCGGTGCATGCGCGAGTCCGGCCAGCCGTAGAAGTGCGGGCCGTACCACCCGAAGCCCAGGCCGGAGTTGGTGCGGTCACCGGCCGGGGGCGCCACCCCCCAGCGCTCCCCCCAGTCGGTGCGGTAGATGGCGTGTCCGCGGTAGAGCCCGCACCAGGCCTCGGCCCAGTCGAAGAAGCCGCGGTCGCCGGTGCGCAGGAACTGCAGCAGGTAGCCCTCCACGCAGTCGTCCTCGCTGACGTCGTGGATCCACTCCATGGGCACGAAGGCGAAGGGCTGGTGGGGCTTGGCGGGGTACTTGCCCTTCTCGTCGGCGCCCTTCCAGCCCCAGGCCTTGTAGCTGGCGATCTCGTCGGCCAGGGTGCCGAAATGGCCCACGGCCAGGCCCTCGGTCTCGGAGTAATGTTTCCCGGAGGCCAGGACCAGCAGCTTGGAGCGGAAGCTCCTGGCCAGCTTCTCGTTCTGGGCCGCGCTGCGCTTGCCGACGTAGAAGTCGAACCAGATCTCGGACTGCTTGTGGGCGCGGTCGGCCAGGGCGAAGGCCCCCTGGGGGTGAAAGCCCAGCTCGCCCTTCTTCTTGTTGGCCACGGCGAGGTTCCTGGAAACCACCTCCACGAAGGCCGCCTTGTCCCTGACCTCCTGGCGGTAGAGGCCCTTCCAGCCCTTGGACCAGCCGCAGCCGAACTCCCCGCGCAGGTAGGTGCCCGGTCCCTTGTAGATGCCGGCGGTGTGCCGGTTCTGGATCAGGAGTCCCACGGCCCCGTCGCCGCCGGCGGCCCAGTCCAGGCCGGCGCCCTGCTCGGTCGCCGGGAAGGCCAGCTTGAGGCCCAGCGCCGCGCGGGAGATGAAGGCGTCGCGGCCCTCCTTGGGGTTGGAGTTCCTCACCGAGAAGCGCACGCGCACCGCGCTGGAGCCGCTCCAGGCGGTGAGGCGCGCCGTGTAGCTCAGCGGCGCCCCGCCCGCGAGCTTGTAGTCGCCGTCGACGCGCAGCGTGGCGCGGATGGGCCCCTGGTACTCCCACTTGAAGCGCCGGGGCGTGGCCGGCTTGCAGGGAAAGGTCTTGCCGTCCTTCTTGTAGGTGAAGAACGGCGGGGGCGGCTTGCGGCCCTTCTTGGCGGGGGGCTGGACCTTCTCCAGTTCGCAGTTGGTCAGCTCCACCGAGCCGCCGGTGACGGCCTTCTCCCCTTTGACCTCCACGCTGTGGAACAGGCTGAAGGTGAGCTTGCTCACGCTGAGCTTGAGGGCCCCGGTGTCGAAGGCGACCTTTCCGGTGTCCTCGGTGATCTTGAGGGGCTTGCGCGGGGCGGGATTCTTGCCGCCGCCGGTCTTGAGCTTGTACTTGGTCTCGCCCTTGGCGGCGACGTCGGTGATTACGTCAACCAGCACCCACTGGACGGAGCCGTCGGCGTGCTTGCCCAGGACGGTGAACTGCGCGGGGACGGGCTTGCCCTTCTCGTCGAGGAGGACGAGGTCCTTGGCGCTTTTGACCTCCCCGGGCTTGAAGGACACCCCCCCGGTGGCCGGCTGGCTCATCCGGGCGATGCCCGCGGGCTCTTTCACTGAGAGCGCGACCTCGACGGCGAGGGCGGGGGCGGTGACGGCCAGCAGAGCGGCGGCGGCCGCCAGGCGGACAAGTGATCGGGTTCTCATCGCGGACCCTTTCTATCTTCTTGTACCGTATAGACTTCCAGGCTCCTCCTCCTCCCGGCCCTGCACCGCGCCAAGCTGCTTGGTCCGGCGAAAACCCTCCGGAGGCGGACCGGCGGCCATGCTAGCGGGCGGTGTCTTCGCGGTCAAGGGGGTTCAATCGGAATCGCGGACGTCCCGCGCGGCCAGCGCCTTGACCGCCCGGGGGAGGCGCACTACAATTGCCGCAAGCTGATTCAATGGGCGGCACGAATCGCGGGGGCAGGCCATTTGACACTTCAGCAGCCGGGGAGCCCGCATGACTGACGGCGGTGCGAGCGGAGAGAAGGCGGCCGGGAAGCGGGTGCTCTTCGTCGATGACGACGACCAGCTGACCAGCACCTTCGGCGAGCTGCTCGGCAAGGTCGGCTTCGAGGTCACCACCGCGGGCAACGGCCGGCAGGCTCTGGGGTTGCTGGGAAAAGGCTGCTTCGACGCGATGGTCCTGGACCTGGCCATGCCCGGCACCGGCGGCATCGGCGTCCTCAAGGAGCTCCGCCGGCGTGACTCCGCCCTGCCGGTGATCATCCACTCGGGCTACCTGGGCATGTTCGACGAGGACGACCTGCGCGACGTGGGCGCCTACCGGGTCATGACCAAGCCGGTGGGCCTCAAAGAGCTGGTCGATACTCTGCGGGAGGCCATCGACGGGGGCTCCGGCGGGGGAGGTCAGGACGAAGCTTAGGTTTCTGGTATACTGAACTGCAAAGGCGTGCAGACGCGTAGACACAACTGCCAGGTCACTCGGTGTCTCGCTGCTTAGAAAAGGGGGAAGAGAGCGGCCCTGGAGCCGTGCCGGACAAGTTCTGCAATAGAAGGGGCAGCGGAGTCTGCTCAACACGGCACTTCCACAGGTGGCTTCGCCCCTATGGCGCTTCGCGGCACGTCACGCCTTCGGCGGCGAAGCTGGTGCCCGCGAAAACGCGGCCGTCTTCGAGTGCCAGGGCAGCTTTCACTTGTCCTCTCCGGATTTTCTCAAGCCTTCGGTCCTCCAGGCATGGAGACGCTTGTATGC
>CAZONU010000087.1:0-14354 GCA_964581145.1 uncultured Planctomycetia bacterium
AGGTCGAGGTGTTTCGCCTCGAAGACGGGCGCCCCACCGCGTGGTTCACGGTGGTGATCTGCTTGGGGAATCCGTAATAGGCGCTGTTCACCAGCTTGAGCACCCGGCTGGTCAGCGCCTGATCCTTGCTGATCAGCTCGCCCACCTGGGTGGCGCTGGTCCTGGGACTCTGGGTCAGGCTTATCAGGTTGTTGGCCACCGAGGGCAGGGTAGGCAGACCCTCCAGGCGCTCGACGCGCTTGCGGAGCAGGTCGGAGTCCAGGACCATGGCGGCCGCTACTCCCCCCCGCCGGCGGCTTCAGCCAGGCGCTTGCGGACCACGCTGCAGAGAACGGTCATCAGCGGATCGTCAATCACCCCGGAGAAGGTGCGGACCACGCGCTCGTCAAGGTCCGGGCCGCTGTAGACCCCCGGCGGCACCCGCGCAGCCTCCGGCTCCGGGGGCGGCTGGGGCTCGGCCCGGGCCGGGGGCTTCCCCTCGGGAACCGCCGGTTCCTGGGCGGGGGCTGCCGGGCCAGCAGCGGCCTCCTTGGCCTGCGGCCCTTCGACGAAAAGCTCCTCGATCCCCCACTTGCCCAGGCGAGAGATATACAGCTGAGTGAGACTGGCCCCCTTGTTGACGATGGTTCTTCCCTGCTGGTCGGTTATGGGCCGGGCCAGAACCATCCCGGGCTGGGCTTCCTTCACGCTGATACGCCTCATGGTTGGCTCCGCGCCCCGCTGTCCTGGAATCATCCGGCTACCGGCAAAGTAGACCTGTCCGCGCCGATTGTCAACCGCAGAACGGCCGCCGGACCGCCGGCGGAGGGGGCGGGATTCGAACCCGCGGTGCTCCGAAGAGCACATCGGTTTTCAAGACCGACCCCTTCGGCCGCTCGGGCACCCCTCCGGCCCGACATGATAGCCGCCCGGGTCACCGGCGGCAAGCCCGCCGTCGGCACAGGCGCCGCTCCTTCGCTCATTCGCAGGCCAGCACGTGGCCCAGCACCCGCGAGTGGCGCTTGGGGTCGTGCCAGGCATCGAGGAAGGTGCGCAGCTCCCCGTTCATCTCGTCAGTGGGTCCGAAGCCGTACGGGTGCGTGCTGACGGTGCGGAGCAGGCCCACCTTCCGCCAGTACTTGAAGGCTTTGACCACCTCTTTCTCGGGCTCGTGGATGGCCCTGGCCAGCTTCTTCACCTCGATGACGGTTATCTTGTTCCTCACGATGTAGTCGAGCATCTCCGGATATATGCGCCCGGGAACGTACTTGGCGATTATCTTCTGCAGGGCCGGGCCGCTGGAGGCCGCGGCCTCGTCGCCGCCCACCGCCACGGTTATCTGGCTCTGGCCGGAGGGAGCCCGCTGGCTCATGGGCCGGGGCTTGGGGGTGGGCCCGGCCGAAGTCGGCACTGCCTTCCCGGCCTCGCCGGCGCGCTTGCGGATCGCCGCCTCCACCGCGCCGGCCTGCTTGGGGGTCACGTGCCCCTTGAGAATCAGCATGCTGGCCAGCGAGCGCCGGGGACGCCCGGCCACCATCTCGGCGGAGATGATCCGCGCGCACTCGATTATCTGGTCCAGGGTGATCAGGTTGTTGAAGAGGGCAACCCGCCCGAAAAGGTCGTCCTCGGGCGTCAATACCTTCCTGTGCGACATCCCCGGACCTCCCATATTCATTATCGGACAAGCAGCCCTGGCGCTTGAACAGGCCCTCTGGCCCCGCCGCTCAGGCGCCGGACTTGGCTTTCATCGGGGCCTTGCCGCCCTCCGTACGGACACGCTCGAGAATCTGGGTGACCGACTCCTTGTAGGTATGCTTGTCCACGAACTTGCCATCCGTCTTGCTGAAGATCAGCACGCAGGGCACGTCAGCGGGCTGGACGTCATGCTCCTTGGCCAGCTTCCACTCGGGGTCGTACTCGAGCCGGACCTTCTCAAAATTGCCCAGCAGCGCGGCTATCTCGCCAGCGCCCATCACCTCGCGCACGAAGTGGTGGCTGTTCCAATCGGCAGCCTTGTCCAGAACGACCGCCAGCGGCCGGCTGTCGCGCAGGGCCTTCTGCCTGGTGGCATCGTAGTCCGAATTCCAGCCGGGCACCTTCTGGTAGCCCGCAAGCCCTTCCACGAAGCTGGCTAGAATCTCGGCGGAGTGCTTGCCGGTCACCACCAGCTTCTTGCCTCCGGAGCCCGGCAGCACCAGTGTGGGCGCCGCTTTGAGCTTGAGAGCCTCGGCTTCCTTCCTGTTCGCGGCGAAGTTGAGACGCAACAGGGTATACCTGGCCTCCAGGACCTTGTGGGCTCCCGCCAGTCCCTTCTTCTCGTACTCAACGGCATCCTCAGTCCAGGCCGCCGAGTAGAGCACGGCCAGCGGCTTGCCGGACGAAGCTGCCTTCTTCTCAGCCGCGGCCCGGTGGGACTCCCAGCCCTCCTCTTCCAAGCCTTTCCACTCGCCCAGCTTGGCCAGTTCCTTGGCCAGGTACCCGGCGGGATAACCGCCCTTCTCCAGCTTCTTGACCTCACCCAACGGGCTGACCAGCACCAGGCTGGGGACCCACTTGACGCCGTACTCGTTCTTCTTCTCTCCGTCCTCGTCCTTCTTGCCCTTCTTGTCCTGGTCGTCGAGGTTGAGGCGGACCCGGACGAAGCGCTTCAGCTCGGCCTTCACTTTCGCGTCGCGGAGCACCTTGGTCTCGAACTCGCGAGCCACGCCGCTCCAAGGCGCCGAGTAGAGAATTGCCAGCGGCTTGCCAGCGGTCTTGGCTTGCTCCTTGGCCGCCTTGAGGTCGCCGCCCCAGTCCGCCAGGGGCTTGAAGGTGTCGCCGCCGCATCCCGCAAGTGCCAGGACGATCACAGCGGCCGCCAAGAAGCGCGTGATCTTCAAACCTCTCCCCCTTCAGCTTCGGCCTCCGGGCCGCCTTCGGTCTCCGCCTCCTGGCCGGCGCAGACGCCGATCGTGCGCAGCTTCCGGTAGCGCCGATCAAGGAGCTCGTCGACCGGCAGGGCCTTGAGCTCGGCCAGGTTCCTGAGAATCGCTTCCTTGAGCATCTCCCCGGCGGCCTTGGGGTCCTGGTGAGCCCCGCCCAGCGGCTCGGGGACGATCTCGTCACAGATGCCCATCTCCACCAGGTCGCCGGCGGTGAGCCTGAGGGCCTCCGCGGCCTCCGGGGCCTTCGCGGCGCTCTTCCACAGAATGGCCGCGCAGCCCTCCGGGCTGATCACCGAGTAGTAGGCGTACTCCATCAGGAGCAACCGGTCGGCCACCCCGATGCCCAGGGCGCCGCCGCTGCCCCCTTCGCCGATGACCGTGGCGACAATCGGCACGCGCAGCACGGACATCTCGCGCAGGTTCTCGGCGATGGCCAGGGCCTGGCCGCGCTCCTCGGCGCCGGTCCCCGGGAAGGCCCCCTTGGTGTCGATCAGGCAGACCACCGGCAGGCCGAAGCGCTCGGCGAGCTTCATCTTCTGCAGGGCCTTGCGGTAGCCCTCGGGATGGGGCGAGCCCGCGTTGGTCACGTGCCGCTCGCGGACGTTGCGCCCCTTGTGCTGCCCCACGAACACGACCCGCTCGTCACCCAGCCGGGCCAGACCGGAAACCACCGCCAGATCGTCGGCGAACATGCGGTCGCCGGAGAGCTCCAGGAAGTCGCTAAAGACCATGTCCAGGTAATCGCGGGCCTGCGGGCGCCGTTCGTGGCGGGCGATCTGCACGCGCTCCCAGGACGAGAGCCGGCCGTAGACCTGCCTGATGACCTGGCCCCGGCGCTCCCGGAAAGAGCGAATCTCCTCGGAGAAGTCCATCTTGTTGACGCGGCTGAGCTCCTCCAGCTCGCGGATTTTCTGGTCGAGCTTGAGGATCGGCTCCTCGAAGGGCAGGTAGCCGTTGCTGCCGATGGGCGCGGCCACTGGGGACCTCCGAATCGCTATCGGGGCGGGGGCTTCAGCCCCGCTCCCGCCACTTTCCCGGCCAACCGGTGGCCGTAGACCAGCAGGTTGGACGGCCGCTCGGCCGGCTGGCGGCTCAGGCCCTGCATCACCAGGCGGTCCAGCTCAGGCGGAACCGTCCTGTTCCTCTTGCTGGGGCCCGGAGCCCCGCCCCGCCTGAGAGCGTTGAGGGCCTCCTGCCGGCTGCCGCCCTCGTAAGGCGGACGCCCGGCCAGGAGCTCATAGGCGGTGGCCGCGTAGGAGTAGGCGTCCGAGGCCGGCGTGGGCACCTGGCCGTCGAGCAGCTCGGGGGCCAGGTAGGCCGGGGTCCCGGCCAGGGCCGGCTTGCCCGCCAAGAGCCGCTTGCGCCAGGCCAAGGCCATGTCCACCAGGGAGACGCCGCCGTCATCGTCGACCACCAGGTTCTCCGGCTTGAAGTCGCGATGGACGATGCCCCGGTCGTGCATGTGCTGGAGCATCTCCCCGGAGCGCTCCAGTATGCGCCCCAGCATGCGGTTGACCCGTCCCGGCTGGTCGCGCATCAGGTTGCGCAGCGAGGTGCCCTTGCAGTACTCCCGGACCATGCAGACGCCCTTGTCCAGGCTGTGCAGAGCGTGAGCGCGGGGTATGCCCGGATGCTCCAACTGGGCGAGGATCTTGTACTCCTTGCGCAGCTCCTCGCCGGCCTTCTGCCCTCCGGGCCCGTTAGAGTCAACCACCTTCAAGGCCACCTGGTCGCCGGAGGGGCCCTCCGCGAGGTATATCTTGGCCGCCGCCCCGCTGCCCACCGCTTTGAGGACCCGGTAGCCGGGCACAAAGTTCCTCATCTCCATTGGGGGTGAGTATAGCCCGCGCGGGGAATCAGTGCAAGGGCAGGCAAGCCGCGCCTCCGCTGCTGCAAAATGCTTTCGGCCAGTGCCTTGTGGATATCCGCGGCGCTCAGCGGCTGGTCCGGCCGCTCTTTCTCCGGCTGCTCTTCCTCCGGCCGGACCGCTCCGTCTGGCAGACTTCCAGGATTTCGGGGCCGGCCACCGTCCGGAAGAGCTTGGTGACCTCCTCGGAGGCCATCACCGTCAACCGCCCGCCCGCCTTGCCGACCTTGACGTTCACGTCCAGCACGGTGCCCAGGAAGATGCTGAAGATGCGGCGCAGCCCGCGCATGTCGATAATCACGTGCTTCCTGCCGGTGTCCAGCAGCTCGCCGCAGGCCTTCAGGAACTCGTCGCGGTCGCTGAGCGCCAGGGTGTCGCTGGCCACTTCGAGGACGGCCAGGTCCTTCTCGTCGGAAACCTTGATCCGGCACAGCTCCGCACCCACAATGCGCTCCTCAGCAAGGGACGCGCCCGGCGGTCAGCGCTTTTTCTTCTTCTTCTCCGTTTCGAGGATCACGGCCAGGACTTCCGAGCGCCTGCCCGGTGAGGCCAGTGCGGTGGCCAGCTCGGCGAGGTGCTGTCTGGCCGACGGCACCGGATCGTAGTTGAAGGTCTTGACCCCGATCTCCTTGAGAATTCCCCTGCTTACCAGGCCGCGCAGCGCCTCGCGGGCCTTCTTCTCCGAGACGCCCATCTGCATGGCCAGCTCCCGCGAGCCGGCCACCTGCCCGCGATCGCCCTTGGCGAAGTTCTGGATCAGGTCCAGGTGCAGGCGGCTGGGGACCGTGCCCCGCAGGAAGTGCACGAAAGGCCGGCGCAGGTCCCCGTAGGACGCGCCGACAGAGGCCGCTGCCGACTTTTGCTTCTCGGCGGCCCTCTTCTCGCTGTCGAGCTGGGGCAGGTCTTCCTGGTCGTGCACCTCGATGGGCGCCTTGCATTTGGGGCAGCGCGCCGCGGCGCCCTCGTGCTTCTTCTTCACGACCAGCGCCGACTTGCACCGGGGACAGAGCACCCGGATGGTCAAGCCGCCGATCTTGGCCTCGATCTCGTGCAGCTTCTCGGCCTTCTTGAGGGCCGCGGTCCCGAAGCGCACACCCACCCGGAAGGCGCCCCGGCGGGGAATCTGGTTGCACCAGCACACCTCGGCGTCCAGCTGCAGGGGCTCAGGAGCCATGGGCACGTAGAGGTGAATCTTGAGCTTGTCGCCGTCCTTGAACTTCTTGTCGGCCAGGAATTGGGCCCCGCCGACGCTGAAGTTGACGACCGGCAAGCGCCCGCCGCTCTTGGGCTTGAAGAGCGATGATAGCAGTCCGCCCTCGGAGCAGTACAACTCGAAGTTCCTGACGTTGTACCGCCGAGCACGGCGATCGTCTTTGGCCACCTTAGCCATGCGGCCCCCCTCCGGCGCTCTCTTTATACCCAGGGACCGCATCGCCCGCAAGCGCATTGGCGCGCTTCACATGTGATTCGCACCGCTTCCCCCTCGTTACAGGTCAAGGGCCCCGGCCAGCTGTGGCCCGGCCCATCCGCCTCCCCCTTCGAACGCCGGCGGACCCCACACTGTGGCATCCGCCCACAGCTCATCAGCGCTCAGAGGGCAGCCCCCAAACTTGGCGGGATGGCTCTAAGCCGCCTGATTAGGCGCACTGCACGCGCACACCGCATAATCCGCTCCTCTGGCACGCTGCTTGTTACGGGATACACAGACGCGCGAGCAGCAGCTTGGAGGGCAGAGAGATGAAAACACTGAGCACACTGACAGCCATAGCCGCCCTGGTCCTGGGAGCAAGCGCGCTGGCCGGGGAAGGCGGGGCAGGCAAGGGCCACGGGCGCATGAAGCGGGCCGGGCGGCGCCATCCGCTCCTGCGACGCCGCCTGCTCAAGCGCTTCGATGCCGACGGCGACGGCCAGCTGAGCGCGGCCGAGCGCGCCAAGATCAAGAAGCACTTCGAGGAGCGCCGCGCCGGGATCCTCAAGAAGTTCGACGCCGACGGCGATGGCCAGCTCGGCGAGGAGGAGCGCGCCAAGGCCCGCGAGGTCTTCAAGAAGCAGCTCCAAGAGCGCTTTGAGGCCTGGAAGAAGGAGCATCCCGAACTCTGGAAGAAAATCCTCGACAAGTTCGACGAGGACGGCGACGGCCAGCTCAGCGAGGCCGAGCGCGCCAAGGCCCGCGAGGCCCGCAAGAAGCGCTTCGGCGAGCGTCGGGCGGAGATCCTCAAGAAGTTCGACGCCGACGGCGACGGCCAGCTCAGCGAGGCCGAGCGCGCCAAGGCTCGCGCGGCCATCCGCAAGCGCATCCACGATCGGATGAAGGGCGGGCCGGGCAAGGGCAAGAGGCGCCCCCGCAAGGGCAAGGCCCCCGCGGAGGAGCTCGACTTCTAGAAGGGTTTGGTTCGTGCCGCCCCCGGCACGAGGGGCGGGGGCGGCGTAGCCCCCGCCCTCTTTCTTTTCGCGACAATTGCGCGGGCGATGCCTCTTGATTTGTGGCCGGCGGCCGATACAATAGCAGGCTGACCGAGAGTCAGGGGTTCCCCGGTAGCTCAATCGGTAGAGCAACTGACTGTTAATCAGTAGGTTCGTGGTTCGAGTCCACGCCGGGGAGCCAACTTGAAAACTACCGACCCGGAGAGGCACTCCGGTTAGCGGAGAGCCCCGGGCAGAGAGGCACCCGGGCTTTTCCACAACGCGTTGGGACAAAGGGGTCTGCGCGTGACGGGCGAAGAGGCCGGATTCTCCGTTTCGAGAGAGAGAGCCTGGGGCGCGAGCGAAACCATCATGGTTGCGCCCGATGGCCAGAAAGACGCTCGCGAACTCTCTGAATCTCTGTTTAATACCCCCCTGAAATTTAACAACCGCGTTACGACCGCAGCCCGAAAACGACCATCCATCTGCCACGAAGTGGGACCGAGGCGCAGCCAAGATCAGCGCCTAACCTCTCGTCCTGCTCTCTGCTTCTTATCTTCTAAGACTCTCTTGGCTTCGGATACTGAGTGATGCCCGCCAACGGGACTCGACAAGCACGACCATCCCTGGCATCTACGCCCCTATGGGACCATCAACGGAAGGCCATGAGCACGATTCGCAAGTATCTTGCCGCGTTCAAGAAGAAGGCAGACACCGGTTCAGCGTTGATTCACATGCCCACCGGAACAGGCAAGACAGGCGTCATTGCCTGTGCCAGCCATTTTCTCAAGAGCACTGGGCTCATCCTAGTCCTTTGCCCTCGAATAGCACTGCGCGATCAACTTTTCAGAGAGCTCTCCGGCCGTTTTTTCACCAGACTGGGGCTGAGCGATGCCCTGCCCAAGACCGTCCACAGTGTGTCGTCCGGAAAGCACCGGAGCATCAAAGAGGAAGACCTTGGGCGCACGATCCTGGTGATGACTATCCAAATGCTCCACAGCTTGAAGAATCGCGGCACAAGAGACTACACAGCATTCAAGGACAAGGCCGCTCTTGTGATTGTTGACGAAGGCCATTATGAGCCGGCGATTTCGTGGCGGGAGGCGATTCGTGGGATCAAGGCTCCGAAAGTCATATTCACCGCCACACCGTTTCGCAATGACCTGAAGCTATTTGATGTCAATTATGACCACGTATTCAGCTATACTTTCCACGAGGCTGTTAGCGACAAGGTGATTCGCGATGTCACAATCTCTCCGCGCCCTCACCCCGGCTCACCCCGTGCGTTTGTCAATGAGGTCCTCGATTTCTACAAGGCGACATTCGCCACCAATCGAGGGAAGTCACAATCTGCAGCAAGGGTAATAATCAGATGCGACTCGCAGTCTGATGTGCGTCAGATAGGGGACGCTCTGAAAGCCGCTGGGCAATCCTATGTGCTGATACATGAGAACTTCACTGATGGTGACCCCAAACGTCCACATGAGTGCAGCTCAGTGCCCAATCCAGATGAGAAAGATGCGATCTTCTGGGTTCACCAGTTCAAGCTCCTTGAAGGGATAGACGATCCTAGATTCCAGCTACTCGCGCTCTACAGGGAACTCAAGAACACTCGCGCCTTTGTCCAGCAAGTGGGACGAGTGCTTCGAAACCCAAGTCGACAACGCGGCGCAGTAGCACATGTTCTCGACCACAGTAACGGCCGCCAGAAGGAACTCTGGGAAGGCTTCATCCTTTTCGATGAACGGGTCGGCGAGGAAGGTGTGGAGATTGCCGATTTCGGCAGTATGCTCCAAAAGGCTATGGCCAAGGCTCAGCCCGGGGTCCTCTATGTCGGAGGCCGCTTTCGCACTCCTCTCAGCTTGGAGGATGTGAATCCTTCTGAGGAACTATGTCTGCCGCTAACGATGAACATATCTCGGAAACTGAGCGGCTTTAGCCTCGATGCACTATGTAAAGAGATTAGCGCCGAGTACGATCAGCAAGACAAGGCGTGCCGTCATCTTGCCGTGAATCACCGAACCCATGTATTCCTCTATCTGTCCTTTCGTAGTTCGCCTTTGCTCAAGACGAAATGCTTCATTGAATGTGATTTCGGCGTGGCGGTGCTTCGGGACGTTGGATCTTATGTGTGCTACTTTGACAGCAGCGGGAGCATGTCATCTATGATGGAAGGCCACATTGAGCAAGTTCCTCCAACCGATCTTAGGAAGCTATTCAGCAGAGGAGCCAATAGCCATCTAACAGCAGTGAGCCTTCGGAATGCGAATCTTGGACCCAGAGTTGTGCGTTCGCGAGCGATTTCCGCTGCGCGGATTGAGAACGTCGTTCCAGCTTTTGACGACCACGCATTTGTCTGCAAGACGGCCCGAGGCTACACGGACAAAGGAGAGGATAACTTAGTGCGGCGTTATGTCGGATTTGCTCGTGGAAAGGTGACAGATGCTTCTGTGAACTGGGTCCCGTTCGACGACTACATCAGATGGATCGATGGAATTGCAGGCGCCTTGGAAGAGGACAGTTCTAGCCGTGACGAGTTCCTTCGCTATGCCAAGTCGGCTGAGCCACCCGCTGACGCCGAGCCATTAAGCCTGCTCCTTGACTTGACAGAGGTACAGGACAGGTTCCTCCTGAACGAAGAAGGCAAGGGGGGCACTGCCAAAACAATGGCGGTGGAGGACGCATGCTCGACAGTGCGCGACCATCGGTTCGAAATCACTGCCAATGGTATTCGTTGTACTGGTGAAATACGATTCGATCCCACGGCCAAACGGTACATTATTGATTCAGCGGACCTTGATGGGAAGTACTACTCGAACGAGCCGGAGTTGACTCGTGGCATAGTAGCCTACCTCAACCGACATCAGTCCTTCCGGGTGATTCCCAAAAGTACTCGTAGCTTCTATACACTTGGTGCCTTCTACAGCCCGATGCTTCGATTCGGGCGCAATTACCAGGATGAGTTCGGGCTTCTGCGAGTTATTGAAGGAGTTCCGTCGTTAGGCACAATTGGTTCTGAAAAAGGCCGCCAGTGCGCGTCAGATGGATCGGGCTGGGATCAGCGGTCTCTATTCGCAATCGTGGATGCCTTGGGCCGTGGTCACGGGCTGGCGAACTTCTTTGGCACACCGGATATCCTTGTCTGTGATGACATGGGAACGGAGGCAGCAGACTTCATCCTGGCTGATACGAAGAAGCGGCGCGTTGTATTCATACACGCAAAGGGGCAGGGGTCTGGTCAAGCAAGGCAGTACGCGGCAAGCCCACTCCAAGAAGTGTGCGGACAGGCGACCAAGAACCTGAAGTACTTCGACAGATTCGGACAGCATGTCCCTCCAAAGGCCAAATGTTGGCACACGAGCAAATGGTCGGGGGGCAAAGGTGTGTCTGGACAAGTGAATCAGAGAATGCGCAAGAAACCCTCTGACATCACAACGGGCTCGCAGATGTGGCGCGGGATCCGAAACATAATCCGTGATCCATTGGCGGACATTGAGGTGTGGCTACTGCTTGGACGTATCTTGTCAAAACATAGTCTTGGGGCGCAGCTAAGTGCCGCAACTCCCGCGCCAGAAGCAACGCAAGCGGCCTACCTCCTGTTTTCAACCATGAACGATGTGGCTTCGGTCGGAGGCAAGCTAAGGGTTCTATGCTCTCCGTGAACACGCTCGCGAGAAGGCCCTGAACACCGCTAGCCCAGAGCGGCGGCACGGCAACCGAAGTAAGCTCGGCACCCGGCTGACCACAAGATCACGTTCGATTCTTCGCGCGCCTTATGACCAAGGGGAGCGTAGATGACGCAATCTTGGGAAGCTACCGCTTCTTTCCTTTCCTCTTTGCACTCTTGTTCGGTGCTTGGGTCAATGCTGATGCAGCGACCGACTTTTGCGCCTTGGTTGACTTGGGATTGCTGAGGATCTTCGACGCTTTCGACGCAACCTTTTTCGACGTTCGTTCGTTTCGCTTAGCCATGACGCACTCCTTCAAACAGGGACATCGCTATCCTCAACGGAAATGGAACGTCAATCACCGTTGGCCCGCCGGGCCGGGGAACGTCCCCGGCCCGACTGCATTGTATTCTCGCCCCGTGCGCAAATCAAGAATTACGCCCAAATGGCCGCCCATCCCGACGTTTCGAACTCACACCGGGTAAGTAAACACAGGAGAGAATGTAGCCCGCCGGACGGCGCGCCGTAGGCCAAGCCGAGGACGTCGTGGGCGCTCGCACGAGGAGCCGCCCATGGACGCAGACCTGTCCGCCCTGTCCCCCGAGGATCGCCTGACTGAGCTCGCCCGCATCCTGGCCGCCGGCCTCCTGCGCATGAAGCCGAGCGCCGGGACGGCCGATATCGCCATGCCGGAAGCCCCCGGGGAACACCCAGAATCTTGCCAAAAAGCCCTTGAGCTTTCCGCCCCGCTGAGCCCTCATCCGCCTGCCGTTTAACGAGTTGCGAGAGCGGGAGAAAGGAGGGCATGCGAATGGGCCTCAACGTCGCCCGGGAGATCGCGGCCATGCGCCGCATGACGGTGCCGGAACTCAGGGAGAAGTACGCCAACGCCTTTGGGGAGGCCACAACCAGCCGCCACAAGGAGTACCTCGTCAGGCGCATCGCCTGGCGGCTCCAGGCGAACGCCGAGGGAGGCCTGTCCGAGCGCGCCCGCCAGCGGGCCTGGGAACTTTCCTCCGGGGCCGACGTGCGCCTCACCGCGCCCAAGAGGGCCTCCTCCCCGCCGCCAGAGCGTACCAGGGTTGCCACCATCCGCATATCCCAGGACGGCCGCCTGCCCATGCCCGGGGCGGTCATCACCCGCGAGTACAAAGGCGAGACCGTCGAGGTGCGCGTCCTGCCCGAGGGCTTCGAGTACCTGGGCGAGGTCTACCGGACCTTGAGCGCCGTGGCCAAGGCGGTCACGGGCACCCACTGGAACGGCTACCACTTCTTCAGGCTGGGTAGAAAGGACTCCAATGGCAAGGGCTGAGACCGCGGTAGAGGCCGTCCGCTGCGCCATCTACACCCGCAAGAGCACGGACGAGGGGCTGGAGCAGGACTTCAACAGCCTGGACGCCCAGCGCGAGTCGGCCGAGGCGTACATCGCCAGCCAGCGCGGCGAGGGATGGCAATGCCTGCCCGACCGCTACGACGACGGGGGCTACACGGGCGGGAACATAGAACGCCCGGCCCTCAAGCGTCTCCTGGCTGACATCGAGGCCGGCAAGGTCGACTGCATCGTGGTCTACAAGGTGGACCGGCTCAGCAGGTCGCTCTTCGATTTCGCGCGCATCATGGGGAGTCTGGATGAGCAAGGCGTCTCGTTCGTCTCGGTCACCCAGCAGTTCAACACGACCACGTCGATGGGCCGGCTGACTTTGAACATTCTGCTCTCCTTCGCCCAATTCGAGCGGGAGATCATCTCCGAGCGCACCCGGGACAAGATCGCCGCCGCCCGGCGCAAAGGCAAGTGGTCCGGCGGCTACCCCGTCCTGGGCTACGACGTGGTCCCTGACGGCGGCAGGATCACGGTGAACGAGGATGAGGCCGTCCGGGTGCGGGCCATATTCGAGCTTTACCTGGAACACGAGTCCCTGATCGAGACGGTCAAGGTGCTCGACGCCCGGGGCTGGACAGGCAAGCGGTGGACCACCAGGAAGGGCCGCGAGCGCGGCGGGAAGCCCTTCAATAAGGCTTCCCTCTTCCGCCTGCTCACCAACGTCATCTACATCGGCAAGATAACGCTCGGGAAAGAGACCTTCGACGGGGAGCACACGGCCAGTGTGGACGCCGAGGTCTTCCGCCGGGTGCGGGCGCTCCTGCGCCGCAACGGCCGGTCCGGCGGCAAGCAAGTCCGGAACCGCTTCGGGGCGCTGCTCAAAGGCCTGCTGCGCTGCGTGCCTTGCGGGACGGCCATGTGCCACTCGCACACCAAGAAAGGCAACAAGCGCTATCGCTACTACGTGTGCCTCAATGCCCAGAAGCGGGGCTGGCACACCTGCCCGTCGAAGTCCATCCCCGCCCCGGAGATCGAGAGATTCGTGGTAGACCAACTGCGGACCATCGGGGAGGACCGGACGCTCGTGGCCGAGACGCTTCGGCATGTGCGCGAGCAGGGCGGCAAGCGCCTCGCGGAGCTTGAGGCCGAGAAGAGAGCCCTGGAGCGGAAACTCAAGCTCCACAACGATGACCTCCGTAGGCTCGTCGAGAAGCTCGGCCGGGACGGCACCGCCGCAGACCGGATGGCCGACGTCCAGGAGCGTATCCGAACGGCCGAGCAGCGGGCTACGCAGGTGCGCGAGGAACTCATCGCCCTGGGGCGCGAGCTCTTGGACGAAAAGGAGGCTGCCAAGGTGCTCGCCCTCTTCGACCCGGTGTGGGACACGCTCTCGCCCCGCGAGCAGGCGCGAGTCATCCGGCTACTGGTTGAGCGGGTGGACTACGATGGCGACAAGGGCACGGTTTCCGTGACCTTCCACCCGGCGGGCATCAGGACATTGGCGGAGGAGTTGAGCGCATGACCAAGGGCATGACCATCACCAGACAGGTTCACTTCAGGCATGGGCACGGCAGCCGGAAGGTCTTGAGAGAAGGCGCGCCCCCGAAGGCCGAGGCTCCCGCCAGCGTGCCGCGCGTCTCCCGCCTCATGGCCCTGGCCATCCACATGCAGGAGTTGGTGGCCCGAGGCGAAGTGCCCGACTACGCCGACCTCGCACGCCTCGCGCATGTAACCCGTGCACGCATCACCCAGATTATGAACCTGCTCCACCTGGCGCCCGATATCCAGGAGGAGATTCTCCACCTGCCGCCCGGCAACGGCGGACGCGACCAGGTCCGCGAGCGCATGGTCCGGCCCATTGCCGCCATCCCGGACTGGCGGAAACAGCGGACAATGTGGTCTGAGATCAAGGCTGCGATACGGACCCCGGTTCAATCCTCGTAACCCGACACCACCCGCCCCAGAAGGAAGAACTTGTCTCCCGCTGGCCAGCGGCCGTAATGCGTGGCCCGGTGGCCGGCGGCCTCGCCAGCGATGCGGCTAGAAGTGGTGAAACACGCCCCACTCCCCGCTGCCTATTGGCGACCACTCTCCGTTTCGGTAACCGTTGTCTCCAGTCTCGGCGAACACGAATCCGCCGAAGATGGGGCTCCATTTGTCCAGGTACACCGACAGGTAGTCGTCATGGATAT